>CAIXDS010000394.1 GCA_903918195.1 uncultured Acetobacteraceae bacterium | reverse complement strand
GGCCGGTCTGACGGAAAGCGGCGGCACGATCAGCAACAGCGGCGTGACATCGCTTGGCGGCTTCACCGGAGCGGTGGCGTGCGGGGCGAATATCACCTGCAACAGCGGCACGATCAGCGCGAACCCGGGCGCATACACGCTGCCGGCCGCCACGTCCTCGGCCCTCGGCGGCGTCAGGCCGGACGGCACGACGATCAGCAACACATCCGGCGCGATCAGCGTTACCTACGGCACCGCGGCGAACACCGCGGCGCAGGGCAACGACAGCCGCATTACCGGCGCTGCGCGGACCGCGAACAACCTGTCCGATCTTGCCAGTGCAGCCGCGGCCCGGACGAACCTCGGCCTCGGCTCCATTGCCACGCAATCCGCCACCTCGGTGGCGATCACCGGTGGCACGGTCAGCGGCGCCAACCTGTCAGGGGCGCAGCCAATCCTGCCATCCGTCGCGTCCATTGCGGCGCTGCAATCCTATGCCTGCATGTCGGCGACGAGTGCGGTTTACGTGCAGGCATACGCGGTGGCGGGCGACGGCGGCGGCGGCCTGTTCCAGTGCTCTCCAACCAGCACGGCGCCCGCAGACAATGCGCTGGCAGTCAACCAAACCGGCAACGTCGGCGCCGGACGATGGCTGCGTGACACCGGCAACGCCGACTACAACGCCGCCTGGTTTGGCGCGAGGTCGGCCTTAGCGGACAATTCCGTGGCCCTCACGGCATTCTGGAACGCCGTCAGTAGCAGTGGGCGCCGTGGACGTATTCCCGCCGGGTTATTCATTTCGGCTCCTATAACGCTGCCTGCCACGCCATGGGACGTGCGTGGCGACAGCATGTACGGGACAATACTGGCGCTGGCCGCCGGCGCCAACGCGGACTTTCTGACGATACCGCCAACGTCCTCCGGCGGGAATCCGTGGCTGCGCGACATGACAATTCGCGGGTCAAACTGGTCCAATACGTCCGGCCGGGCACTGGTGGCAACCGACGGCGGGGCGCTGTTGACCACCAGCGCGGACTCCCCTTCTGGCAACACGCTGTCGTTCGCATCAGTTCCTGCGACTGGCGTGCAGGTCGGCTATTTGGTGAGCGGCACGAACATCCCAGGCGGCGCGACCGTTACCGCTGTCGGCTCCGGTTCCGTCACGATCAGTGCCAGCGTCCTGGGCGATGTTCCATCCGGCACCACGATCAGATTTGACTACCAGACTTATGGCCTCGGCCTCAACCTGGACAACGTCATTGTCAACAATGCCGCTGGAGATGGCATCTATATCGGGTTTGACCGCAATGAAGTCTGGGCACGAAACCTAACATCGGTACACAATGGTGGTAATGGTCTTACCGTTTACAACAGTGGAGATCATCAGTTTGACCAGATACAGATCGGCTCAAATGTGGGATATGGATTGTACCTGAATAATTCTGGTAACTTTCGAGTTGACGAGGGCGCTATTTATGGAAATCAGATTGGCGTTTATATCTATAATATAGGCGGTCAACCGGCAACCCTTCAGAACATGTCATTTGACAGCAACCAACAGAACGGCCTCGCGTTTGTTTCAAACAACCCATACACTACTAACCTAACAACTGTTGCTAATAGTAGATTTGCAGGAAACAGCCAGGCCGGCGCCGGTCTGTACTCGGATATTTTATTGATAAGCACAAAAGGACAGATTTTCAATGGCATTCAATTTTACGGCAAGTCCCAGACGAAATACCTGATCGAGACCAGTAACCCAGTCGGGCCGATCCACGTGGCTGGTATCAGCTACGACACGCTCTATAGTATTCCATATACAGTCGCCGCCACAAACGACTTTGTCAATGTCCCGTTGGCAGCGGGTATAATATCCGGCTCAACCAACACCGCTTTCGGCGCGAATGCGGCGGCGGGGGGGGATGGCGCCTATGCGACGGGCACCGATTCCTTCTCGTTCGGCAGCAACACAACGGCATCGGCCGCCGAGGGGATCGCTCTGGGGAATTATTCGCACGACCACGGGGTAGAAGGCGCCGTTTACGCGCACGCTCAGTTTGCGGCCGTGGGCGACGGACAGGTGCGCTTCCTCAACGCTCTCTATGCGACAACGACATCGACAACCGGCGTGCGTATGACCGCCGACGGCGCCACGCCAGCGAGCGGCAATACGCTGAACATGCAGGCCAACTCTTCTTCCATTTTCCCGTCGCTCTATGTCGGCGCCAAGGGCCGGGGCGAGGTGGCGGACGTAGCGGTGTGGAGGATTGACAATCTCGTGGTCGCCAAAGGGGCCAGCAACAGCGCCACGACGATCCTCAACGCACCGACGATCACGAAACTGGTTGGCACCGGCACACTGGCCAGTCTCGCGAATCCAGCCATTGCGGCGGACACCACCAACGGCGGCGTCTCCGTTACCGTCACCGGTATCGCCAGCACCACGGTCGATTGGATGATGAGCCATCTGCCAATCGAGTGGCAGTAATCTTCCAATGAAGTCCCAGCCAGGGCAACGCCGGTCTCCGGCAAGACCGCTGCACCAATGCACGGCTTGGACATTGCCAACCGGCGCCGTCGAAGATCAACGCCGCATGCGCGCCGGGCGTCACCTGACTGCTGATCTCGGCGAGATGCTCATTCATTGCTTCGATATTGGCGGCTGGTATGATGATGGCGGCGCCGACACCGCGGGTCGGGCAAATGGGGGTAGGTTCAGGATACGGGTTTATGCCGATATCGGCATAAACAGGTAAAAAGTGGTCACAAGGCCGGATGGCGCTAAAAACGCTTTCTAAACAGTGTGTTGTCGATGGCGCTTGCGGCCAGTAATTCCTCGTGCTGGCCGTGTCACCGGCAGGTCGCCCGGGTGTCCAGAAATGGGCCCGCCGATGACCGCCAGAGATATGAGCGTTTTCAATAAGATGTGGAGCCAACCCGTAACCGGGGTAAAACTCCGGGGCAGGGTTGATTTTCGCTCTTCCCCCGACGCGGCCGAGTACGATTCGGTATCGGTATGGGCATGTCACCTCCCGCCGACCTTGCCGCTCGGCTCAACCGGCGGCGCGGCGGCCGCCTCGGTCGGGTTGGGCGGCGGGACCGCAAAGTCCTCTGGCGGGACGGCCGGCGGCGGTGCCTGCAGTTGCAGCATCTGCCGCACCCGGGCGGCGTCCTGGCGGTGGGCAGGATGCCACAGGCCGAAGTATCGGACCTTGTGAAAGCCGCGCGGCAGCACGTGCTGGAGGAAGCGGCGCATGAACTCCTCGCCGCTGAGCCGGCAGGTGCGCCGGCGGCCGGTCTTGCGGTTGCTGTAAGCGAAGGTGACGCCGGCGTTGTCGAGTCCGACGATACGGGCGTTGGTGATGGCGATGCGGAAAACGTAGCGAGCGAGGTAGTCGAGCACCGCCTGTTCGCCGCTTCCCCAGGCGGTGACGTGGGCAATCCAGTCCTTGTGCCACACCACGTCAGGCACGATCAGGTCGGGACAGCGTTGCCGCAGCAGGGCGCGGAACTTGCCGCGCACCTTGCGGGCGAGCGCCTTGACCGGCAGCAAGAAGGTGCGGCGCGCCGGATGCCAAGTGGTGCCGTCCTCGGAGATACCGCCGCCGCTGACCAGGCAATGGACGTGCGGGTGCAGGTTGAGCTGTTGGTCCCAGGTGTGCAGCACCGCCAGCACGGCGACGGTGCCGCCGACGAAGTGCGGATCGCGGGCGAGTTCGATGATCGCGCCGGCCGTCGCCTGCATCAGCACGGAGTAGCCGTCGCGCTGATGCGCCCGCGGCACCGCGCGCAGCTCGGCCGGCACAGTGACGGTGATGTGGAAGTATGGCACGGGCAGCATCTCCGCCTGCCGGTGTCCGAGCCATTCCTGGGTCTGCGCGGTGTGGCACTTGGGGCAGCTGCGATTGCCGCACGAATGGTACGAGAACACCTCGGCATGGCACGCATCGCAGCGCCAGACCTGGCCGCCGAGGGCGGCGGTGCGGCAGTCAAGGATGTCCTCGATGGCGCGTCGGTGCGATGGCGGCATCGACGCGGTGTGCGCGTTGAGGTAGTCCGCCGCGAAGCGGCGGAACACGTCGGCGACCTCGATCATGACCGCCTCCTTCAGAGGCCGGTCATCAGGCGATCGAGCAAGCCCTGCAGCGAGGCCAGGGTGGGCGTGGTCAGGTGGGTGTAGATCGCCGTCGTGGCGATGCGGGCGTGGCCGAGCAGGATCTGCACGACGCGCATGTCCACGCCGTTCTCCATCAACCGCGTGGCATAGGAGTGGCGCAGCGCATGTGGCGCCACACCGGGCGGAATGCCCGCCGCCGCGGCGGCCTCGGCGAAGGTGCTCCACAACACGCGTCGGTTGACCGGCGCGTCACCGTGGCGATTGGGAAACAGCCAGCGGCGGTTGTGATGGGTTCGCCACAGCTGGCTGAGGTCGTCGAGAATGGGCTGCGGCAGCGGCACCAGCCGCTCCTTGTTCCCCTTGCCGATGATGCGCAGGACCAGGCGGGCGCGGTCGATGGCGGTGACTTCCAGCGTGATGGCTTCGCTGATGCGCAGGCCGCAGGCATACATCAGGGCGAAGCAGGTCCGATGGACCGGGTTGCGGATGGCGCCCAGCAGGCGGCGGACCTGATCGTCCGCCAGCGAGTCAGGCAGCCGCTTCTGCCGCGGCGAGCCGATCTTTTTTTCCCCCGAACAACGCCCAGACCCGGCCGAGCGTGCGGCAGAAGAAGAACTGCAGCCCATACCGGGCGATCTTGAACGTGCCGCGCGCAACACCCCGCTGGCGCAGGTCGAGCAGGTAGCGGCGCACCTCTTCCTCGCTGAGCTGGTCCGGTGCGCGCCGGTAGTACGCGGCCAGTTGCCTCACCGCCCGGACGTAGGCTTCCTGTGTCCCCTCGGACAAGCCGGCCAGGATCATGGCCTCGATCATCAGTGTGCGCTGTGGCGACAGGGTGGTCTCCCTCGGTTGATGCTCCGGCGAGCGACGCCGCCCGCCGACCCAAGGAATACAGCCCCCCAGTTCACCCACGCCTTGACCCGCCACAACTCGGCGAAGCCGTTCCGTCCAACAGCTTGGCCCGGGCGGTCTTCATTCACCGGCTCGGCGAAATCCGCGACCGCACCTACGAGAACCAGCAGCATCGCGCTTCCGGCCTCAACTTCGTCGTCACCGCGATCATCCTGTGGAACACCCGATACCTCGAGCGCGCCGTCGCCACCCTACGCCTGACGGAAGAGGTCCCCGACAAGCTCCTGGCATATCTCTCACCCTTTGGCTGGGAGCACGTGAACCTGACCGGCGACTACGTCTGGGTCACAGACCAAAGCGCGGCGCCAACCAATGACGAGATGAGGCCGCTCCGGACACCGCCCACGCCGTTCCCCAAAGCGGCCTGATGTTCACGTTTCGTCGCAAAACTCGTACCGGAGGGGTAGTTCGTTAGTTGGAGCCTACGAGGATGCCGACGACCTCGACCACTTGCGCACTGATCCTGCCTTCAAGCTGGCCTGCGGCCGTCTGCCCGACAGCGGCAATGATCTGTGCTCGCAGCCGGCCGTGTCGCGCTGGGAAAATGCGCCGACCCTGCGCGAGGTGGTGCGCATGACCTACGCCATGGTCGACCTCCATGGCGTGTTCCGGCGTGTAGGCCAGATGCGTGCGGCTGTCTTTCAATTTGGCGAAAATATCTTTTCGCATCCGGGTCGGTCGGGCTCTGCCACTCGGCGTTCGACAGTGTCTTATCCTTGCGTTTGCGGTCCCGCCGGATCAGGTCCTCGGTCGTCGGCCTCTCGATGCCGCTTTCCTTGGCCATGCGCGTCAGCATCTCGCGATAGCCTTCGCCGCTATCGCGCCGCACGATCGTGCGCAGCGCCGCGTTGGCTTCCATCGTCGAGGCATCCACGCCGATCCGCTCGCCTTTGATCAAGCCGTGCTCGGCAAGTCGCTTGAGCACCCAGGTGAACACGCGGTCGTGCAGTTCCACCGGCAGACGCGAGCGGGTACGGCTCAGCCAGGAATGGTCCGGCACCGGATCGCGCTCGCCGAGCCGCAGGAACTCTCGCAGCGACAGGCTGTCAGCGCAGCGCCACTCCAGGCCGCGCTCGCTGTCGATGCCTTCGAAGTAGCCCACCAGCAGCATGCGGAAATAGCGCCCCGGCGGCAGCGACGGGCGACCACGGCCGGCGGCGTAGTAGCGGGCGCACTCCTCTTCCACGAAGCCGTCGAACCCGGCGGTCATCAGCTCAGCCTGCAGCAAGTCGTAGAAAACATGCCCCGGCGACCGCGGCTGCTTCGCCCAGGTCACCATCATCGACGCCTGCCGCTCCCGCTGCCGACCCAACGCCATACGCCGCACCCCGATCTCCGTCAGCGCAACGAGTCAGGCCGTGGCGACTTTGTCAACGGGCTGGTAAGCGACGCTGAGGGTTGCGACTTTGCACGAGGATCACGAAACGAACTGCTGACGTGGGGATCAGGTCAGATGCACCTCCAGAGCCGCGCTGCCCCCCCCGGCAAACTCGGCCACTGCCGTACACGGCGCCGTTACAACCTGGAACCCAGCAAGCGAGCCGATGGAAACCAGCGTCCCCGCCGGCTGTGTCACGCCAAGCCGCCGCATGCGTGCCAAGTGGTGGCACAGCGCGCCGAACGGGCCCTCGATAATGTGCCGCCCGCTGCCCACGCCGCGCTCCTCCCCATCCACCAGCAGCCGCGCCGCGATGGTGTCGAGCTCGTCCGGCTCCCACTCGGCAAGCTCGTCGCCCAGCACCAGCCAGCCCGCTGCGCCGCGGTCGGCCACCAAAGCCGGCGCGCCATAGGCGCCGATGGCGGGATAGCGGCTGGCCGGAACCTCTATGCCAGCACGCACGCCGGCCACCAGACGCCGCACCGTTGGCCGGTCCAGCGCACCGGTTGCCGGCACGTCGGCCCCCAGCCGGAACACCAGCTCGCACTCCAGGCCCAACGTGCCATCGGGCTGCGCCGGCAGCCGCGCCGGCGATTCCAGTGCTTCCCCGGCGAACAAGGGCGCCGACCAGGCGCGGTCGAACCCCTGGGCGGCACGCGAGGCGAAGGTGCTGGCACCGAGCTTCCATGCGACAACTTTGCGGCCGTCGCCGCGCGTCACGCGCCACAGCACATCCTCGGCGGACTCCAGGTCCGGCGGGCACTCGGCCGCGTCGAGCCGCAACACATCACCGGAAGACCCCGACTGGCTGATCCGGGCAGCGAGGGCGGCGGCATCGAACGTGGTGGCCAATGATTGAGTCCCCGCGCGCGAAACCCTACTAAATCCTGTTATGGAATGTCTTTCAAAGGGGATGCACGTGCAAGGGCTTTCCGCCGCCGAATTCGCTACGGCAACGGCGCTCGCCGAACGCGCCGCCGCCGCCACCGGGCGCCGGCTGCTGGAGGCGAAGGCCGCGTGGGCCAGCGTGGACAGCCAACTTGGGCGCGACATCAAGCTGCGGGCCGACCGGGAAGCGGAGAGCATCGTCCTGGACGTGCTGCGCGCCGGGGCACCCTATCCGATCCTGTCGGAGGAAAGCGGGCAGATCGGCGAGATCGGCGCGGTGGAGCCATACTGGGTAGTCGATCCGCTGGACGGTACGTACAATTACTTCCGCGGCGTGCCGCTCTGCTGCGTGTCGGTGGCGCTGTGCGCGGGCGATCAGCCGCTGTTCGGCTGCATCTTCGACTTCAACCGCAACGAGATGTTCATGGGCGGCCCCAGCGTGCCGCTGCGGTGCAACGGGGCTCCGCTGGTGTCGGAACCTGGCACGGACTTCCTGGCCACCGGGCTACCGCGCAAAGGTGATTTTTCCGCCGACCGTCTGGCCCGTTTCGGGCCGCATGTGGCGGCGTGGAAGCAGGTGCGGCTGATCGGCAGCGCCGCCTTGTCGCTGGCCTGGGTCGCCGCCGGCCGGTTCGATGCTTATGAGGAGGCCGGTATCCTGTGGTGGGACGTGGCCGCCGGCGTGGCGCTGGTCCGTTCCGCCGGCGGGCAGGTGAGCGTGACCGGCGACCTGCTCGGCGGCACGCTGGACGTGCGAGCCTATCGTCAGCCATAGCGCCGGGCCGGGATGGCGCCAGGCCGGCGAAGCGGCTATGAACAGCCACCTTGTGAGTCTGCTTCCCCCGATCGCTCAAGTCCAGATTCCCGCCCAGGCCCGGATTCCGTCGCATTGAAAGTTTGCGGTACATGAATAGCCCCACCCGCGAAACCTTCGGCTCGGCAACCACGATCGGCATCATCGGCTTCGGCAAGATGGGCCGGACCCGGGCTGAGGCGATCGAGGCCGACGGTCGTGGCCGCGTCGTACGGGTCTACGATGCGATCCCACCGCAAGACTGTACCTATCCCATCGCTGCCTCTGCGCAGGAGATCATCGACGATCCGGCGATCGACAGCGTCTTCATCTGCGCCACCAACGACGTGAACAAGCCGCTGACCATCGCGGCGCTGCGCGCCGGCAAGCATGTGTTCTGCGAGAAGCCGCCCGCCTTCACCAGCGCCGACGTGCACGAAGTGATGGCGGCCGAGCGCGAAGCGCGCCGGGTCCTGATGTACGGTTTCAACCACCGGCACCATGCCGGCGTACGCAAGATGAAGCAGGTGATCGAAAGCGGCGCCTATGGCCGCGTGCTGTGGATGCGCGGCCGTTACGGCAAGAGCGTGGACGAGAACTATCTGCGCACCTGGCGTGCCGACCGGGAGCGCGCAGGCGGCGGTATCCTGCTCGATCAGGGCATCCACATGCTGGACTTGTTCCTCTACATTGCCGGCGTGCCATTCGATGATGTCCACGCCTTCGTCTCCTCGCGCTATTGGAACATTCCAGGAATCGAGGACAACGTTTTCGCCATCATGCGCAATCAGGCGACCGGGATCGAGGTGTCCTTCCACTCGACGATGACGCAATGGCGCCATCTGTTCTCGCTGGAAGTGTTCCTCGACCGCGGCTACGTGGTGCTCAATGGGCTTAAAACTTCTTCCGACAGCTATGGCAAGGAAGAGCTTTCCATCGCCAAGAACCGAAGCACCGCGCCCGCTGCAAGCTGGGAATCGGAGGAGCGCATGCACTATCGTGTCGACACATCCTGGCAAAGCGAAGCCGAGCATTTCATGGACGCCGTGACTCTCGGTATGCCAGTCACTTATGGCACGTCCGAACAGGCGTTGGCCGTTATGTCGTTAATTGACCGCATCTATGCACATGGGCACAGCGTCAGCCCGGTGCTGCATGAACGGCTGCAGATTGTCGGTGGACACTGAACCAACATTCGCAGCGCTTGGTCTGCGCCTGCGCCTCGATCTCGCCGTTGCCCTGACGGAGGTTGCGCGCGCCTGGATCGACGCCCCTGGCCTCGATCTTCCGGACCATGCCGGTGAGCGGGCGGCCCTGTCCGTAGATGCATTGCCGGCTGCATGGCATGTCGAATCCGCGCGCGCGCCGGGTGATCCCTACCGGCTGCGCACAGTGATTGCCGAAGCGCTTTCGCCTCCTGCATTCGTCGCCGCCGCCTTCCGCGCCGTGCTGGGCCGGGCGCCGGATCCGGCCGGCCTTGCCTACTACACCGCCTGGCTGGGCCGTGACCCGGCCTGCCATCGGTTGCTGCTTGAGAACTTGGCTGTATCGCCAGAGGCGACAGGGCATTATGAACGCTTCCGCTTTATGCGCACGCCCACTCCAGCGGAGGAATCCTGACGACCGCGCCGTATCGGCGTTCGCTTTTGTTGCTGTCCTCGCCAATTGAGGAGGCGCGTGCACGGCGACTGGCAGCCGAACTTGGCGCGTCCTGGCACGTGCTGCGGCCGGTTCCGGCCAGCGACGCAGGGGAACTGCGTGCGATGGCAGATGCGGCCGGGCTCGTGCTGCATCTGGACACGGACGCCGCTTCTGCCCTGCACGGTACCACGGCAACGGAAGTCTATGCGCCCTCGGGACCGGCTTGTCATGACGCGCCCGATCCAGCCTGCTTTCGCGCTCTCTTCGAGGTGGAGCGCAGTCTCACTGCGCGCGCGCGCCTGACCGTCACATCGGATCCGGCGGGCTGCGAGCTTTTCCGCCTGTTGCACGGCGTGCCGGATGCCCGGCTCCGCTTCATTCCGGAGCGGCTCCTCGGCGAGCTTCTCTCCCTGGCATTGACCCCGACACCGGCTGGAACGGCCTCCCCTGTTCTGCTCGCCTTCAACGACTATCCAGTCAACGAGGCGCGTTCCGGTGGTCCGTTGCGGGTACGAAGTGTGCTGCAGGCATTCGGCCAGCCCACCGTATTGCTGACCCTGGCGGCCCGTGGCCAGGCGGTATTGCTTGCACCCGGCCTGGTGCAACTGGCGGTGCCGAAAACGGAATCACAGCGGGCAGAGGAAGCAGAGTCGCACAGCTTGACGCGACACGGGCTGGAAGATGTGCTCTCGGCCGCACATGCGCTCCATAACGAAGCGCTCACGGCCGCCACCATGGCCCTGGCACCGCACGCTGGCTGCGCCGTGTTCAGCCATTGCTATCTCGCGCCGCTGATCGAGCCGCTACACGCTGCCGCTCCCGGCCTGCCTGTCGTGTACGACAGCCATAATGTGGAGGCGGCGCTGAAGGCGGCCCTGCTTGCCGATCATCCGGCGGCCGCGGTGCTGGCTGCCTATGTCGCGGAAATCGAGCAACGCCTGGTGGCGGCTGCGGCGGTCGTGTTCTGCTGCTGCGACGCTGACGCAGCCCATTTTGCGCCCTCGGCACGCCGGATCGTGACATTGCCACACGGCACTTCGCCGCAGCCGGGTGGTACTGCTCCGGCAAGCCCGCCACATGTCGGCTTTCTGGCCTCCGCACACCCGCCGAACGTCGCTGCGGCGCGCATCATCGTCGATGTGCTCGCGCCACGCTTCCGCGACGTTACCTTCGACATCGTCGGCAGCGTCTGCCCGATGCTCGAACCTGCCGATGCGCCCAATGTGGTGCTGCATGGCGTGGTCTCCGAAGCGCAGAAGCATGCGCTGATCCGCGGCTGGTATGTCGCGTTGAATCCCATCACGCTGGGCGGCGGCTCAAGCGTCAAGCTCGCGGACTATCTTGCCAATGGCGTGCCGAGCCTGAATACGCCGCAGGGCGCGCGCGGCTATCCTGTCGCGGAACGCGGTGCGGGCTGGATTGCGGAGTTGGAGGATTTTCCCGCCAGGCTGGCAGCGCTGCTCGACGATCCCGGACGCCGTCAGGCCATGGCCCGTGCCGCCGCAGAACTCGGCCGCGAGCGCACCTGGCCGACCATGGCCGCACCGGCCCGTCAGGTGATCGCGCAACTGATGGCCCGGCACCTCGCGACACGCGCAACCGCGCCCGGCGCACGGCCGAACAACAGGATCACGCCAAATGCTCCGCCGGTCATGCTCCGGGCTGACAGGCTTGCACTCTGGGCCGGGACTCTTCCATCCCGCTGCCTGCCGCTGATCCTGGGGGGTGAGCATCGGGCTGGCGCCATTTGGGCAGAGCAGCTCCATCTTGTCTTGCCAGGTACGATGCGCCTCCTGCGCCTTGACCTCCATGCATCCTGCGGCGTGGAAATCGCGATCTACGAGGCCGGCAATCGTGGCGCACTCGTGGACCGGCGGGCGGTTGATCAGACCGCTTCTGAGCGAGCGGACATAACGTTGCCGGGTCCTGCCGCGGCCTTCATGGTCGAAATTGCGGCGCGCCCGACGAACGGTATGGCGTTGCACGCTGCGGCGATCATCCTGCACGACCGAGAGGGATCAACCCCGGACACGGACGTGACCGTGAATCTTGACCTGCTCGCGTGCCACAGCGCGGCGATGGCGCCGGACACCCTGCAGCCAGGCCGCTGCCCCTCCCCCACGGCCCCGTGGGCCGCTGCGCAGGTACAACGGCTGGCCGATGCACTTGTTGCATCCGGCCGCGCGTATGATCGTGTTCTCTCGCTCCGGGCGCTGGCCGCTCCGGCGGACTTCATAATCGTGGCGGCGGACCCGATGCGTCCGTTTGCACGCGCACGGGCGCGGGCGCTCGCGCATGCGTATGGGATCGACGTTGTGCTGGCGGGCTCCGCAGCGGTTTGGCTGGTGCCGTGCCGGGGAGCCTGCCGTTCGGTGCAGGTCGGCATCGCAAAGATTCTGGTCGCCGCGGCGGCCCGCTGCCAGGCGTTGATTCTCCCAACGCTGGATGCCGCGGAGAAATGCGATGCCGTGCTGGCGCTGGCGCTGGCGCTGAAGATCCCCGTTATCGGGCCAGGAAACCGGGCGGCGATACAAATCTGCCGCATGGGAACCGAAAAGCTTTGCAAAATTGATAATTTTCCCACAGCTTTGAAAAAATGTCACATAAGTCACGCCGGTGACACAGAAAAAATCTGATCACGAACTCTGCTGCATTCCCGACATCCGCATCGACATCGTTTTTAACTGGCGGTCCCTTGAATTTGACAGGCACGGTGGGGTAGGTTGTTACAGGTAGTGTGGGCAACATCCGTGCCGTTGGACAGCAAGACGGGCGTACCGAAAGGAAATATTTTGTGCCAAATCGTTACGTCGGCGTTTCTGTAGGCTTGCCCCCCATCTTCGGCGTCGTGGACATTATCACCATCGCAAGGGGGATCCTGACCGCCAACATGCATGTGCGAGATCGCATTCAGGATACGCTTCGCGGCAACCGCCCCAAGATTGCGTTGGTGCCATGACCAAAATATCGATTCAATCCGGTGATGTGCCGGCGGCGTCATTTAGTGCCGTGGGGATTCTTGCATTCGGTATTCCAAAATGGCTAGGTCTTTCTTCTGCCATTTTCCTGCCTGCGGTCTGAAGGGCGCACATGTCCCCACTTCCACTCGCTATCCCGACCAGCATCGGCGTCTTGTCGCGTTCGTTCTCACGTCACCCGGTCCTGCGAGCGGAACTGCTGGCCGCCTATCCGACGGCTGTGTTCAACGACAGCCCGCACACCCTTGGTGGCCAGGCACTGGCCGACTTTCTGGCGCCGCATGACGCGGCCATTGTGGCGCTGGAGCACGTCGATGCCGCGCTGCTCGGGAGTCTGCCCAACCTGCGGATCATCAGCAAATATGGCGTCGGCCTGGATAATATCGATCTCCATGCTGCCGCACGCACAGGTATCCGTATCGGATGGGAGGGGGGGGTCAACCGTCGCTCCGTTGCGGAACTGGCGATTGCCTTCATGATCGCCGGACTCCGCGGCGTGATGGTCAGCCATGAGGAGATCCGCCGCGGCATATGGCGCCAGTATCGTGGGCGGCAGTTGTCCGACGCGACCGTCGGCCTGATCGGCTTCGGCCATGTCGGGCGGGACGTCGCGCGGTTGCTGCGGGCGTTCAAAAGCCGTGTGCTTGCCCATGATATTCGTGACATCGCCGGTCCGGCGGCCGATCTGGGCGTGGAGGTTGTCGGGCTGGAGGGGCTGCTCGAACGTGCGGACGTCGTCTCGCTGCATATTCCCCTCACCCGCCGCACCACCAGGATGTTCGATGCATCCCGCATCGCGACTCTGAAGCCCGGGGCGGTGCTGGTGAACACCGCGCGCGGCGGCCTGGTCGATGAGGAGGCGCTACGTCTCGCCTTGATCGAGGGACGGCTGGCCGGCGCCTGCTTCGATGTGTTCGCCACCGAGCCGCCCGATAATGCCGAACTGTTCGCAGCCCCCGGCTTCATCGGCACCGCCCATATCGGTGGCAGCGCCGAGGAGGCCGTGCTCGCGATGGGACGTGCCGCCATCGCCGGCCTTGACCGGGCGACGGATCCCCTCTCCTTCATTCCGGACTGGGCGGCATGACCGGCTCCCGACCTGACCATGCGATCCAACCCGCCCTGACGTCCTTGCAACGGTACATATGGCCTGATACCAGCGGCCCGAAATGTCGGCATTTCGGGCCGCTTGGTGCGTGCGCGGGGTTAGTGGGGCGGCTGCGCGCCAAACCAAAACGAATGCCAGCGGCCGTTGTCCTGCCCTTGCGGGTTAATGGCCAATGTCATGAAACGATAAAGACGTTGGACTGGAGCTGATGACGGTAAGCATCGCAATGATCCCGGCTCGTATGGGCAGTCAGCGACTCAAGCAAAAGAACTTGATGCCGTTACATGGTGAACCGCTGATCGTTCATGCTATCCGCAAGTGCCGTGACGCCGGGATGTTCGACGAGATCTGGGTGAATTCGGAACATCCGGCCTTCGAAAATCTGGCGGAGGAGGAAGGAGTACGCTTCCACCCGCGCCCGGCTGACCTTGCCGACCACAACGCGACGAGCGAGCAGTTCGTGGCCGAGTTCCTGCAGAATCATTCCTGCGACTTCCTGTTCCAGGTGCATTCCATTGCGCCGCTGCTAACGACAACCGACCTGCGCCTGTTTGCGACGGAGATGCAGAAAGGCGACTACGACGTCCTACTCTCGGTTGTCGATGAGCCGCTCGAGGCTTTCTGCCGCGGCGTGCCGGTAAACTTCACCTTGGCGGAGAAGACAAACAGCCAGGATCTGGATCCGGTGCGGCGGATATCGTGGTCCGTGACGGCTTGGCGCCGCGATACATTTCTGTCCGCTGTCCGTGCCGGACAGTGCGCGACGTATGCCGGCAAGGTCGGCCTGTTCAGCATCAACCGGCTGGCGGGGCACGCCATCAAGACAGCGGAGGATCTGGCGCTGGCCGAGGCGCTCTATTCCATTGTCCATGGTTCGAAGGACGAAGCGAAGGCATGAACCCGATCCTTGTCCTAGGGGCCGCACGATCCGGTACCACGGCCATCACGCAGGGCATTGCTGCAGCGGCCAAATACGGGGCCGCCGATGTCTCCACGCGCATGGGGCTGCTGCATCACCTGACCCAGACCGCCAGGACCTATGCGAAGTCGCTGGGTGCAGCGGCACCGGCGCACCCCGCTCCGCCCGAACTGCCGGCAACCGTGCTTGCCGCCCTGATTGACGATCTTTGCGCCGGCTCCACGACCAGTGACCTGCCGGCCCCACGGACCACCGGTCGGCGGGTGCTGCATGCCGCAGACATTCAAACCGACTGTCCCAACCTCAAGGCAGCGCATCTCGTGTTGCGGCACCACCCAAGCGCGCAGGCGGTGGTAGTCTGGCGTCACGGCGTCGGCTTTATCAACAGCCGGCTTCGGGCCTTCCCGCACCTCACCTTCGTTTCGCATTGCCTGACCTGGTCGGCCGCCATGGCGGAAATGTACTCCCTCTGCCGGAGCTTCGACTCCCGTGTGCTTGTGATCGAGCATGGAGAGATGCTCGCCGATCCGGCGTCGGTCGCGGCAAGATTGCGCAGGTTCCTCGACCTGAGCGCGGCTGGCGAGAAGAGTATCTCAAGGACACTCGCCGCGACCAAGCAGGGCCGGACAGCAGCGCATCTCGACAAGCCGGTCCTCGATCCCGCGAAGGCGGGCTGGGCGATGCCAGAAATCGCGATGTTCCGAGCTTTGTGCGGCGAGGCTTCGCGTCAGGCCGGTTATCCGGTCGATCTGGATGCTGCCGAGCGGATGCGTCCACTCGACCTGGTAGCGGAACTGCTCGACCGCGGCAATGGCGTCGGCGGCCTGACAATCACATTGCCCGAAGGGCGCAACAACATGCCGGTCGTGGCCAGCGCCGGGACAGCCGGAACCACGGGTTCGGGATTGCATCTCGGTCCGCTCAGCGCGGGGCGGCGGGGACGATTGCGCCTGAGCATGATCGTGGACCAGTCGGATCCCAACGCCGAATTGCGATGTGAGGTCGTGGAAAGTTTGTCGCGCCGACCAATCTTCGGCAGGACAATTCAGCTTCGGGCACACGAGGAAACGATAATGAACGAAATCCTGCCCGCACATGATGGCCTTTTGGATTTCTCGTTTAGCCAGGCACCTATTGCGGCGCATTGTCGATTTAAGGTAACATTACGCGAGGCAATCATTGCGCACCTCTGATGGCCTGCCGCTCCAGGACCGACGGCGATTAGAAAGCGGAGTAGACGATGATTGATACGGATCTGAAAAGCGTCGCTGCCACGCTATCCGCAGCAATTTCGAGACGGGTCGATCTTTCCGACGGCGAGGACATGGCGCAGTTGGTCGATCAGCATCAGCACGTCATGGTCCTGCAAAACTACTGCGAGCAGTTGGAAGGACTGGAAGGGCCCGACGCTTTTGCCTGGCTGCTGCGTCGCATGGCGGAGATCGAGACGCGCGTCCTGACGCTACAGGCTGCCATGATCGCCGATTCCACAGCCCCTGCAGCAGCAACGCCCGGCGCTGCCGCGACGCGAACCCCTGCGCCAATGCCAACAGCCGAATGGCCGGCGCGACCCGCAGAACATGGCTTTGCGCAGCCGAAATCGGCAACGATCCTGTTCGACAAGGATGTCGTGCAGAGCGGCTTCTATCCGACGGAAGAAGCTCCCGACGGCAGAATGTTCTGTTGGCTCGGCCCGACGCCGCAGGCGAGTGTCTTCCTTCCGAAAGTGCAGCTTCCTGTAAAAGTGGTGATCACCGTGCACGCCGCTTTCGTGCCCGAGGTGATTGGCGACGTGCGTATCGCGCTGGACGGCGGTGAGTGGGTCCCCGTAACGGTCGAAAGGTATCGGGATGGCTATGTCCTGATGGCCAAGCCGCAAGCCGGAATGATCACGCACGCCGGCACGATGCGGCTCGATATCGATGCGATACGGACAGGAAGCCCGAGCGCCCGGGGGGAACGAGACTCGCGGGATCTTGCCATTGCAATTTCCCAGATCGAGATCTCGAGTATCTGAGGCGAAAGTATTTATGCGTACGCGCCCACGAATCGTCTACCTGACGCCCAACGCCATCCTGCCGCCCAACCGGGGTGGCCGCATCCGCACCCATCATCTTTGGCGGGCGATGTCAGCGTTCGCTGATGTCGTGCCCGTGATCGTTGGCGACACGCCGCCGGCGCATATGCGATATCTCTCGCGCGCGGCAGGAGCGCGGTACTTCCCACGGCGCAATTATCGCCTGCCTGCCAGTGCCACCGAGAGCGGCAGCAGGTTGATCCCGCCGGGCCTCTGGGAAGTCCTGTCCGAGACGACGCTCCCGCTCGAAATCTGGGAAGGTCTGGGCAATCCGGAGAGCCTCGTTCACCACTGCCTCAACCCTGCACGGGTGGAGCGCCTTCTGAGGCTCATCCACCGCATCCGGCCCGATCTCGTCGTGCTCTGCGATTCCTCGATGGGGCTTCTGGCGGCGCATGTCCGTGCGCTCGGCGTCAAGGTCGTCGTCGGACCTCATAATTTTGATAGTGCATTATACGCGTCGCTGGCGAACTCGGCACCGAGTGACTACTTGCGTCGTTGGAACGACAGGGCGGCAGAGGCGTTCCGGGCAGCAGAGCATCTGTACGCACCGCATGTCGATCAGCTTTGGGTCTGCTCGCACGCAGATGCGAAACGCTTCGCCGGGACCGTGCTGCCACCTGAGCGTATCCGCGTGGTTCCGAACGTCTATGATGTCGGGGCACCGCAGCCGCTGCCGGAAACCGGCACGGATCTCGTGTTCGTCGGACAAGGAAACTACTATCCGAACGAGGATGCCATACAGCGACTGTTCGCCATCAGTCGCAAGCTCGATGATAAAGGCGTGCTGCATCGCATGCGGATCGTCGGACGCATCGGCAACAATATCCGTGCGATGGCCAAGGGCTCGCCTTCGGTGGAGATTGTCGGCGAGGTTCCGACGATGGCCCCGTACCTGGAAAGCGCATACCTCGCGCCAATCGCACTCACCCTCGGCGGCGGGACCCGGCTGAAGATACTCGAAGCGATGGCGGCAGCCAGGCCGGTGCTGTCCACTCCGATCGGGATCGAGGGCATCGAAGTCGAAAACGGCGTGCATGCCGTCGTGGAGCCGGACCTCGCCGCATTCCCCGATCGTATCCAGGAGCTGCTGCAGGATCGGCCGCGCGCGCAGCGGATCGCCGCGGCCGGATGGCAGTTCGTGCGGGAAAACTACAGTCATGAACGGCTGCGGCAACTCGTCGGAGATGCTCTGCGCGACCTGGGTCTGAACGATAACGGTCCAGGCGATATCTGCTTTGCACGCAACATCGGTGCGCGCGTCCAACACCAGACGATCCAGTTCAACCCCTACACGCGCCTGCTGAACTGGACGCTGCTGATCCGGCTGGCCGCAAGCCACGACGTTGTCGCCGCCGAGTTCGATGTGGACGGGGTTGCCAACCCGGCGAATGCCTTCGTCGCTGTCAAAGAGGGTCCGCGCGGCCTTGTCGTGCTGGAGGCGCGGGCAATCCTGGCTACCGATATCCCGCCGGAGCGCATGGCGATCGTGCTTTATGCCTGGGGCCACCGCGTGATGCGCCACACCCCGCCGGCGGACATTCCGCAGGAGACTGCCGGGCTGCTCACCCTGGAGGCAGTCGAGGACGGGATCGACATCTCCGGTTGGATAGCCGGTGCCGCTCCTTCGCTCACGCCGCAACCAGAAGCCACACCGATTGTCACCCCGTTGTCACTGCCGAAAGCACAGCTTATCATCGCCCATTACAACAGCCTGTCCGAGCCGCTCAGTCTCTCGACCGCAGACGGTGTCGGCCAGAGTTTTCCCAATCCCGGGCACTGGCTCGGACCGCATCGTGCTTCCACGGCGCGGTTGCAGCAGCTTGCCAACCGCCACGCCGGCAAAACGGCATGGCTGATCGGCAACGGCCCCTCAGTACGGCTGACAGATCTCGATCAGCTCGAAGATCGTCTCACATTTTGCTTCAACCGATTCCATCTGGCCCATGGTTCAACCCGGCTGCGGGCAACCTACACGCTGACCGCCGACAAGCAGATGATCGAGGACTTCGGTCAGCAGATCGTGGACGAGAGCGGCGGCACGGTCTTCGTCGCGCACGAGCATGCGCCCGACCTGCTGGGCGACTACATCTGGCTGCGCCAGATGCCTGTATTTCCGCCGCTTTTCTCGCGTTCTCCGGAGCTTGTCATCTCACCAGGTGGCTCGACGCCTTTTGTGGCGATGCAGGTCGCATATTTCATGGGAGTAAGGAAATTTTACTTCTATGGCGCGGACTTCTCGTTTCGCTTCGCAAGGCATCATGCCGGTGGCGACGCCTTCCGGATTGCCACTGGCGAGGGCAACCACTTCATCGCGAACTACCGCAGTAACCGACCATGGTGCCCGCCCAGCCTGCTTGACATCGGGTCTGGATTCCTCGCTGCGCGTATGGTCATGGAGGCCGAGGGGGGATTCGTGCGTAACGTCACGCGTGGCGGCCAGCTCGAGATCTTTGAACGCGAGGATTTCGAAAGTGCGCTGTCAGCTTCTTGAGCAAGTGTCCGTAACTGTCTGTCCAGGAGCCCGCCCAGTGATTTCAGATGCATGCGGACCGTGGGCGGCACAGGTTATCGCCTCTCTCGCAGGCGGTGCCGGGTTTTCGGCACCAGCGGCGGGCAAGGCCTGAGGGGAATCAATGGCTTCTTTTCGGGCAGACTCTGAAAGATGACCCTGCACAGCAGCATGCGTGTCGCCGTAATCGGCACCAATGATCCGCGCAACGTCTCCGGTGGGCGCTATCACGGCTTGATGCTGGCGTATGCGGTGGCCGCGGCGGGCGGCGATGCGCATATCATCACGGACCATGTTCCCGGCTTCGTTTCCGATCTCACTCCACTTGCGCCGAGCGGGGTGACGATACACCAGACGCATGACTTCATCACCGGCCTGCCGGAAGGTGCGTTCGACTGGGTCATCATCGTTCCCACTGGCATCTTTCTGCCGGATTTCTACGAGTCCTGCCTTGATTTTGCCGCCTGCGCAGGTGCGCGTATTGGCCTGATAAACTTTGAGACAGGCAACTGGTTTAACGCCCAGGCACCGGAGCCACGGGATCCCCGGTTATGGGACTACTGGCGACGGATTTGTATCAGCGGGGGGCTCGTTCTCTCCTCGGCGCGTGTCTCCGACGGGTGGGCTCGTCGCTTCTATTGCGCTCCTGATGGCAATATCCGCTTTGAGGTGTGGTGCCCGCCGATCAACTCCGTTGCGGCACGGCGGTTCGACGGCCTGGAAAAGGACAGCTCGATTCTGGCCTTTGTCCGACCCCAGGATATCCACAAGGGATCGACGCTGCTGTCGAAGATTAATCCAGCGCTCTATTCGGGTCGGACGCTGCGCCTGATCGCCGGACGCGACGTGCCGGACGAGTTCCGCGCGGCGATGCAAGCTCATCTGGCCGCCGCCGAGGGAGCGAAGCTGGAAATTCTTCTGCGCATCAACGAACTGCACAAGTTCCGTCTGCTGACATCCGCTCAGGCGGTGCTGTTCCCGACGCGGTTTGAAGGCTTCGGCTATCCACCGGTCGAGGCCGCCTATGCCGGCACCGAGAGTGTTTGCTTTGACCTGCCGGTCTTGAAAGAGACGGTTGGCCAGGTTGCGCATTTTGCGCCAACCCCCGATCTGGCGGGCTTCGAGGCCGCCATGGCGGCCGCGCTTGCGGCGCCGGAGCGACGTGCCGAACTGCGCGCAAGCGTGTTCCGCATCGCGGATTTCCACCAGGCAGCCGGGCAACTAGCCGACATCCTGTTGCGCAGCGCGGATCGCATCGCTCCGCTCGCGCGCCGGTCGTTCCGCGTGGTCGTTGGGCCTTATGCCAAGACGCGTCCGCGCCCCGCCGCCGAGGTGGACCGCAACGCCGAGTTACCGGCGTTCCCACCCTACGTCGTCAGCGCCACCGCCACCACCGCAGGCGAGGTGCTAATCACCGGCCGCGCCCTGCTGCCGGGTCAAGTGGAGCGGCTGGCAGCATCGGCTGTCGGTGGTGTGGCACTGCCGGTGACCTGGGATACAAGTCCGCCGAACGCTACCGGGTTCTTTGACACGCGCTTTTATATCGTCGCGCCCAAGGAGATTCTGCGCCACCGCGTTCTGATCGAAGGCTATCGCGACGCGCGTCCGGTCTGCGATCCAATCGAGCTGCAGATCGACCGTGTTGCGCCAGCCAACAACCTTCGCCCCGTGCTGGCGGGAATCAGCGAGAACAGTGTAAAGCAGGATCTGCGCCGACTGCGCGGCTGGGTGCTGGCGCGTGAGCCGGTCACGAATCTCTGCTACACGCCGAATGGCAAGACTTGGCATCGGTTTACCGTCACCGGCGAGCGGCGTGATGTGTTCGCGATGAACCCCGGATATCCTTCCTCGCGCTGCGAGTTCTCCGTGCTCGTCGCTCAGGATCCGGGGCCTGACCGAGTCCTGTCACGGTTGATCTGCCTGGCGGGTGCACCCGGACAGGAACGCGCGGTCGATCTTCTGACCGGATGGCCACCCGCGCCGAAGGTGCATTTTTCCGGCACGACCGCAGTGGGCGAGGAAGTAAAGGCTCCTGGCCCGCCAGAGCCGGTGCCACGCGTGGCCAAGCCCGCCGCCACGCCTATCCAGCGTGCCGTCCAGCCTTTGCCGCCAGTCACGCCACGGCGAACGCAGATCGGTAGCCTCGAATATATCGATCACACCGACAACGACTGGACGCATGGCGTGGCGCGCAAGGGAGAACGCGGTCGCCTGGGCACCATTCTCGTGCGCAAGACGGACGATTTCGCCAAGGTCGCACCCGGGTCGGTGTTGCGCTTTGCTACCGGCGCGGCCCGCTGCGTGACTGCGGTCGAGCCGAAGAGCAATTCCGCCAACATCGTGCTCGACGGACCACTCGATCCGATCGGCAACTGCTTCCCGGCCCGGATCGAGGTGTTTGCCGCCGACTGGTCGCCGGTAGGCGACGCCTCCTTCATCATACCGGACTGGACAGACAAGCGCTGGTGGCGCGGTGTCTGGAATCACCGGGACAACCGCTACCGCCAGGGCTTGATGGTCAAGACCGACATGGCGACGCGGACGGGCCTTGCCGCGGGTGCGCAGCTCCGGTTCGCCGGCAGTGGCGTACGCACCATTATCAATCATGACGATGATGGCCACAATAACCGGCGCCTGTGGCTGGATGGCGCGATCCGCCCGATGGCCGACGGAGCGCCCCATTCTGTCGCAATCATCGCCCCGCTCAAACCGGAGGCGGGGAGCCTGCCATTCAGTCTTGCACGGACCGATGCAGGCTGGCCGCGCGGTATCCTGTTGCAGGACCAAGCCGACCAGCGCGCCCAACAGACCGTTCTGCTCGACCCAGTCGCGACCGGCCATGTTCGCCGCGGGACGCTGCTACGCTTTGCCCAGGAGACGATTCTGCGCGTCACCGCAGCTGTTACGAAGCCGGACGGGCTGGTGGTTACCGTTGACGGGATACTGGATCCGCAGCTGCATGGCCATCCGGCGGTGGCGTTCCTGGTTGACGAGGCGGACGTGCCGCAGGGCGTCGCCGCCCGCTACCGTTTCCCCGACGTGGGTCTCATCGCCAATGACCCTCTGCATTTGATCCTGACGACGCATGCCCGCCGTCACGGCGCCGCGGTTCGCCCGCCGGCTGCCGGCGCAGCGCCGCAACGCCGCGCACTGGTGCTGAGTTCGGTCTCCCCTTGCCCGGCCAATCAGGGCAACCGCGTTGTCACTCGCAATCTGATCCGCCACCTCGTTGATTGCGGCTTCGCCTGTGATGTCGTTGTACAAAACTGGGTGGATGCCACCATAGCATCGCAGGAATTCGGCCCCGAAGTCTCCATCCTTGCCGTGCCGTATCCGAAATGGGAAGACAGTGACGCGGCGGCAATACGCAAGACGATTGCGGCTGCTGCCCGACAGCTCGGCCAGTCGCGCGTTGACACCGAGCTAGGCGCGGCGTTGGAACGGGCTTCGGATCATTTCCATCCTTACTTCATCGTCCGTGATCAGACGGTCGATACAGCCCGCGCGCTGTTCGCGCGCCATGACTACGCCGCCATCATCTGCAACTATACCCACATGATCCGGGCGGCGGTGGAGTTGCAGGACATTCGCCCGTTGCCGCCGGTCGCCGTCATCACTCATGATGCGCTCTCGCGCCTGCCCCGCGAATTCAACGGACAGAAACTGGATACGATGTATCGTGGCTGCACATCCGTGCTGGAGCGTAGCGTCCTGGATGCCATCCCCGGAGCGGTCGTGGTGGCGATCTCGAGAAGCGAGGCGGACTACTTCCGCGAGATCGGGGTGGAAAACCCGATCGTCCTGACGGAGTTCGATGCGGCGGAGGAGATGGCTCCATTCCGGGTCTCGGAAGCTGCCTTCGAACGCCGCTCGATTATCTTTCACGGCAGCGCCAATCCAATGAACATCGCCGGCCTGGATTGGTTCGTCGATGAATGCTGGGCGACGATCCTGGCCGCGGTGCCTGATGCGAAGCTGATTGTTTGCGGCCGTATCGGCAGCGCATGGAAGCCCCAGCTGCCGGGGATCGAACTGACCGGCGAATTGCCGCGCGATGAGATGATGCGCCAGTTGTCGGTGGCCAGTATCGCGATCAACCCGTGCGTTGCCGGGACTGGTCTGAAGATCAAGACGGTGGAGGCCGCCTGCCTGGGCCTGCCGGCCGTGTGTCTACCGACAGCAGTCGATGGGCTGGAAGATGTCGCCGACCAGTTTGCGATCGTGGCTGGCGACGGGCCTGAATTCGCCTCGGGCTGCATCTCGCTGCTGACCAATGCGTCGCTTTGGGCGCGACTACGGGCGGGTGCGTTGGCGACCGCAGATAGCCGCTTCTCCGCGCGGGCGGTTTATGGAGCGTTGGATCAGGCCATGCGCTGGCAGGCCAATGGCTCGCTGACGGTCCACGCGACGCCGTCTGCGGATCCTGAGCCCACTTTGCCCGAGGTCCTCGATCCGGTTCACAGGCTCGAGGTGAACCCGAATGACGAAGCATCGTTGCTTGCCCTCGGCAAGCGACTCGTGCGCGCGAGCCAAGTGGACGTGGGGTGGGAAATGGTCAATCGGGTTGCCGCAGCCCGGTTCGGCGATCCGAAAGTTGCCGCACAGGCCGCCTCTGTCGCACTTGAGATCGGCGAGTACTGGCAGGCTGTCGTGCATGCTGCGACTGTCATCGCGCAATGCCCAATTCTGCCAGAGGGATATCGGCTGATGGGCCGCGGCTTGCTCGGCTGTAACCTGCCGCATGATGCCGCAGCCGTACTGCAGCAAGGTATCCTTGTTTCGCCAGAAAACGAACGGATCCTCGCCCTGCTGGAGGAGACAATGACTCTCGCCGGACGCAACAGCGATGCCGTATTCTGGCAGGCTCGCCGCTCGCCGCCGTCCGTCTATGGAGAATACATTCCGGTTGATGGGCAGCGGGCGTACAAATCCGTGCAGGGCTTCGCCATCGAGTTGGATGGGACCTTGTCGCTGGCAACGGGCACCGGTGTCATGCGGATTGTTCTTCCTGAGGACACAGCCAACCGAATCGCGGTCTCGCTTGACCTGCGCCGGCCAGACAGGGCCGAACAAGATATCGACATCCTGCTAAGGTTGGAGAACATGACCCGAAAGGCGACACTTCGGGCGAAGGGGCCAAGAGTGCAGACGACTTTCATCGACGCAAATATGAACGGCGCAGATGACATCGGAGTAGCGCTGTTGAGCCTGCAGATCCTGGCGGAGGGGCCGCTGCCGAATCCTTTGCGTGTCATCGGCTACCTGCTCGGAGCAGATAACTCTGTCGCCAAACAGTAATCCCTCTTGACTTGATGTTACTAAAAAGGATCAGAATGCGCGCCAACATGACGCTGGAGCGCATGCAGCTTTAAGCTATCCCGAATTGCTTGCTCGCGGCTGCGATGTAAGTGGAGCTCTGTGACCCTGCTGATTCTGGCTTGACGTTCAGGCTGCGGCCGGTTGTACCTAGCACCAGGGCATGAGCTCGTCGATACGCGACCGCCAGCCAGCCGTTGACGAGGCGGGGCAGCAAGTCGGCGAAGTAGGTTACCCGCCGCCTCTCGCACCGGCGGGGCCACAAGGCACGAGCGTAACATCAGACCGAAATGAGAGCTCAAATTTCGACGCCGATTGACCGCATAGCCACAAAATGGTCGGTCTCGTGTACCTACTTCCGCCCGTAGGTATCCTCGAACCGGACGATATCGTCCTCGCCGAGATACGCCCCGCTCTGGACCTCGATCAGCGTCAGCGGAATCCGGCCCGGGTTCTCCAGCCGATGCACGCAGCCAAGCGGGAGATAAACGCTCTCGTTCTCGCGGACCAGTTTCGTCGTCCCGTCATAGGTGGCCAGCGCCGTGCCGCTCACCACCACCCAGTGTTCGGCGCGATGAAAATGCTTCTGCAGGCTCAGCCGTTGCCCCGGCGACACGACGATGCGCTTGACCTGGAACCGCTCACCCTCGATCAGGCCCTCGTAGAACCCCCAGGGGCGATACACACGGTTATGCGCCACCGCCTCGCGCCGCCCGGCCGCGCGCAGCCGGTCCACCACGCGCTTGACGTCCTGCGCCCGGTCGCGGTGCATCGCCAGCACCGCATCCTCGGTCACCACCACAACGGCATCCTGCAATCCCAGCACCGCCGTCAGGATGCCGTCGCTGCGCACGTAGCAGTTGTCGGCATCCTCCAGCAGCACGTCGCCCACCGCGACGTTGCCGTTCTCGTCCTTGGCGCCCATCTCCCACAGCGCGGCCCAGCTTCCCACGTCCGACCAGCCCAGATCGGCCGGCACCACGGCGGCGCGGTCGGTGCGCTCGGCCACCGCGTAGTCAAGGCTGATGTTGGGCACGAGGCCGAATGCGTCGGGCTCCAGGCGGATGAAATCCAGATCCTCGGTCCGTCCGCTCACCGCCGGGCGAAGGGCCACCAACACGTCGGGTGCGTGCCGCTCCATCTCCGCCAGCAGGGTGCGCGCGGTGAACACGAACATGCCCGAGTTCCACAGATGCCGGCCGGAAGCCGACAGCTTCGCCGCCATGGCCGGATTGGGCTTCTCGACAAAGCGGGCGAGGTCGTGCACGCCAGGAAGGTCGGCGAGCGGCTCGCCCACCTCGATATAGCCATAACCGGTCTCGGCCGAGGTCGGGCGCATACCGAAGGTCACGACACGCCCGGCCCGCGCCGCCGCCACCGCCGCGGCGAGGGCGCGGTGCAGCGCGGGAACATCGCGAATGGCTGCGTCGGCAGCCATCATCCACAGGACCGCGTCGGGGTCCTGCTCGGCGACCAGCAGAGCCGCGGCGGCGATCGCCGGAGCGGAGTTGCGCCCAACCGGCTCCAGCACGATGCGCGGCGCGGTCACCCCGGCGCGCCGCAATTGCTCGGCCACCACGAACCGGTGCGCCTGGTTGCACACCACGATCGGCGGCGCGAAGCCTTCGCCCAGCCCGCGGCGCGCGGTCTCCTCGATCATCGAGCGGGTGGAGACCAGCGGCCAGAACTGTTTCGGAAAGCTCGCGCGTGAGACCGGCCAGAGCCGCGTGCCGGAGCCACCGGACAGCAGCACTGGCACCACCAGGTGGGAAGAAATCGGGTCGTTGCCGGGACTGGGCAGCGGCGCAGTCATGCGTGAGTCCTCGCTCGGTGTTTGCAACCTATGGCAGTGCGGCCTGGGAAGAGTCCAGACGTTGAGGTGGAATCGGCCTTCAGGACAGTTGGGAAAGTTTGATCGGACTGGCTGGCGAACGATGAGATGGAAGTCGCGCATTGTCGAGCCGCACCGCGACGGCTTGGCCACTGTGGTCATGACGGATGGTGCCGGTGGACCGCCTCGTTCACCGCGCCGAGATCGTTGTCATCAAGGGCGAATCGTACTACGCCAGGAAAGCCCGCAAGCGCGCCGAGCAACGCGCCCGACAGCGCCGAACTGCAAAATCATGACCACGCCGGAGCGCGCCACCACCAAGCGCAAACGCGACTCAGCCGCATTGAGAATGCGCTGGCCCTGGAACCCCGACCTTGCCCATTCTCCCGAACCCGGTGTAGGATTGCATAATTCCGGGGTTTCCTGGGTGATATAGAGCGAGATTGAGGAATGGTGGTTATCGACGGGGTCCTTGCCCTGATTCATATGCAGAAATGCGCTGGCACCTCGGTCGCGCGGGCAGTGATCCAGGCAGTTGGAGATCAGGCATTGTATTGGGGATATGATTCTGCAGGCGAAGCCCGCTCGGCAGAATGGTATTCGAGAGGGCTGCTATGGAAACATTCTACTGCATTCGAGCTAAAGGCGTTTCTACCGGAAGAAGTTTGGGAGCGCACACCGAAAGTGTTCATGAGCTTGCGCAACACCAAGGATCGGATGCTTTCGCACTACGCCCATTTGCGTCGCTATGGGAGAGCAAACTTCAGCTTTCGTCAGTTTCTTGGGGGCGACATGCCAGAGACCGTCGAACAATATATCACGGACCGCGACGGACGTCTTCTCGTCGATCACGTGCTGACGGTTCAGGATCTCGGCGCCTCTGCATGTGAGTTGCTCCGGAAACTCGGAATAGCAGTCGATTCCATCCCTTACGACAATGTCAACGAAAAAAAGTCTGAACTGCTGAGTGACGTTGAGGTTACTCCCGACGATATGCAAATCATCGAATCAATGTGTAAATGGGAGCTGGACCAATTTGCGGCGTGTCGCTGAGATTTTCTTAAACGGGGTTTAGTAATATGCTAACTTATGACTTGATTAAGTCGTACGCAGATCGGCGTTATTATATGGTACGAGATCTACCATTTATAAAATATGAATATCAGCAATTGTCGGGTTTCTTTTTTAGGAAGCATCCGAATTCCTGGAATCCGGTTGCGGAGGCATCGCCGGGCTTTGGTGCCGCCGTTCAGGCAGGCGTCCCCGGCAGGCGGATCGCCTTTTTGGGTGGCGCTCAGCTTTTTGGTATCTACACCGAAGATTCGGTTCCGTTCGGCGTTGCACATCAGCTTAGCTGCCAATGTCTGAACCTTGGCGCGGGTGGAGCCGGGCCGGAGTTCTACATTGGTCGCCCTGACCTCATAAAGTATGTAAATCAATGCGACGCTGCCGTGATTGCTTTCATGGCTGGGCGCAGCGTCTCGGTGCGAGATTACACGATTAGCCCTAACGCCAATAATCATTGGAAGCAACCTGGGAATACGTCCTACACGGATTCCCTAAAAATACTCCAGGCTCTTTGGGAATCCGGAACAGATGCGTCTCGCAAGGAGCTTGGAGACGAAATTCGGGAGAGTTACACTGCGAAGATGCTGCAACTGATCGGCCTCATAGACTGCCCAAAAGTCCTTCTGTGGATCAGCCAGCGGCACCATCATGAGATCTCTGACAGCGGCAGCTCGTTTGGCAATTGGATTGGGCGTTTCCCATATCTGATTGATACACCATGCTTTGAGCGGCTGATCCGGGCCGTGGATGGTCTTGCCTACGCGGTCTCTCCCCCGGTTCCCCGGATCTTGACGGCGATGCCCCGTGAACAGCGGTGCACGAACATGCCGAATGGTCGTGTCGAAGATACATATTACCCAAATGAATATCTGACGAACCTCGCAACGGCTGAAACCACGCGCGAGCTGAGAAGGATCCTCGGCCTTTGATCCATGTGCCCGACCGCCACGGCGGGAAAACACGACTGATATAGGGACAGATTTACAGGTACTGTGAGCGGCATGGCATCTACTAGCACGGTCTTTGATGATGACGGGTTGCGCGTTAGCGTCCAGTTCGGCACGCAACGCTCAGCCGTTCTTGTGGTCTTCTCCGGTGCCGCCCTCTTATTTGGCGGCACACCGCAGGAGGAGTTTTTTCGGTCTACGCAGGGATTAGAAGTCACTCGGGTATTCGTTGTTGACAAAACTATCAGCTTCTATAGCCGACTGGCGCACAACCAAAAAATTCTTGCGGAAATTCAAAAAGTCTTGAGGCCACTTGAGCCGGCACGGGTCGTGACAATTGGCGTAAGCGCAGGAGGGCTCGGAGCGGTAATATTTGCAAAGTTGCTTAATGCGCAAGCTTGCATCGCGTTCTCGCCGCAATTCACGGTGCACGCGCATCGCCTCGGTGGACCGCCAATCTATAAGCCGGCATCTTTGGATCCGGTTCTTGACGTTGACGACGCTGGCGCTTTCGTGTTTTCGAAGTGCCGGTATTCGATAATCACCGGCAACGTCGGAGCAGACATAATTCACGCCAGCCACATCGGTGCTGCTGCGGATGGGTTTGCCAGTATCCAGATCGCGGATCACCGGGTGGCTAACTTCGTAATCACGGCCCGCGGATTTCTGCCGTTGATCGAGAGCGCATTTGCCGCAGAGTCGCCGCCAAAACGGGAGTATGTAGGCATCCTGCGGCGTTGCCTTCCGACAGCTTTCATTGATCCCATCGCCTGCCGCCAAATGGTTCGGATGATAAAGAGCATGCCGAATTTGGCGGAAACGTGGGACAGTCTGGAGCCGCAGAGAGCTGCCTGGGCTGTTGGTGCAATCAACGACTGGCTTTTGCGAGATAAAGAAGCCGAATGGAAATGGAGAGAGCAATATGCAAAGATCGCAGCGGTGATGCTTGCCGGATGGCAATTCGGCTGACGCCCGCGATCCAGAGAGCTGTCTTCTCGCTGTATCTCGTGGGCGGGCAGAGTTCGAGCCCACTCACGGCAAGGTCGGCATCGCTTTGCCGTATGGCCTGGATGCCGCGTTGCGCCTGTGTTGCCTCGCCCCTCCATCACGGGAAACGCGCCGCAGGTTAGATTCGGTTTCTTGCGCGCCCTATCCCTCGATAAGCGGCAACACGCCGCGTAGCACCACCTCCGCCAGCTCCTCGGCCGTCGTACCCGCGGTTCGCAAGTGGAAGTCTGGCTGTTCGGGCGGCTCATAGGGGCTCGTGATGCCGGTAAAATTCTGGATCACGCCGCTCCTTGCCTTGGCATAGAGCCCCTTCCGGTCACGCCGTATGCACTCGTCAATCGGCGTGTCCACGAAAATCTCCACGAACTCGCCGGGCTCAAACATATCGCGCACCATCTGGCGCTCGGCCTGGAAGGGCGAGATGAAGGAGCAAAGCACGATCAGCCCCGCATCGGTGAAGAGCTTCGCCACCTCGCCCACGCGGCGGATATTCTCGACACGGTCCGCGTCCGTGAAGCCAAGATCGCGGTTGAGTCCCTGGCGAAGGTTATCACCGTCGAGCGTGTATGTATGGCGCCCACGGCGGTGCAACCGCTGTTCGATGAGCTTCGCGATGGTCGATTTGCCTGAGCCGGAGAGACCAGTGAACCACAGCACGAGCGGCTTCTGGTGGTCCAGCGTGGCGCGGGCGAGCTTGTCCACCGGGTAGTCCTCGTGGTGGATGTTGGTCGCGCGTCGCAGGACAAAGTCCACCATGCCCGCGCCGGCAGTGCGGTTGCTAAAGCGGTCTACCAGGATGAATGCGCCCGTAGTGCGGTTCTCCGCATAGGGGTCAAGCGGCACGGGTTTTTTCACTTCGATGTTGCAAACACCGATTTCGTTCAGCTCGAGCCGCCGCGCCGCCTGGTGCTCCAGCGTATTCACGTTTACCCGGTGCCTGATCGAGGTGACCGAGGCCGTGGTCCAGAGGTTACCGATCCGCATCATGTACTGGCGGCCAGGCAACATCGCCTCCTCGTCCATCCACAGCAGGTGGCCGGCAAACTGGTCCGCGACCTGAGGCCGGGCGGTGGGCGGTACAAGCATGTCGCCGCGCGCAATGTCAATCTCGTCCGCGAGGCAGATCGTCACCGCCTCGCCGGCCGCCGCGCCAGAAATGTCGCCGTCGGGTCCGAGGATGCGCACAACGCGGCTCTGCCGACCTGAGGCCGCGACCACGACGGCGTCGCCCAATGTAACCCGACCGGACGCCACGGTGCCCGAGAAGCCGCGAAAGTCCTGATGGGGACGGTTGACCCACTGGACCGGAAAACGGAAGGGCTTGGCGGCCGTGTCACCTTCGACGTCCACTTTCTCAAGGTGGTCGATCAGCGTGGGCCCCAGGTACCAGGGCGTGTTGCCAGAGCGCTGCGTGGCGTTATCGCCAAACCGGGCCGAGAGCGGGATCGGCACCATGGTCTGAAAGCCCAGGCTGGAAGCAAAGGTCAGCCAATCGCCGACGATGCGGTCGAAGGTCTGCTCAGAAAAATCAACAAGATCGATTTTGTTCACCGCCAGCACCACATGCCGGATGCCGAGCAGTGAGCATATATAGGTGTGACGCCGCGTCTGGGTCAGCACGCCCTTGCGGGCATCGGCCAGGATAATGGCGAGCTCGCAGTTCGACGCTCCGGTCGCCATGTTGCGCGTATACTGCTCATGCCCTGGCGTGTCGGCCACGATGAAGTTGCGCTTCGGCGTGCCGAAGAACCGGTAGGCCACGTCGATCGTGATGCCCTGCTGCCGCTCGGCCTCAAGCCCATCCACCAGCAGAGCAAGGTCGATGTCTTCGCCGACCGTGCCGTGCTTGCGGCTGTCTTTCGCCAGAGAGTTGAGCGTGTCCTCCATGATCAGGCGCGAGTCGTAAAGCAGGCGCCCGATCAGCGTGGACTTCCCGTCATCGACCGAGCCGCAGGTCAGGAAGCGCAGCAGGCTGCGCGGAGGTTCAGTATGCACCACAATCCGGTCCATCAGAAATAGCCCTCGCGCTTCTTGCGTTCCATGGAGGCGTCCTGATCGTTGTCGATCAATCGACCGGAACGCTCGCTGACGCGGGCGACGCGGATTTCCGCAACCACCTGGTCGATCGTCTCCGCCCGACTCTCGTGTGCGGCGGTCAGCGGCCAGTCGCCCATGGTGCGGAAGCGCACCCACATCGTTTCCACCTGCTCCCCTGGATCGAGCGGCATGCGCTCGTCATCGCGCATAATCAGCATGCCACTGCGGCGCACGATCGGACGTGGGGCAGCGTAGTAAAGCGGAACGATCGGGATGTTCTCGGCCGCGATGTAGTCCCAGACGTCGAACTCAGTCCAGTTCGAGAGCGGGAAAACGCGCATTGTTTCGCGCAGGGCGATGCGCGTGTTGTAGAGACCCCAAAGTTCCGGCCGCTGGCCGCGCGGTTCCCATACATGGCCTGGCGCACGGTGAGAAAAGACGCGCTCCTTGGCGCGAGACTTCTCCTCGTCGCGCCGGGCGCCGCCAATGGCGGCGTCGAAGCCATGCGAGTCGAGCGCCTGTTTCAGCGCCTCGGTGCCCATGACCGACATGTGGACCTGTGAACCATGGGTCAGCGGGTTGATGCCCTGCGCCAGCCCGTCCGGATTGGTGTGGACAATAAGGTCGTAGCCGAGTTCGGCGATGCGCCGGTCGCGAAACTCGAGCATTGCCCGGAAATCCCAGCCGGTTGCGATGTGCAACAGCGGAAATGGCGGCTTGCCCGGCGCGAAGGCCTTCATCGCTAGGTGCAGAACGACACTGCTGTCCTTGCCAATTGAGTAGAGCAGAACCGGGGTGCGAAAGCTTGCCGTCACCTCGCGAATGATCGAGATACTCTCAGCCTCAAGCTGCCTCAGATGCGGCGCGAGGCGCGACGGGACGGCGTTGGTCATGTGGGAAGCTCACCATCTTGTTTCAATCGGAGTGTCCGATCCGGACCGAGGGCAGAATGCCTACAAATCTCTGAGTTTGCCTGCTGTGGCCCGGGCGCTGCCCGCCAGCCATTTCAACTAACCCGTTGAGGTCAGCCGCTCAACATTCATTGCGAACACATTCCGGGTCAGCCTCTAACCTCAATGCAGCTATCGATGTTCTAATTCTGTCACAGGCCGGTGTGCAAGTCCAGTGCGACACTTTCATATACTTCAAGGTGAAAGGAGGTTGTGATTGCACGACGTGTCGATGACAGAGTGGATTGAGGTGGTTCCCCGTCCGCAGCTCCGCCAAGCGTTCATGCCAGTCTGCGCGCATGGGCTCGTAGTGAACAATCCCTGCTGCACACAGAGGCCCTTGATGCGGTTCACGTGCCGCCCGCGCTCCTTGATCAAGTTCTCTCGCTCCCGGTTTGGGCGCCGCGCATCTTCCTCCTCAGCTCGGCTTTCCGTCGTCTGTTTCGGAGTGCATCGGGTCAGTCAGTCGCCACAGGGTCAAATTTCGAGTCTTCACGCGGCGTAGCACACGGTCTGGACCAGCCTGTGCAGGAGCGTCGTGACGATTTCGGTTGTTCCCTGGCCTGGCCGGGGCATCGAAAAATGCGCGGGCACCAGAGCGCGCGGCGCACTGCGGCGATGGCGTCGCTGAAGGTAGGTTCGCGCTTGTCGTACCAGGCGGCGCCTTGCGGGCGCAGGGTGGCGGCCGGCGCCCCCGTCAGCTGGCTGGCGCACAGCGTGATCAGCGAGAACAACCCGAGCAGCGCCGGGGCGGTGCGCAGGATGGCAAGGTCCGACCACTGGCGCTGGGTCTCGACGCCGAGATGGCGGCGGACCTCCTGGAACGTCGTCTCCACCCGCCAGCGCGAGACGATGCAGCCAAAGATGTCCGCGGGCTTGTCGTCGAGGCGGGTGCTGAGGAAGGCCTGTGGCTCGCGCCGGTCGGTCGGGTCGCAGACCAGCGCCCAGGGATCGGCGCCGGCGGCAGGCCGGCGTGGTACCAGACCGCGACCCGGGTGGCGATCTCGACCAGCCGGGTCTGCCCGCCATACCAGTCGGTCACCTCCAGCTTCGTCCATACCGTCGCCGGGTTTGCCAGCACGTCGGCGAGCTTGGGCAGACGCGGGCCCTTCAGATCCCATGAGGGCGCCGCCGCCCGCGCTGGCCGGGCCGACGCGATGAAACAGTCGCGGAACGGCGCGAGCCAGGTGGCCAGCAGGGCCGTCACGGGGTCGGTGCCGAGAAAAGGCGAAGGAGCGTGGATGCGATTGGGCGTTATCGAATCCGTAGAATCGCGTCCCGCCGATTTCGCAAGCGCAAAAACAAGACGCTGTCGAACGCGGACGGGCGGAGCCCGACCAACCCGGATGCAAAGATCGCCAAACTAAAAGACGGCCGCACGCATCTGGCCTACAAGCCGGAACACGCGATGGACCTCGACACCGGGGCCGTTGTTGCCGCCGAGGCGTATGCCGCCGACCAGGGTGACACCACGACCATGCCGGGCACGCTGGCCAGCACGGCTGCGCACCTCACGGCGGTAGAAGCGGCACTGACGCCGGAAGCACCCGCCGAACGCCGACAAGGGGTATCACGGGCGCGCCACACTGAAAGAGCTTGATAGTGGGCCATCGAAGTCGCGCATTTCCAAGCCGCATCGCGACCAATTCTCGCGTTGGCACGGCGACGATGCGGCGCGGCCGCCCGTCTATAATAATCAAGTGCGGCTGCTCTCCGAGGTCGCCCGAGCCGCCTTCAAACTGCGGGCCGAACGGGTGGAACGCGGCTTCGCGCTGATCCTCGATCGCGGCAGCATGCGCCGGGCGTGGCTGCGGGGTCGCGAGAAGGTGCAGAAGCGCTACCTGATCCACGTTGCCGGCCACAACCTGGGATTGATTCTGCGCCTGCTGACCGGGGCGGGAACGCCCCGAGAGCTCCGGGCACGGGCTTCTGCCTGGCTTGGCATCGCCATGACGCCGGACGATGGCCTGATCACATCCTGTTCATGGTGGCAATCGGCGATCAAACTGCCCTCCTCGCCGTCAGCCTTCAGGCAGACCCGCCATGCGTGGTCATGCAGCGGAGTTCGGGGTTATCGCAGCGAAAGGCATCACCCAGGTTGAACCACTGCTGCAGAAAATAGCTGAAGCGACCATGCCACAGGCAGCAAAGGAGACTCTGGCTCAACTGGGGCGGGTCATTGCGCAATTGGATGCGCAACTGGCGGAGATCACCAAACGACTGACCGCGAAGCACAAGGCCAATCCGGTTAGCCAACGGCTAGCGGCGATCCCTGGCATCGGACCGCTTACCGCACTCACGATGGCTGCGACAGTCGATCCGGGGCAGTTCGAATCCGGTCGTCATTTTGCTGCTTGGCTCGGTCTGACGCCCAGGGAGCGATCAACAGGTGGCCGCCAGTGTCTCGGGGGCATCAGCCGAGCAGGCAATGAAAGGCTTCGCCAGCTGTTGGTCGTGGGGGCCATGGCAGTCATCCGCCACGCCAGGCCAGGAAGCAAGACCGCCAGTCCATGGCTGCTGGGGTTGCTGGAGCGTCGGCCGCGCAAGTTGGCCGCCGTCGCTCTGGCCAACAAGATGGCCCGCATTGTGTGGGCCATGATGACGAACGGCACGGCTTACCGACGCCTGCCGCAAGCCGCCTGACCGTTCGTCATCGCCGCAAGGGCAAAAGGGCAGACGCAAGAGATGGCATTCGGTCGAGCCGACGAACAGGAACCCCGTGCTGTTCAAAGGCGCAGCGACGCCGCAGCGTTGTTCGGGGCTGTTCGGCGAAACCCATCTGGGCCAGCGGTCATGGGCACCGCAGCGACAGGCCGGACACATGACCGCACTCACACCCGAATGTCAGACTATGCAGAAAGTCCTTGCACCCAGGGGGCCGTCCACACATGAACAGCCTTGCCCACTACACCGATACGGGGGGCGCATCGGATCACGTGTTCATCCTTTGCCGGATGCTCGGCTTCCGCTTCTGCCCGCGGCTGCGCGACTTTCCAGACCGGAGACTCGCCAGCATCGAGCCGCCGACATCCTATGGCGAACTGATGCAGCCACTGTTTGGCCGACGGATCAAGACCGATGTCATCCGCGAGAACTGGGACGACGCCATGCGTCTGGTGGCGTCGCTGCAGGCCGGCGTCGTCGCCCCGTCCGTCATGTTGAAGAAACTGGCGGCCTATCCCCGCCAGAACAAACTCGATCTGGCGCTGCAGGAACTCGGCCGCATCGAGCGGACGCTGTTCATGCTCGACTGGCTTGAAAGTCCCGACCTGCGCCGCCACTGCCTTGTCGGCCTGAACAACGGCGAGCAGCGGCATTCGCTGGCCCAGGTCATCTGCACATTCCAGCAGGGGCGGATCGCCGAGCGCAGCACGGAGGCGCAGCAGTTCCGCGCCTCCGGCCTGAACCTCGTCATCGCCGCCATCGTCCACTGGAATTCGACCTACCTGGCCGACGCCATCGCCCATCTCCAGGCCGCCGAGGAGGTGATCCCGGCCGAGTGGCTTGCCCACACCTCGCCCGTCAGCTGGGAGCACATCAGCCTGTCGGGCGACTTCCTGTGGGACAAGGCCGCTGCCACAGCATCTGGCCGCCGCCGCCTCAACCTCATACAGATTCGGCCCGCCGCCTGAAACGTTCGTGTTTCGTTCTAGCTTAGCGTTGTTTATCTAACCCGTCTTATTCGTCGCCTTGGCATGGCTGACGGCTGGTGAGCGACGGGCGCGTTGATCCGATGCGATCTTTCATCGCGACCTCAGAACGGACGTGGTGGGCGCTGGGGGTGTCGGGACGTGGCGGGTTCGGGGGCGGATGCCCCGCCGGTCACGGCCCGGCCGGCAGGAAACTGCGCACCAATCCGCTGAACAGGTCAGCTTCGGGACAGGCAGCGGCGAAGGCAATGCGCACCCGCCTGGCGGCTTCGGTGATGCGGGCACCGATCTTGATCAGGCGCATCCGCAGGGTAGTGAACTCAGCGGTGGCAAGTGGCTGCCGGCTGGGGATGGCATCGCGGGCGGTCAGCAGCAGCCAGTAGGCGGCGGTGTGCAGGATCAGCCGAACCTGGTTGGCAAGCGGCTCGCGGCAACTGGTACGGTCGGAGGCAAGCTGGGTCTTGTGCAACTTGATGAGGTTCTCGGCCTGGCCGCGGGCACAGTACATGGTGTCGTAGAGCCATTCGGCAGAACCGCCGATCAGGTTGGTCACCACGTAGCGGATGTCCAGCCCTTTGGGGGTGGCCTCGATGCGAGCGGCGACGCGACGTTCGCGTTTCCAGGACTTCGCGCCGTAGCGGGTCTCGGTATAGCGGCGGACCACTTCTGCCTGTGCCTCGGCGCGGCGCACCCGCACATCGTCAGCGATCGGGTCGACCAGCCGGTCGAGCACGTCGTTGCCGGACAGGCCGAAGATGTAGTCCAGGCCGTTGGCCTCGCACCATGTCATCACCTCATGGCGGCCGTAATGGCTGTCGCCGCGGATGGTCAGGCGCGTATCGGGCCAATGTGTGCGGATACGGCGCACCAGACGCCGGAGATGGCCACGGATTTCCGCGCCGGTCGGCGTCTTGCCCGGTCGCAGCAGAATCGCCACCGGGCGCGCGGTTGCGGTGTCGTAGACGTGGATCGGCAGAAAGCAGCGCTCATCGTAATGCGCATTGAACAGGGCAAGCTGCTGGTGGCCGTGCACGACATCGCAGGTGTCGTCGATGTCGAGCGTGACGGCGGCAGGCGGACGGGCATAGCTGGCGCAGTAGAGGTCGACCATGGCATAGGTCATGCGCACGACTTCGCGCAGGGTCGGCGCGTTCTCCCAGCGCGACACCGTTGGTTGCGAGCACAGATCATCGCCACTGTCGGGCAGACGGCCGCAGGCCAGCTTGAAGGCGGGATCGGTGCGCAGGTGGTCAAGATCGTCGGCGTCTTCGTAGCCACAGGCGATGGCGAGGATGCGGGCGCGCAGGATGTCGTCGATGCCATGCGTCACGAATGCCTGGTTGCGCGGGTCGGCGATCAGCCGTGCCAACTTCTCCGCAATCCCCAGGCGCTGCTCCACCACGCCGAGCAGCAGGACGCCACCATCCGAGGTGATGCGTCCACCGTCGAAGGCGGCGGTCAGCTTCTTGCGGCCGACAGATGGAAAACCGAACGGCAGGGGCGTATCGTCGGGCATGGCGGGGGTGGCTCGGTGCGTGCACGTGGAAAGGATGGCTTCGACACCCAATCTTTGAACGCTTTCAGCACCTTACGCCACGCCCGCCAGCGAATCCCTGCTATGCCGTGAATAAGAGCGGCTAACAGGTCACGCTATGACCTCAGCTCGGCGGCCGGCATAAACCTGCAAAATGAACGACGTCGATCCACAGGCATGGTTGGCCGACGTGCTGGCACGAATCGCCGGGCATCCGGCCCACAAGCTTGATGAACTGCTGCCTTGGAACTGGAAGGCTGCAGAGCCCGCCAGGCCCGCTGCACAGGCCGCCTGACCGTGGCTGCGCCGGGCGCCGTGTTCACCATCGCCCGCGTCGCCGAAATGCTGGGCGAAGACGAAGGCTGGCTGTGGGATGTCGTTCTCGGAATGGAACCGAAGGACGGCTGCCTGTTCGTCTACGGGGTCAACGACGAGGGAACGATGGCCTTCACTCGCGACCGCATCGACAACCTCAAAGAACTCATCCAGATCCATAACGCCAACCCGGACATCATCGCCAGCTACAGCCACACGAGACCGGACCGACGCGGCCCGGCCTGAACTCCCACGCGGTGCTCACCAAAGGGATACGGAGCTTCGCCAGCGGCAGTTCTATCGCGCATCGGTGCTCGATGCGCTCCGGCTCGTACTGCTCACCACCCCGGCGCCACAGGAATCAGCCGCCCCAGGGTGAGCAATTATGCGTGTCCAGGCCGCCGATCGCATCCCGCTTCCAGCGCTCCAGGTCCGCCACATACAGCCCGCGCTCGCGACACCACGCACTGCGCGCCGTCGCATCCAGCGCCGCCGTGGCGGTCACCGCTTCCAGCCACCCGGCAGCCGGGCAGGGCAGTAGGAGCTGTGAACGGAGTGGCTCTGCTCCTCTTTTGTTAAGAAAATCAAGAATCTTGGGAACGTCGCTTGCCTCCAACAGTTCGATGGAGCAATTTCGCCAAAAGCGCGGACAGGCCGCTATCTTAGCGGCAGCGAGCGAGCTTCGAATCAGGATAAAGCAATGGGCGTGCTAAAGAAACGGATTCTGGTTACGGGTGGCGCAGGATTCCTTGGCTCACACCTGTGCGAAAGGCTGTTGGCAGACGGCCATGATGTGGTGGCGGTGGATAATTATTTTACAGGCCGGCGGGATAACATAGCCCACCTGCTAGACCGCACCAGTTTTGAAGTCATTCGGCACGATGTGACGTTTCCGCTGTATGTCGAAGTGGACGAAATTTACAATCTTGCCTGCCCTGCCTCGCCGGTGCATTACCAGTTCGATCCGGTGCAGACCGCCAAGGTCAGCGTGGTTGGCGCCATCAACATGCTGGGCTTGGCCAAGCGGGTGAAAGCCAAGGTGTTGCAGGCTTCCACCTCGGAGGTCTATGGCGACCCGACGGTGCATCCGCAGACTGAGGATTACCGCGGCAACGTCAATCCCATCGGGCCTCGTGCCTGTTACGACGAGGGCAAACGGTGCGCCGAGACGCTGTTCTTCGACTATCGTCGGCAGCACAACCTGCGCATTAAGGTGGTACGAATCTTCAATACCTACGGGCCGCGCATGCATCCGAACGACGGACGGGTGGTGTCGAATTTTATCGTGCAGGCATTGCGTGGGGAAGACATCACCATTTTTGGTGATGGGACCCAGACCCGCGCGTTCTGCTACGTGGATGATATGATTGAGGGCTTTGTCCGTATGATGGCGACGCCCGATGAGATCACCGGACCTATTAACCTTGGAAATCCGATCGAACTGCCGATGCGCGAGTTGGCTGAGCGCATCATTGCGCTGACCGGAAGCTGTTCGCGCCTAGTGAACCGTCCGTTGCCAGTTGATGACCCAGTTCAGCGCTGCCCGAACATAACCATGGCCCGCGAGACGCTCGGCTGGCTACCGACGGTGCAGCTTGACGAAGGGCTGTCTCGGACCATCGCATATTTTGAGCGCATCTTAAATTGTAGAAAAATAAGCTAAAACAATGCGTTATTTCAGACTCTGTCTTCGTTCATGTTGTCACGATGAGCCTAACTGCCCCTCAGCTCGACTCACATGAGGTTCGAACGTAACCGGAGCAGTGCACCGGGAGACCGGCAAGGAGTAGACGATGAAAGTCCGTTGCGATGAAGGAGTAGCAATCCGCATCGGCCCCGAGCCGTGCGCCAGCACCCGCGAGGGTGGAGGCGAAGCGTCGGCAGGGGAGCGCATGGGCCAGCCATGGAGCCGCGAAAGGTTACAAATCCCGGGCGCCGACGCCGTTGTCCCAGCGGAAGGCAACACGGATGGGAGCGTCATTGCGAGCGCCCATCTGGCCCGGCGTGGTCATAGACACTGGCACGTGCGGACGCTCCTTGGACGGGAACCGGGAGGTCTCATGTCTGGCCAGGACGGCATGCCGCTCTGGTCCGCATCGGGAAGGCGAGGAGCCGAAGCCGGTGATGCACGGGCATGAGAAGTCAGACTCCGCCATAGTAGCGATGAAGCCAGCGAACAACGCCGGGCGACCGGCGGCGGAGCAGGTGGAGCGAAGGGCGGGGACCGAGGGGAAGGCGGGCCAGCAAAGCACGCGCCGGGCGCAGGACCGGGAAAGCGTGTCACAGGCGCTGGACCGCATACGGCAAGCAGCAAGGCAAAGACCGAAGGAGAGGTTCACCGCGCCAGGGAGGTCAGGGAGCTGGGTCACCCCGAGCTTGAATCGCGCCGCCCGTGGTCACGTCAAGCGGCCTTCAGCAAGCCCCCCGAGCGCACCTTCAGACCGGGGGTTGAGCAGATACAGAAAAAGGGCAGAATCCTTGAATCACACACGGCTTCGGGCCGTCAAGCGACACACGAAAAAAACTGATGGGTGGTGAGCCCCAAGCCCTTCGTTTGGACCCGGGTTCGCGGTCACTGGGCACACGCGGAGGGGAGCGGTGCCTGGAACCCCTGGAATTCCTGGGTTTCGGCCGCGGTCGGCGGTTGAAACGGCCAACATACCTAGACACACGGATGCCTCGGAATTCCGTTGTAAAACGGCACGTGCATGCCTAGTCTCTAGGCATGTATCTGCGTGTCACTGAGCGGCGTAACCGGGACGGCTCCACCGTCGCCTACTACGCCCTCGCCGAGAATGAATGGAACGCCAAGGCCAAGCGCTCCGAAGCGCGGGTGGTGCACAGCTTCGGCCGCGCAGACCAGCTCGACCGCGCCGCCCTGCAGCGCCTGGTCGCCAGCATCCAGCGTGTCATCGACGCCGACGCCGCCGGTACTCTGCCGACCCGTGGCAAGGCCGCCATCCCAGAGATCGAGGTCGACGCCGTCTTCGACCTCGGCATCATGCTGGTCGCCCGCGCCTTGTGGGGGTCACCACACGATTTGTACAAAACTGCACGCTAAGCCGCCCGGGCCATGAACGTGGCGGGAACATCGCGTAGAGGCCTGAAATCGGGCACCCCATTGCTGCCGGCCCAAACGTAGTCCCCGGTCAGCGCGATATGTTCCCAGCCCAGAGGCGCGACATGGAGAAGGAGGTCATCGGGGATGTTCGCCCCAAGGGCGCGCGCGTGCTGGACGGCACGGTGCAGGTAGACCGTGTTCCAATGGACGATCGCAGCGGTGATGAGGCTCAGTCCGGATGCACGGAAGCCCTGGTTCTCAAAGGTTCGGTCACGAATTTCTCCCTGACGGTGGAAAAATACCGCGCGCCGGAGCGCGTTGCTGGCCTCGCCTTTGTTGAGACCGGCGTGGCTGCGCTGGCGCAGGTCGGGATCGGAGAGCCATTGCAGGGTGAACAGGGTCCGCTCGATCCTCCCGACTGCGCGCAAGGCGCGCGACAAGGCGTTGCCGGCCCCCGCTGCCGAAAGCTTGCGCAGGATGACGGACGGGACGACCGCGCCGGCCTCGATCGAGGCCTTGAGCCGCATGAGTTCAGTCCACTGGCTGGCGATCGCCGCGGTTTCGACGGCGTCGCCGATCAGCGGCTCGAGGACTGGATAGGTGCCCGGCTTTTCGACCGTGTAGAGCTTGCGGTCTTTCAGGTCCTTGATCCGGGGAGCGAAGCGGTAGCCCAGCAGATGGCAGAGGCCAAACACATGGTCCGTTGCCCCAGCGGTATCGGTGTAGTGCTCGGCGATTCGCAGATCGGTCTGGTGGGCATGATGGTGCAGCCCGTCGAGGACGTAGGGGGCCTCGCTCATCGTTGCCGAGATGACCCTTGTGTACATTGGCCCGTAGCCGCCCGACACGTGGGTGTAGAGGACGGCGCCGGGATTGATGCCGTACTTGGCGTTGACGGAGCCACCGGATTCGGCGCGCCCGGCTGCCCGGAAATACTGGCCGTCCGAGGAGGATGTGGTCCCGTCGTCCCAGATCGCGGCCATCGGGTGCCGGTGATGCGCGTTGATGATTGCGGCGCGGGCGGCGACATAGTTCTCGTCGCTGATGTGCCATTGCGCCACGTTGACCAGGGGGAGAGAGCCGAGGCCGCGCGACGCGTCGGCCATGCGGGCGAGGCCGAGGTTGGTGCCGTCGGCGAGGACCGCTGCCAGGAGCGCGGGGATATCGGCAGCCGGATTGCCGGTCCGCAGGTGGGTGAACCGGTCGGCGAAGCCGGTCCAGCCGTTGACGTCGCTCAGG
>CAIXDS010000393.1 GCA_903918195.1 uncultured Acetobacteraceae bacterium | reverse complement strand
GTTACCGACCTGGAGGTCGCCATCCATAGCTACCTCGCCGAGCACAACGGGCACCCCAAGCCCTTCGTCTGGACCGCCAGAGCCGCCGACATCCTCGCCAAGGTCCGCCGTGGAAAGCAAGCGTTGGAGTCGGAACACTAGAGCACCAGCTTGCGGGCGTAGAACGCTTCCGCATAGCCGCTGTCTGCGTTGCACTCCATGCCCCGCAGACGCATCAGCGCCATGAAGGTCTCCGTCCGGAACCACGGCTTTTCCCTCTGGGTCTGGAAGACGTGGTTGAGCAGGTCAACTTTGGTTTCGCAGATTTGCGGCGCCAGCGGGACGAAGAGATTCGGACGCCCCATGTCGCCGTCGTATTTCGGGATCTCGTATTCGAGGATCAGGTGGTTGCGGAACGTGTTCCAGGTCAGCTCGGCGACCAACCGATGATCCTGGTGCGCATCGTTTTTTTGATGCGTCAGGATGATGTCTGGCGCAACCTGACGCTTGAGCTCCTCGAAAGTCTCCTTCACCTCCGCTCCGACGAAGGGCATGAACCCGTCGGGAAAGCTCTTCAGGATCAGCGCATTGAGATTGGCGCGGCCGACGAAGCGCAGCGCCGCCCGCTCCGCCTCCTCGCCGCGGCGTCCGATCGCGCTGAACACGACCCATGTGATCGTGCAGTCGGGATGCTCGGCCAGCAGGCGCAGGATCGTCCCGCCGCAACCGATCTCGATATCGTCGGAGTGGCAGCCAAGGCACAGCACATGCGGGGGCGCGGCGTCGCGCTCCCGAAGCCGGAGGGGGATCATTCGCCGGCCGACAGCAGACTGGCATGGGGCTGCGCGAATTCGGGACGTCCCCAGACCCGCCATGGGGCCTGGCCCTGCTCCAACTCCTCAAGGCACTGCTTGTCCTTGAACGTGTCCATGCACTGCCAGAAGCAGCCGGACCGGTGCGCGAGGAGGGCATTGCGCTCGATCAGACGCTGGAACGGCTCACGCACCAACTCTTCGCCCGGGCCGATATAGTCGAAGATATCGTTGCGAAAAACGAAGAACCCGCCGTTGATCCAGATATCGGTCTTGGCCAGCGGCGAGATTTGCCCGACGTGGCCCAACGCCGCCATCCGGACGATGTCGAAACTGGCTGTCGGCTGCACCAGCAGCAGGGAACCGGTCGCGTTCGACTGCTTGAACTCGTCGATCATCATCGGCAGGTCGAGATCGCTGAGTCCATCGGCATAGTTGGCCAGGAAGAACTCCTCGCCCCGAAGATGCCGCTGCACCGCCCGCAGTCGCTCGCCGATGTTGGAGTTAATGCCGGTCTCGACGAAAGTGATTGTCCAGTCGTCCATGTCGCGGTTGACGAAGTCGATCCTCTTGCCGCCCTGCGACCAGACGAAATCGTTAGACACAGCCTCGTCGTAATGGAGAAAGTAGTTCTTGATGACGGAACCCTTGTATCCCAGGCAGATGACGAAGTCTTTGTGCCCGAAATGGGCGTAGTACTTCATCAGGTGCCAAAGGATCGGGCGGGAACCGATCTGCACCATGGGCTTTGGCACGTCGTCCACGTAGCCGCGCAGCCGCATACCGGCACCGCCGCAAAACAGCACGACCTTCATGACCACACTCCCTGTCGCGCGCCTAAAGCCTGGTGCAGATCATCAAAGAAGTCACTGCAACAGGCGTTATGAAGTAAAGAAGGTCCGGACTGCGCGGATGAAAAACCTGGACAACCACAGAACAAATCTCCAAATCCGCAAATCATCGCGGGTTTGGACATCATCGACTCCGATGCCAGACGACCGTCACCGGAACCAGAGCGATCGTGCGCGTGTGATATTGATGGCATCCACCTGCCTTCCCGTCAAGCGAGATCATAAGAAAAAATGAAACGCATTTGAGTGATTTGGGACGAACCAGATAGACCGCTGCCTGCTCATCCCCCCGCCGAAGGCGGTGCCCGTCGGGCTGGCCGAAGGCGGATTGGGGTGACCACGGGCGGCACGATTCAAGTCCGGGGCGTAGCCGAGGGAAAACCCGGGCTGGCGCGGTTTTCCGTTTGGTTGCCACCCGGTTGCCCTTCAGGGCAGTCCATCGCCTCCGACTCATCGTGTCGACGATTTTTTCGATAGCATCAGCACACTGGTGGCCGGCCGCAGGGAGGAATGCCGCAACGACCGGGCGGGCAGGCCGTGTCGCAGACAGGTCCAGATGAAGCCGCTGGCCCAGCTGCAATGCATGATCATGATGGCCGGGCCCATCGCCAGCAGCCAGCCGGCGCGCTGTCGCGCCGCTTCGACCGCGCCATATCCCATGCAGGTGGCGGCGTAGAGGGCCGGCAGCACCGCCAGCACGGGCAGGAGCGGGCTCAGCAGCAGCGCGCCGACCGATCCGGCCACGACCATCGGCGGAATCATCTGGCGCAGGCGCGGCCGGACACGATGCAGCAGCAGAGTGCGCATCCGTCCGGTTCCATGACGGAAATACTGTCGCGCCAGGGCGTCTGGCGTGGTGCGCGGGAAGTGGGTCACGATTACCTCCCCGCACAGCCAAACCCGCCCGCCCGCGAGGTTGACGCGATGGTCGTATTCCGCATCCTCGTTGTGGCTGAAGGTTTCGTTGTAGCCGCCGATTTTGCGGAAGAAGGCGCGGTCGAAGGCGGCATGATGGCCGTGATCGACATAGGACGAAGCGGAGGCGCGCCGGTGCGCGGAGCCGCCATTGCCGAGCAGGCTGTTCTGCGCCTCGGCGGTGGCGCGCTGGAAGCCGCGTTCGCCGACCGCGATCATCGGCACGACAACCGAGGGCACGCGCTTCTCCAGCAAGGCGGCGACGCAGGCGGCGAGAAAATTCGCCGGGTAACCTGCATGGGCGTCCGCGCGCAGCAGCACCGTCGCCTGTGGCGCGGCCATCGAGGCGGCCAGGTTCATGGCGGCCGATTGCAGCCGGCCGGGATTATCGACGAGGCGGATGGCGGGATTGGCGGCGGCGACACCTCGTACTATGGCGGCCGTGCCGTCGGTGCTGCCGCCGTCCATCACCAGGATTTCGAAGGCCTGCCCGCTGCCCCAGTTCTGCCCCTGATATAGCAATGAGGCCAGGCACTGCGCGATGTAGCGTTGCTCGTTCAACACCGGCACGACGATGCTGACGAAAGGTGGTTCGGTCTGGGTCATTGCGGGCCGCCTCGCCGCAGATCGTTTAGCACGTCACCGAAACGTCGGCAGGATGGCGGATCGTCCAGCACATCGGCAAGGGGCACGCGTGCAAGCGCGGCGCGCGCCGCGCGGTATCCGCCGCTGTCCAGGTCGCGGAACCAGGTGACGAGCGACTGGAAAAACTGCACGTCGTCGAGGCCGTCGAGCAGCACGCCGCAGCGCCTTTCCTGCAACCAGCGCCCGGTTTCCACCGAGGCCGGGACGAGCGGCACCGCACCGTAGAGGGTGCCTTCGTAGAGCCGGTTAGGCAGCAGCCAGGCGGAGTTCTGCCCCGCCTCGAAGAAATCCGCCGCCCAGGTGAAATGCACCTCGCCGTAGATCGCCGGCAGGTCGGTGTGGCGATCGTATTGGCCGCGGAAGCTCAGCCCCGGCACCTGCAAGACGATGGCGTCGAAATCCGGGATAACGTCGCGCCGCGGGCGGCCGCGGATGACCACCTCGACCTGGCCCGGCAGCGCCCGTGCGAGGCGCGCCAGCAGGTCCAGGCTGCGGCGGCAGCGGATCATTCCGAACCAGCCGACGCGCCAGGGTGGCCCGGGCGGCGGCCCGCCGGCCCGGATCGCCGCGATGGCGGCCAGCAACGGCGGCGGCACATCCTTCGCCACGACCTTATTCTCCACCAGCAGATGCGGCGGCAGCGCGGCCCCGTAGCGGGCGAAGTGGTGGCGGAAGAAGGCGGGTGAGCTGACCAGCAGCAAGCTGCAGACACGCAGCAGCCCCCCCTCGAGCAGGCGAAGGCCGGCGCCGACCGGGTTGGCAGTCAACATCAGGCGATGGATGTCGAGGCATTCGAACACCAGCGGCGCGCGCGGCGCCACGCGCTGGCGGGCCCACGCGGCCAGCACCAGCATCTCGAGCTGCCGGGCGAGGAAGATCGTGCTACCGTCGAGGTGATGCCGCCAGCTGGACAGCCCGACCAAGGCCCGCGTCACCATCGCGGCGCGCTGTGCGAGCCTGGCATCCACCGTGCGGCCGAGGCTGACGGTTCGGATGCCGTCCAGATCGCGCGGGAAGGTGTCGGAGCGGTGGAAGCCGAGCAGCGTGATCTCGGCGCTGTCGCGCAGCATCCGCACCCGCCGGTGCACCGCCGCGTCGGCCAGATCGTGGACGAAATAGGCGAGCTTCATCGGGCACCGGAGGGTTTGGTCCCCCGGCAGCGGGTTGGTGGCCGGGCGGCTGCGGGCGGCCTCGCAAACCAGGTCCATCAGTGTCCCCTCGCCATGCGCGCGTAGAGCCATCCGGCCGGCAAGAGCAGCGGTGTCAGCCCAAAGGGCGCGATGAAGTCGACCTCCACCGGGCTGCGCAATAGGTAGAAGACCGCGACGGCGCAGAAGAACGCGCTTTCGGTGCTGGGCTCGCGCAGGCCCCAGACGATGATCGTGCCCACGATGATGAGGAACTGGGTTGTCACCAGGGCGAAGCCGACATAGCCGAGCTCGATCACCGTTTCGTAAAAGAAACTGTGAAAGTGGAATCCGCTCCGGCCGGGGATGTGTTCGGCACGCCACAGCCCTTCGGCGTCCAGGTTCCCTTGGATCCAGAACGCCTGATAACCGACGCCCAGCGTCGGGTGCTGGCTGATGAGGAAGTCGGCACGGTACCATAATATGTCGCGCCCGGTGAGGCCGCTGCCCTTGCCGAGCAGGCCGAGGATCGCCTCCCGCTCGGCGAGAACCGCCGCGACGACCAGCAGGCCGATGATGCAGAGCGCGGTGACGGAACAGAAGATCGCCAGGGGCCGGTAGCGCCGTGGCAAGGCGGTCAGCGACAGCAGGATCAGCATCACCAGCACGCAGGGACCGGCGGTGACGAGCGCGCCGATCGAGCGCGCCGAGAAGAGCAGGAACGGCGTGGACACCAGCCCGACGACCGCAGCGGCCCGCAACACGGCTGGCTGGTTCCGGTTGGCAAGTACGCCGACGCTGGCGAACAGCATCAGGCTGATGTCCTGCGCGAACATGTTCTTGCTGGCGAAGAACCCGATCGCCGCGAGCGCGCCGGTCTCGGTCACCTGCCTCCCGCCGGCCACCATTCCAAGCAGGATCTGGGGCAGGAGCGAACAGAGCAGCGCCGCCAGGAAATCCGCCTTCGTGATCGAGCGGGCCATCAGGATGGCGATGGCCGTCGTCAGGCAGAGTTGCAGGCCGTGGCGCAGGGATTCGTCCGGTGCAATCGACCACAGGGTCGAGAGCAGCGCCACCGCGGGGAACAGCCAGAGCAGCGTCTGCCTGCGCAGGGCAACCACGGCATGGGTCGGCCAGGCGACCGCATAGCCCAGCCAGAGCATCAGGAAGATGCCGACGCTGCTGGAGCCCAGCTTGGCGTCCAGGGGGAGGAGCGCCATGGACAGCAGCGTTAGCAGCCATGGCAGGGAGCCGCCAGGCGCCCGCGCGATGCCGCCCTCTGGAAAGGCGGCTACCGACAACATGGACCGCGCTCATGAACGAGCGGGCGAGTCATGATCCTGGTTGCGCGCGGCCGGCCGGCATGGCGGCGCAGCCAGGCCGTCACCGGCGCTTCCAGGAGGAAGCAGGCAGCGATGCCGATGAGCGCGCCGGCCGCCAAGACGCCCAGCACCGCAACCGGCGCCGGAAAGGCCGCCAGCGGTTTGGCCGCCGTCTTCAGCACGAAGGCATGGAACAGGTAGATCGAATAAGAACTGTCGCCGAGGAGCTTGAGCAGCGGGATCCGCGGCATGGTGCCCCTCCATTCGAGCGCGATCGCGCCCCAGACCAGCAGCGCGCCCGGCACGCCCCAGATCGCGAACCGCCACAGCTTCGGCGTGTAGTCCCCGATCGTCATCGCAAAGGCAGCGAGGCTCACCGCGATCATGGCCAGCGCGCCGGGCAGGCTGGGGATGGTGGCGTGCAGGGTGAGTTCGGCAATCCACACGCCGAACAGGAACTCGAACATCAGCGGGCTGCTATAGGTCCAGAGCACGGCATCGGCGGGCCGTGCGGCGAGCCCGATCACGGCGAGTCCGCCGATCACGCCGCTGAGGACGAGCAGGCGGAATCGCCGCGGCACCAACAGCGCCGCCGCGAACAGCAGGTAGAAGAACATTTCGAAGTTGAGCGTCCAGCCCTGCACCAGGATCGGCCAGATCTCGCCGTCTGTTGCCCGCCGGTAAGGCCAGAACAGGAGCGAGCGGACGATGTCCCAGGCATCGGAATGCAGATGCAGCGCCATCACCAGCGTGGCGATCCAGTAGAGCGGCACAATCCGGATGAGCCGGTGGCAGAGGAACTCGCCCGGGCCGAGGGGGTTCGTCGTCACGCTCCACATGATGAAGCCGGAAATGACGAAGAAAACGTCCACGCCGCACTGGCCGAGGGGGGCGGCATTTTCGCTGTGGAACGTTACCACGGCAAGGGCCGCGATCGCCCGCAGGTACTGGACGGAAAGAAGTGGCTTCACCGTCTCTGTCCCGAGCGGTTCAGAACCCGTTCGGGGACGCCCGCCGGACGCTTGGCAGCACCTTCTGCGCCGCCGCCTCGCCGCTGCGGAAGCTCTCATCCGTCCACATGTATCCCCACTCGCCATAACGACCGCAGTAGGCAATGCCGATATCGTCGAGATAGTCGTGCACGATGGCCAGCGCCGCCGACCGGTCGAGATCGAAGATGACGTTGGCGTAGGGCAGCACGACCGCATTGCGGTGCAGGATGGTGTCGCTTTCCCGCACCAGGCCGACGCGGCGCAGGTCACGAATAACCGGCTCGATCCAGTCCTCCGGCGTGCCGGTGAGCGGCTTGTATTTCGGCGAGAAGTATACTTCGGCCTGGATGCTACCCGCGCCCTCGGGCGCATTGTCCGGCGACAGCATGTGCGGGAAGCTCAGCCGCGTGAAGCAGACGTCGTCGTCGTAGACATAGGTCACGTGCGCGGGGGAAAGGTCCGTCCGGTCGACGCCGACATTGACCAGCACGCAGGTGGAGCAGGCGAGGCGGCGCGATGCCTCCACCACGTTGTCGGGCACACCCTTGATCATCGGCACCAGGCTGGGCAGCGGCACCGAGGAGATCAGCGCGTCATAGCCTGTGACATGCCCATTGGCGAAGCTCACCTGCCGGGCATGCGGGTCTACCGCGACCAGCTCATGTTGCAGCCGCATGTCTCCCAGTGGGGCGAATTTCTGCAGGAAGGAGACGAAGCCGCCGCGGCGCGGATAGCGGAAATGCGTGATGTAGTGTTCGTGAGTCGAGGCCGGTGACAACGCGCCCTGCAGAACCTCCTCCAGGCTCGGCCGGTAAACGCGCGGGCCGAGCCAGTCGGTGCTCATGTTCTCCGCCGGGGCAAGGTGGTACTTCCGCGTGTACTGCAGGGGAAACAGCTCGGCGAAGGTGCGGCCGAAGCTGGCCAGCAGCCAGTCGTGGTAGTTGTTGATCGGCCGCTCCGGCGCTTGGCGCTCCTCGACGAAGTCGGCGATCACCTTAATGATAACATCTTCGGGCAGGCCGTGCAGGTTGGCCTGCACCGGATGGCGGGGCCAGTGGCCGTGCCAGTGGTTGTTGAGCCTGACCTGCAGCGTCTCGTATTCATCGCCGACGGAATCGGCGAACAGCGCCTGGATGCGGGCGTCCTTGGTAAAGGAGATGTGCGGCCCGAGGTCAAACGTGAACCCGGTGTCGTAGCGGAACGACCGCGTCTGGCCGCCGAACGCCGCGTTCTTGTCGTACATGCGGGGCAACACCCCGTCCTGGCTCAGCCGGTAGGCCGCGCCGAGCCCCGCCATGCCCGTGCCGAGAACGACCACACTGCTCATGCTATCGACCTTCGTTCGTTGAACCACTGGTGCTGCGACTCCGACGGATAGTGCCGTCTGGCCGCAACACCAGCTCTTGATTTTGTGTTCTGATTCACGCGACGGGGCGGACGCATCTGTCGCGATCGGAACACTGGTCCGCCGCCTGCTCGGCGCTGCCATGCAGGCGTTCCGAGTAGTCGTGAATCTGGCCGATGGTAAAAGCGCGGAGGTCCGCGCCCTTGGCGAAGGCCTGGTACCAGTCGACGATCCAGTCCAGCGCCTGATCCAACGGCAGGACGGAACGCCAGCCGAGATGCATTCTGGCCTTCGATGCATCCAACTTGAGGAAATGCGCCTCCGGTGGATGCGTCGCGCCATCCCGCTGCCACGCCGCGCCGGTGCCCCAGGATCGTACCATGCGGTCGGCGATCCAGGCGACCGGCTGCGCATCGCCATCGGCGGGCCCGAAATTCCATCCGCCGATCGCCGCCTTCGGATCCTTCGCCAGCCGCTCCGCCAGGCACAGATAGCCGTGCAGCGGCTCGAGGACGAATTGCCACGGACGGATCGCGGCCGGGCAGCGGATGTCACACGGCCGGTGCGCCAGGAAGGAGCGCATCAGGTCGGGGATGAGCTGGCTCGCCGTCCAGTCGCCGCCACCGATGGCGTTGCCTGCCCGTGCCGTGGCGACGGCAACGCCGTGTTGCGCCAGCGCTTCCGGCGGGAAGTAAGAATCACGGAACGCCGCGGTGACGAGTTCGGAGCAGCCCTTGGAGTTCGAATACGGGTCATGGCCGCCCATCGGCTCGTTCTCGCGATAGCCCCAGACCCATTCGCGATTCTCGTAGCACTTGTCGCTGGTGACATTGACCACGACGCAAGGACGGTCGGCCTGGCGCACGGCTTCCAGCAGATTCACCGTACCCATGATGTTGGTGGAGTAGGTCTCAATTGGGTCGTCGTAGCCCCGACGCACGACGGATTGCGCGGCCATGTGCAGGATGATCTCGGGCCGGATTTCCTTCAGGCAGGCAAGCAAGCGCGGGAAGACGCGCACGTCGCCCTCGATGGAGCGCATGTCTTTGGCGACGGAAGCCTGTTCGAACAGGCTGGGCACGGTCGGCGGCGCCACCGCATAGCCGGTGAGGTCGGCCCCCATCTCGCGTAGCCACAGCGACAGCCAGCTTCCCTTGAAGCCGGTATGCCCGGTCAGGAAAACGCGCCGTCCACGCCAGAACGCCGCATCCAGCATCAGGACGCCATTTCCGGCTGCAGGCTGGCAGTCTGCGTTCGCTGCTGCGGCCAGCGCTGGCACTGCTCGCGCCAGAGCGCTTCCGTCAGGCGGCCGCACGGCGCGATCACGTCGCCCAAGGAAATGACGGAGTCCTTCGCGACATCGCGGGTCAGCACGCAACCTTCGGAAAGGCCGATGGGCAGGGCATCGATGGCCCGCGCGGACCCCGTGTTGTCGATCAGGCCATAGGCGCAGAAGCCACCGACGCCATCCAGAGTTTCGCCCGCGCGCAGGTCGCGCTTGGCAACGGTCAGCACCTCGCAGACGGGCCCACCGAGCGGTGCGACGGTCGCATCCCGCAGCACCGCCACCCGCCCGATGGTCGAGGCGATCTGGATGTGCGGCAGATGGAACGGCGTGTAGAAGACATAGAAGGGACCGTCGCCAAGCTTGTAGTACGCAAGCTGGGTCTGCTTCAGGGGAGCATCCTCGTGAACGATCACGAAGGCGCCGGTATAGGGCGCCGCACCCAGCGCGTAATCGACAAGCCCGGTGGCGAGCATCTGCTCCGGCGGCAGCAGCCCGGCCATCTCCCGCACATCCTTGCAGGACGGTCCATGCATGCCGCGGCGGCCGACCTGGAACCCGGTGGCATTGGCCAGCACGGTGGTTTCCATCGACAACTTGGTCGAGTCCGCGAAGGACGTTACTTTGCGGACATCCTGGTCGTTCTTTTCCGCAAAGGCTTTCTGCGTGTCGGGATTGCGGTAGTGATCGACCATGCCCTTGATGTTGCCCGCCGCTACCGGCCGCAACCCGTTCAGACGAAGATAGCGCAACAGCGTCATCGCCACGCCGGGCTCGTCGCCGTCGGTGTGCGTCAGCACCACGCCGGCCTCGTCGGCCTTGGTCTTGAGGATCGGGCCGATCAATGAGTCGAGCTCGGCGTTGACCAGCACGACATTCTTGCGGCGGTGGAATGCCTCCAGCACCACGCCGGCGGCCGCCTCGAGCGAGCCGGTGACTTCGACGATGATGTCGATGTCCTTGCAGCCGGTCAGTACGGAGGGATCGTCGGTCAGCACCGGAACGCCGTCGCCGATCGCCGCCTCAGCCGCCCGCGCCGAATCGACACGCCGCCAGTCGGAAACACCGGCCTCACGATAGGCGCGCTCGCCATGGGCGATCGTGCGGTTGGCAAGTCCCGCCAGCCGGATGCCGCGAACCGAGCCCGCGAGCTGAAGCGCGATTGCCCGTCCCGTGGCGCCGGCACCGATCATGCCGACCCGCACCGGACGGCCCTGCGTCTCGCGCTCCATTAGCGCCGTGTCGATATTCATCCCTGCCCCCGCGTTCCTGGCGTGCCCGTCGTCGAAAAAGCCAGCGGCGCGATCATGCGGGCGCCGTCAGCGGTGCGAACTCAAGCGCGGCAAATGACGGCCAGCACCGGTCCTGGTCGGAGACCGCGGCGACCGGCAGAGGCCAGTCGATGGCAAAGGCCGGGTCATCGAACCGGGCGCCGCGCACGCAGGACGGTTCGTAAAAGGCAGAAGTCATGTAATGCATCTCCGTCTCCGGCTCCAATGTCTGGTAGCCATGGGCGCACAATTCCGGGACAAGCAGCATGCGCCCGTTTTCCGCCGAGAGCTCGACGCCGAACCACTGTCGGAAACTGGGGGAAAGCGGACGAAGATCGAGCACGACGTCGTAGATCGCGCCCCGCGTGCACCTGACGAGCTTCGCTTCCGCCGCCGGCGCAATCTGGAAATGCATGCCGCGGACGGCGCCGCGGACGGTGCTGCAGCCCATGTTGGCCTGCACCGGCATGAAGTCGATGCCGTGCGCGCCGAATTCCCGCGCGCACCAGGCGCGCATGAAACGACCGCGGCTATCGACATGCGGGCTTGGATCGATGACCCAGCCATCTCCGATTTCGGTCTGGGTGAATCGCATCAATCCGCCGCCTCCGAGTTCAACGCCCTGCCATCGCCGGGTGCAGCAGCGCTTTGCCTGTTTCGTGATCGGCGCATGCGCACCGGTTATACGGTGCCGACCAGCATTCCGTCTCGAAATTGTTAATAACGTATTATTTTTAGCTCCACAACACAAAAAATCAACCGGCTTCTTGCGCCCGCGGGCGCGCCGACGCGAACGAACGGCAAGCGACGGTCGGGAGCGAGGTCTTCGCCATCGCGGGCTGTGTCCGTGCAGGTCCGGCTGTTCGATCTTGCCAGCGCGAGGTATCGGCTTTGTTAAGAACGACGCCGATTACGTTGGTCTCATTCAGACCGATGCGGCCAAGCTTCTCCATCAGGGGCTCTTGATCCGCCTTTCCCCATTCCATCACGACGATGATCCCGTCCAGCATGGTGGCGGCGATGTGGCTGTCGGCGACCGTCGACAGAGAGGGAAGATCGACGACGATGAAGTTGTACCGGGCGCGCAGGTCGCGGAGCGTGCCCTGCATGCGGTCCAGGTGCTGTGTCACCAGAAAGGGAGAGCAATTCATGCCGGCAGGCATCAGGTCGATGCCAGTCTTCGCGTCGTGGCGGCTGGCGCGACCCACGTCCAGCTTGTCGGTGAGCACGTCGCTGTAGCCGGGGCTGTGGCTCATGGCGAACATGGTGCTGACGGAGGCCTGCGTGAAATCCCAGTCCATCAACAGCGTCCGCCCGCTGGTCTGCGCCAGGAGCCGGGCAAGGCTGACCGCGATCATCGATCCGCCCGCGCCGGTGGCATTCGATATGCACCCGATCACTTTCGTCTCGCCGGAGCGCAGGCGCTGGTTGATCACCCGGATGTGCAGGGCCCGGAGTGCCTCCGCGACATCGCCGTCAGGCGCCTCGGCGAGCTGTTCGTGGATCGCGCCGGGTGAAGCGGCCCCGCCGGCCCCCGTGCGCCAGCGGGCGATCGGGAAGAAGGGAAGCCGGCGCTGCTGCAGGCGCGGCATCACCGCCAGGCAGTTGAAACCCGTCATCTCGCGCACGCCCGACGCGGTGCGGATGCCGCGGTCGAGCACTTCGCGCATGAACGCGATCGTAAAGCCGATGACCGCGCCAACCACCGAGAACAGGACGACGATAATCGCCGTCTTCGGCTCGCTCTTGCGCAGCGGCGGCAGTGCCGCGGTGATGATGCGCGCTTCCGGCACGGGGAAGGACTGGTCCTGCACTGCCTGCGTGTAGCGCTGCAGGAAGTTCTGGTACAGCGAACGATAGGCGTCGGCAGAGCTTTGCAGCGAGCGGAGCTGCACGAGATCGGCGTTGGTCTGTTCCACGCTGGCAACGGCCTGGCTCAGGCGGTCCTGCGCCGAGACCTCGTCCGCCATCGCGACCTCATAGTCGCTGCGGTAGGTGTCGGCGATCCGGTTCAGCTCCTTCAGAATGGACTTCTTGATTTCGGCCATCTCCGCGGCCAGGCCAAGGACCACTTGGTGGGTGGGGCCGAATTTCGCCGTGAGTTCCGCGAGGCGCCGTTCGTCCTCGACGTATTTCTCGCGCAGGGAGATGTTCACCTTGTCGTCGAGCACTTCGGTGACCGTGCCGCCATCGACACCGTTGCCGATGATCGTCTCGATCCGCTGCAACCGTGCCTTGATGACGGCGGTCTTGGCCCTGACGGCGGTCAGCTGGGAGCTCAGCTCCGTGAGCTGCTGGTTGCTCATCAGGCCGTGCTCGGTATCGATGATGTGGTTCGCGGCCTTGAATGCCTGCACCGCGCGGTCGGTCGTCACCGCCTGGTCGTGCAGATCCTGCAGGCGGGCGTACAGCCAGTTCGTTGCCTGCTGGATGTCCGCCTCTTTGGCCTGCAGCTCATCGGCGAGGTAGGTCTCGGCAACGCCGTTGGCAAGCCAGGCCGCCTCGGCGGGGCTCGGCGAGGTGACGGAGATCGCCAGAACGTAGGTCTGGCCGACGCGGCGGATGTTGAGCATGTGCTGTAACTGCTGCGCCGTGAGGTCGAGCCTGGCGTCCGACCCGCCATGCGTCGCGGCGCCGCCGAATGATGCGCGCAGATACGAGAACAGGCCGAAGACGAATTCGAGAGGGCCCTGGCGTCCCTCGACGAAGTGCTTGTCCGTGGTGAGGCCGAGCCGCTCCACGGTCTTGCGGGCAAGGCCGGCGGATTGCAGCAGCTCGACCTGGCTTTCGAGCACGGAGTTCAGGGTCAGCGCGTCCTGGGACCCGGTCTGTTGACGCAGCAGGTCGGCGCGCCGGACATCGAACAGCAGGCTCACTCCCGCCGTGTAGCGGGGCGAGGAGGTCAGCGCGATGCCGAGTCCGGTGGAAGCGGCAAAGACAACCGCGATCGCGATGGTCGGCCACCGCCGGTGCAGAAATGTCAGCAGATGCGCCAGCCAATAGAACGGCGCCTCCTCGCTCTGTGGCGGGGACCAGTGCAGCTGCTCGCGTGGCCCGATGTAGTTCATGTCGATATCAAAACCCCGCTAGACAGCGCCTTGTTTGAACAGGCGGGCCGGTACAGTCGCGAAAAACATCATGAACCCCTGGCAGAAGGACAATTTATTGTCGCAGTTGCCATCGGGTCCAACCCTCTCGCAGTACAAACGGCCGCACCACCACTTGCACGGAGGGCCGCGCACGGGGGCCGTGCCGCATCGGTTCCGACGCGGCGGCCGAAATGCTGGTGGGGCGGGCGGGCGGGCCGGCGATTAAAAGACGATCAGAGCCAGCACCAGCCAAAAAACCGCCGAGAGGATGACGCCCCAGACGAAGCCGCGCGCCGGGCCGGCCGACGAGCACGCGCGTTCCCTGCGTCGCCGTATCCAGGCCCCAGTTCCGAACAGGCGCTGCGGCATGGCATGTCTCCCGGCACTGCGGCCCGACGCCGCCCCTGGGAGGAAAGCATATCGTGACGCCCGGGCACAGCATTTCGATTACCGACGCGGTGGGGATTGTCGCTGGCGTGGTCATGCGCGGATTATCGTGACCCAACCGGCTCAATAAGCGCCGTCGCATTTGAGTACAACGCCGATCGTGCGCCACAGGATTGCCAGATCGGCGCGCAGCGAGAGCGAGCGGATATATTGCAGGTCGAGTGCAACGCGCTCGGCATAGGCGGTCTGGCTGCGGCCGTTCACCTGCCACAGACCGGTGATGCCGGGGCGCACCGACATATAGGCCATCGCGGCGCCGCCATAGTGCTGGGTAAGTTCTTCCTTTACCACAGGGCGCGGGCCGACCATGCTCATGTCGCCGCGCAGAACGTTGAGCAACTGCGGCAACTCGTCGATCGACGTCGCCCGGATGAACCGGCCAACTCGGGTAATCCGCGGATCATTTGGAAGCTTGCGGAACATCTCCCACTCGCGCTGCGCCACCGGATCACGCAGCAGCACCTCGGCAAGCACACGGTCGGCGTCGCGCCGCATGCTGCGAAACTTCAGGCACTGAAACGACCGACCCCGATAGCCCACACGGGTATGACCGTAAATCGCAGAGCCACCATCCAGACAAACCAAAACAGCAACAATTAACAACAATGGCCACACAAACAGAATAAGTAGGATGGTAATCGAGATATCCAATAACCGCTTGACGCGCATCTTGGAAGAACGATTGGAAATCGTCGGATAAAACGTTGGAGAAACCAGCCCTCGGTCTGCCGTTACGTCGCCTGTTCGGCTTTCAAGAACTTCTGACATCGGTTCTCTTCTCCGGAATCCGGGTTCCCTTCTCCGGAATCCGGCTGCGCATACGCCAATACCTCACTGTTTCCAATTTTTTGGAAGGCGCCATCCAATTTTTTGGACCGCAGCAAAACGTTAAACGAATCCTAAAAAATGGTAAACACGAAACTTTGCCTCTCGCAAAGTTTACAATTTTAACGTAAAATTAACCAAATTGACAAATTTTTGACGTGTTTTGCTGCCCACGGCGACGCATGCAATGGCTCGCTGCGGGGCTTGGCCTGGGTAGTTCGCGACCGCTACGACCGATCTTGGCGGGCGCCGCGCCATGACGGCGCAGGTCACCTTCGTCGCCGGTCTGTTCCCGGCTGCCGCCTGAACCTCGCCTACTCCTCGAGGCGCTCAGGCCGCGCGCGAGGTTTGCAACAGAACTCGTCGGGCGTGTCGGTGGCGGAGAATCGATCGAACCCGAATTCATGCCAGGCCGCGAGTCCGAGCTTCGAGCGTATCCAGCTCGTGACTCCCAGTTCCATCCATACGTCGTCCCGGTAGTCGTAGAAGCCGATTCCGGGACTTCCTTCTCTAAAGCTGCCGTCCTTCACTTCCAGCACCTTCGTGCCATTCCGGTAAGCGGCTATGGTGTCGCCGTGCGCAACCGCCGCAAGCAGGTCGTTGTCCGCACAGCTCTGCTCGGCTTTTCCCAGCTCGGTGAAGTCGTTTATCGGGCCGTTCCAGCGCACAATGGCGATATAGGGAAAGCTGCCGACGACGGAGCACAGGATTTCATATCCGGTGATCCGGTGCGCCCCGATGACCGTGCGCAGCCGTAATTCGACCTCCCGGCAGCAGCGCGTGAGCGTCGTCTTCACCCGCACGCGGGCCTCAGCCCGCTGGGTCGGTTGCCAGCTTCCGGCCAGAACCGCCGTCGGATCGGCGTATTTGCCGGGAAGGTTCGCCCCAATGGCACGACCGGACTCGGTCGCGACATCGGCCCAGTCCAGGCCGACCGTCCCGCCATTTATCCAGGCTCTGCCTTCAGAGATCGGGTTCTCCGCGCGCGCGAAGACAGTCGAGTACTCGTGCGACCTGGTGACGGAAGCCGGCCTGACCGGCGGGTCAGAGACGGCCGGCTGCTCGCGCGAGGATGTCGGGCTTAGCAGCAGCACAACGGCGGCCGCCACGCCGATGCGGCGCTTCCACCGCCGTACCGGGCCGGGCGCCGGATGGCCTGGCGGCAGCCCCTGGGTGTCGCAAACAAGGGGTTTGGGACGCCTCCGATCGCCAGGATCGACACCGACCGTCGCATGAAACTTCCCGAGCCGGTCCGGCAGGCCAAACCCGCGATGGCTTCCCGCCGGCGCGGCTTCGGCATTGGGGCGAAGAAAATTCAGCATGCTTTACACAAGGGATGTCGCCGTCCTCGGGGACAGGAGAAGGGGCATCGGCAAAGTGCCTGAACCGGCACGGCGGAGCATCGCCTGTCGGGATCTGTTATGCCGGGCGGAGCTGGAACTCACAGCCGAGCGCCAGCAATTCCTCGCGCGAGCGTCCCTGGAATGCGGGATGGATGTTGACCTGTGCCAGCTCGGCGCTGTCGCCGCGCCACTCGCGCTCGCTGACGATCTCGAAACCGGCGCGGCGGAACAGCTGACGGTATTCCTCGGTCCGGGCACGGTTCTGGTAGTGGATTGATGGATTGTAGCGTGACCATTCCGCATCGCCGAATTGTAGATAGTTGTACGTAGTGATATTGCCGTCTGAATGCGAATAGTGATCCGAATAGTCGATGATGTGGCTCATCAGCCCGTCCGGCTTCATCACGCGGCGGCACTCGTCGATGATCACCTGGCAAGCGTCCAGCGGAATGTGTTCCAGAACGCTGGTGGTCACAATGACGTCGATGCTGTGGTCCTCCAGGGGCATTGCCGCGGCGTTGAACGGGGCACGATAGTCGATGCCGTAAATCGATTTCAGCTGGGCGTCGATGTCGCGGTGGCTCAACAACCCGGGCGGCGTGCGGACGGACCCCTTCGGCGGGTCCTTCTGCAGGTGCGCGATGACGGCATTGACCGCCTGGACCTGCAGCCACCGCCTGACATCGACCACGATCTGCCGGTTGATGCCGAGGCACCAGTACAGAAGGTTGCTGTAGAGATCCCATCCGGCACCGAATTCCAGCAGCACCGCCCCGTCGAGCGTGCGGCGATGCTGCCGGACCCGCTCGATATGCAAAAGCTGATTGCTCGCCCGCTCGCTGGTGGGGGATAGGGCGCGGGGCAGCGTGCGCGTCACGTATTGCTGCAGGAGGCAATACGCCTGGTCCCCCATCGGCATGCGATCCAGCAAATTGAACGCGCGGGCCTTCAGCTTCCAGTCGAGTCCAAAGCGTCGAAACGCAGCCATGCGAGCGCATCCCGGGTTACCAAGGCGTCCAAAATTTTATCCTAAGCTCACATTATCACGCAAATTCTCGACGGACCACCCCAAATCAGACGGGCGACTTACAACCCATGGCGGTATCGACCGCGCGGCGCCGCGGCGGCGCCAGGCGTCGTTGTGGCACGGCCAAATGGTTGTGGTTCACGTGGATGCTCAAAACGGCAATCGTGTCGTTGCACCTGAACTACACCGGCGATCATTATCAGATCGGCCGGCTTGCCCGGTATCGATTGCATCTGTGACCGGCACCTCACCGCCGCTCCAGCAGGCAAGCCGGGCGCCCGCTGTCACGGAGTGCCGCCAGCACGGCCGCTATAGAAGCGTGGCCCCGGCCCGGCAACACGTTGCTGTTGGAAACCAAACCCGCTTGCCATAACCTGCCGGCCGCGTTGCAATCCCGCCCGGTTTTTCACAACGCAACGGCAGCGCGGGTGGCTCCGGCGGCGCCGTTGTCGGGCCGGCCGGTCGTGCGCCCGGCGCCAACAAGCCGCAATGGGCAATCATTTTCGGTCATCAATTGTTACACGAGGCAATATTGCGCTGACGTATCCAGTGCATGCTACCGTTCGCAACGCAACCGGTGCACAGGGAACGGATATGCCAGTTTCGACGACGATCGACGTGGCCAGCGAGGCCCAACTCAATGCGGCCATCGGCTCGATCGACCTGACCGGGGCGTTGTCGGCGCCCGGCGCCGCCTACACGATCACCCTCACCGGAAGCTTCAGCCTCACCAGCGACATCACCGCCATCAACCTGGCCGCCGGCGCCACGCTGACCATCGACACCAGCGGCGGCGTCGTCACGCTGACCGGCGACGGCAAGGAGCGCGGCCTGTTCGTCTATGCCGGCACCGTCGCGATCGACGATCTGACCGTCACTGGCACCACGGCGACGGGCGGCGCGGGCTTCGGCGGCGGCGGGGCGGGGCTGGGCGGCGGGCTGCTCGTGGCCTCCGCCGGAACGGTGTCGCTGAGCGGCGTGACCTTCAGCAACGACAGCGCGGTCGGGGGAAGCGGCGGCGAAAGCGGCGGTGTCGCTGGTGGTGGCGGCGGAGGCCTCGGCGGCACAGGCAGCAACAGCGACGAGTTTGGTGGTGGCGGCGGCGGCGGCGTCGGCGTCAGCGCCGCCGGCAGCGCCGGCGGCGGCGGCGGCACGGCTGGCATCATCCCTGGCTCGGCGAACGGCGGCAACGGCGGCACGGCGACCTTCTTGGTCCACACCTCCACCGGCGGCGCTGGCGGCGCCAACGGCGGCGGCGGCGGCGGCGGCGGCAACGCCGGTCCTGACGGCGGCGGCGGCGGCGGCGG
>CAIXDS010000392.1 GCA_903918195.1 uncultured Acetobacteraceae bacterium | reverse complement strand
GGTCCACGGACTTCGTCACGGAAGGGGCACCGCGCTGGACCACGGGCTCTGCCACCCCAGGGCAAGGCGGGCTCCCTTCCGTGCCCGAACGCGTAAGCTTACGCGTTCGGGCACGATCAGAGATACAAGGGCAGAGCCCTGACCTTCCTTCCTTGCCGTGTCCCGGCTACCGCTACGGCCGGCTGCCCGGAACAAATTTCTGCACCCGGTTGGCGCGGTCCACCTCCGTCGTGAACACATTACCGTGACTATCGACGGCAATGCTGTGCACCCAGTGGAACTCCCCCGGCCGCCGCCCCGGCCGCCCGAAGGCCCCCAGGATGCTGCCGTCGGCACTGCGCAGGATGCGTACCTCCTCGTTCGTGCCATCCGCGTTGAACAGAAAGCTCTGGGCCGCATCGGGTGAGAACGCCAGGTCCCAGACGCTGCCGAGGCCGCGCGTCTCGGGACGGACGAACCACTCGGCGACGAAGCTGCCGTCGTGGCGGAACACCTGGATGCGGTCGTTCTTGCGGTCGCAGACATAGACCAGCCCGTCGCGCCCGAGCTTGACGCAATGCACCGGGTTGCCGAACTGGCGCGCGGGTGCGGCGTGCGGGTCATAGCCCAGATGGTGGTCGGTCGGGCGCAGGCCATAGGCGCCCCAATGGCGCTTGTAGGCGCCGGTATCGGCATCGAAGACGATGATGCGATGATTGCAGTAGCCGTCGGAGACATAGACTTCGTTGGCAACCGGATCGACCCGCGTGTCGGCGGGGCGGCCGAGGCGGGTCACGTCGTTGCTGTCAATTTTAGTGCCGGGGTGGCCGATCTGCAGCACGAATTTGCCGTCCCGCGTGAATTTCAGCACCTGGCCGTCTTCGGCGCCGTTGCCGCCGAGCCACACGAACCCCTTGGGGTCCACATTGACGCCATGCTCGCTGGTGAACCAGTCGTAGTGTGGCCCCGACCCGTGCCAGGGTCCGCCCCATGCCTGCACGACGCGGCCCTCGGGGTCGAACTCGATAACCGGCGGGGCGGCGTGCGGCTTGTCGACGCCCGGGCGCTGGATGATCCAGACATGGTCACGCTCGTCGGTGGCGACGCCGGAGACCTCGCCGTAGACCCAGTCATGCGGCAACTTCTGCGGCCAGAACGGATCGACCTGCAGGCGCGGCGCATCGGCGGCCTGGGCCGTGGTGGCAAGCAGGGAGGCAACGGCCGCCAGCAGAAGGCGCTTCATGCGTGGTCTCTCGGTTTGCGCCGTGCCGCCGGCGGCGCCAGATACGTTCGGCCTGGCCCGCGCCAGCGCAATTCCGGCGCAGGCCGCGTTTACACGGCTGGGCGAAGATGGGAGAGCGCCAGCCGCGACAGGAACCGGAGTTGCCTGCGACCCAGCAGCTTGCGCCAAAGGCTTTTGAAGAAATAGAGCACGGTACCTGGATCGCGTTGAATGGCCCGGTTGATCCGCGCCGCCTGGCGCTCGATCTCTCGCTTCTCGCCCGCCCAGGGCAAACGCACCCACGGCCACTCGCCGCCGACCGTCCAGTCCCCGACCAGGGTGCCGTCGAGCTTCGCATCCTCGTAGACCTTGGTGCTCGGAAGCGGGTACAACACCGGCACGAAACCGATGATCGGTTTGGTCTCGAGCAGGAACTGGATGGTCTCGTCCACGGTCTGCGAGTCCTCGCCGGGCAGGCCAATCATGATCTCCCCGAAGCAGGCCAGTCCGACCTTCTTGGTGATCCGCACCGCCTCCCGGTTCTGCGCAACCGTGGTCTTTTTGTTCATGACATCCAGCATCTTCTGCGAGCCGGATTCGAAACCATAAATGATCGACGTAACCCCGGCCTCGCGGAGGCGCCGCAACAGGCGCTCATTGGCGGAGTTCACGCGGCCGCGAACCTTGATGTCGAACCGGTAGCCGCCGGCGATGAGGGCGTCGGCAATCGCCAGACAGCGCTTTTGGTTGGCGGTGAAGGCGTCGTCCTGAACGTGCACGCTGCGGATGCCCCGGCAGCGCATGTCCTCGAACTCCGCCATCACGTGATCGACGCTGTAGTAGCGGTAACGGCGCTCCACCTTGAAGCAGAAACTGCAGTCGTACGGGCAGCCGCGGCTGGAAATCATCACGTCAAGCGGCGATCTGGCAGCAAGATCCCAGTACATGCCGCTGCGATAATATTCGTCGAGAAAGCTGCGGTCGGTAACGGCAATTATTCCGAGATCATCAATCTGGTCGCGCGGATTACACTTGATCTCACCTGCGCTCCGGTAGACCAGCCCCTTCACGTCGCGGGCCTCGCGCCGGCCCTCGATCATTTCGGCAAATTCCACGACCGCCCGGTCGGCCTCACCAGCAATCGCATAGTCGAACTGTGGCATATGCTCCAGCGTCCAGGCCGGCCATGCGGTGGGATGCGGTCCACCGACCACCATGGCAGACTCCGGAACGAACCGCCGGAGTTCGCGGGAGACCCGGCCGAGCACGTTCATCTTCGGGGTAAAGCAGGTCATGCCGACAATCGCAGGAGCGAATTCCGCCACCGACCGGAACAGGCTCTCCATGCCGGCAAACGGAGCGGAGTAGTCGAAAACCTTGACATCGTAGCCGGCCCGCCGAAGCGCAGTCCCGATCGTGCATAGATGGATGGGGGGATAATACCCGGTACTGCGGGCTTCGAATGCGTCAAACGATACCAGTGCGATCTTCATGAACCCCAGCCCCCATGACCGCTGGCGGATCGCGGCGCCGCGCGGATCATACGACACCTTTCCTGCCCATCGCGCGTTCGCGCAACAGCAACCCTTTGTAGCCTTTCCACCCGCTTCTGCCAACGCCTCGTTTGCGGAACGACCCGGTCACAGCGAACCGGTCATGAGCATGACCTCACCACGCCCTTCAGTCCGGCGGCGAGCGCAACCGCGCCGTTGCAGTTTCGTCCAGGGAACCGTTGTCATCGAGCGTAACCCGATACAGCGCGCGCGCCGCCGCCGCGTTCACCAACCCGTCGCGCACGTCGCGCGCCACGGTCTCCGGATCGCGTTGCCGCGGATCGCCCATCCCCCCGCCGCCGGGAAGCAGCAGCACAAGCCGATCGCCGTCCGGAATAACCTGAAACCCCTTCGTGCGCAGCGTCGCGCCCGACTTCAACAGCACCGCGCCGGGCGCGCCGTCGCCGCCGCCGTCCCGCCCCTTTGGCGGATTGCCGACACGGTCGAACACCGCGTTCACCGCGAATTCCAGATCGCCCTTGCTACCAATCTCCATGATCTGCCCGAAGCCGCCGCGCGTGCGGCCCGCGCCGGCACTGTCCGGCCGCAACTCCTTGCGCCAGAAAATCACCGGAGCCACGTTCTCGGTCGCCTCCACCGGCATGGTGCGCACGCCGGAGGGAAACGCCGTGCCGTCCAGCCCGTCCAGCCCCGGCCGCGCGCCGGTGCCGCCGGAGTTGAATGTGACGATCTCGAAATCCGCCACAATTTTCCGGTTGCCGCGTGCTTGGCCTGACACCGCGGCGCCGCCCCGCAACGGCGGATTCCACAGACAGGAACTGCCCTCGGCCGCCACACGCTGCGGCACCACCTGGTGCAGGCAGCCCATCATCAGGTCGGGCAGCAACTGCCCGATCACGTGGCGCACCGACACCGGATAGGGATGCGGCGCATTGAGAATGCAACCCGCCGGAATGACCATGCGAAACGGCATGAGGGACGCCCAGTTGTTGGGAATCTCCGGCGCCACCACCACCTTGATGCCGAAGCAGGCATAGGCGCGGCAATAGGCCGCCGGCACGTTGATGCCACGCTGCGACAAACCCGACGTGCCGGCGAAATCCACCTCGATCGCATCGTCGCGGATGGTCATGGCGGCACGCAGAACAACCGGTGCCTCATAGCCGTCACTGCAGATCTCGGCCCGGAACGTGCCGCGCCCCAGTTTGGCGATTTCGGCGATGGTGGCGCGGCGAGAACTGTCAAAGATGAAATCAGCCAGCGGGCCGAGGCTCGCCATGGCGAACTCGTCCATCATCTGCACCAGCCGTTTTCGCGCGGCGTCATTGCAGGCACATAGCGAATAGACATCGCCTTCCAGCTCGACCGGCAGGCGCGATCCGGCGCGGATGAAATCGAAAAACGTCGCGTTCGGAACACCCCGGTCAAAGCATTTGATGATCGGAATGTACAGGCCTTCCTCGAACACGCTGCGCCCGTCGGGACCCATGCCGAGGCCGCCCACGTCGATGACATGCGCCGTGTTGGCGAACAGCCCGATGATCGTGCCGTGATGAAAGGCCGGCGTGACCACGGTCAGATCGTGCAGATGGCCGGTGCCGAGCCAGGGATCGTTGGTGATGTAATGGTCCCCGGGCTGCATCGTCGCCGCCGGAAACTTGCGGAGAAAATGCCCCACGCTCTCCATCATCGAGTTCACATGGCCGGGCGTGCCGGTCACCGCCTGCGCCAGCATGCGGCCGTTGACATCGAAAATCCCGGCGGAGAGATCGCCCGCCTCCCGCACCGTGGTGGAGAAGGCGGTGCGGATCATGGTCTGCGCCTGCTCCTCGACCACCGCGATCAGCCGGTTCCACATGATCTGGCGCTGGATGCCCGCCAGCGCGGCGTTGTCTCCCACCATCAGGCCGCTCCCCGCACGAGTTCGATATAGCCGAGCGCATTGATCCAGGCCGACCAGCGCGGACCGACCAGCGTGGACGTCTCGGCCTCGGCGATGATCGCCGGGCCACGCAGCGAGGCGCCGGGGCTGAGCGCCGCGCGGTCGTACACCGCCCAGTCGGCGACCGCACCGGTCACCGTGTCGCGCACCTCCTGCCGGCGCACCGGGGCGGCGCTGGCGCCGAAGCCTTGCGGTTGCGGCGGCAGCATCGGCATGGGTTCGGTCGCCACCAGCACGGCGTAGCTCATGATCTCGACGTCCGAGCCGGGCACCGGACGGTCGTAGAAGCGCGTGTAAGCGGCATCGTAGGCAACGCGGATGCCGGCGGCATCGCCCGGCCCCAGCCGCCGCGCCGGCAACATCACCGGAATCTCGTGCCCCTGCCCCACATAGCGCATGAAGGCCACGCGGCGTTGCGTCGTCGGCGCGCCGAAACGGCCCTGCGCCACCACCGCGTCGGCCTCCGCCGCCATGTCGTCGAGCAAGGCATTCACCGCGCCCACATCGAGGGCGGAAAAGCGCTGATACAGGCTGCGCACCACCTCGTAGCCCACCGGCGCCCGCAGGAAGCCGATAGCGCTGCCGACGCCGGCGCCGGCGGGCACCAGCACGCGGTCGATGCCCAGCTTCTCGGCCACCCGGCAGGCATGCACCGGGCCACCGCCGCCGAAGGCGATCAGCGTGCGCCCGTCATAGCTCTTGCCCGATTCCACGGCATGCACGCGGGCGGCATTGGCCATGTTCTCATCGACGATCTCGACCACGCCAAGCGCCGCCATGGCGGCCTCCAACCCGAGGGCATCGCCCAGTTCCGCCGCCAGCGCGCGTGCCGCAGCCGGCGCATCGAGGCGGATGGTGCCGCCGGCAAACCGCCCGGCATCATAGCGGCCGAGCACCAGATTGGCGTCGGTCACCGCCGGCCGCGTGCCGCCACGCCCGTAGCAGGCCGGACCGGGATCGGCGCCCGCACTCTCCGGCCCCACCGCAATACGGCCCAGCGCGTCGAGCCGTGCGAGGCTACCGCCACCGGCGCCGATTTCCACCATCTCGATCACCGGAATGCGCAACGGCAGGCCGGAGCCGCGGCGGAAGCGGCCGATCCGCGCCACCTCGAAGCTGCGCGCGGTTTGCGGCCGGTACTCGTCGATCAGGCAGATTTTGGCGGTGGTGCCGCCCATGTCGAACGACAGCACGTTGGCCAGGCCGCATTGCCGGGCGATGTCGGCCGAGAAAATGGCCCCGCCCGCCGGGCCGCTTTCCACCAGGCGGATCGGGAAGCGGCAGGCGGTCTCGATCGTGGTCAACCCGCCGCCGGACAGCATGAGAAAAATCGGCGCCGCCATCCCCAGCGCGCGCAACTCCTGCTCCAGCCGCCGCAGATAGCGCGCCATCAGCGGCTGCACATAGGCATTCGCCACCGTGGTGGAAAACCGCTCCCACTCGCGCATTTCCGGCGACACCTCGCAGGACAGCGACACCGGCAGGTCCGGCAGCGCCTCGGCGAGGATGTCGCGCACAAGGCGCTCATGCGCCGGGTTCACGAACGCGTGCAGGAAGCCGACCGCGACACTCTCGACGCCCTCGCGCTGCAGCACGGGAACAAGGCCGCGCACCGCGTTCTCATCCAACGGGCGCAGCACGTTGCCCTCATTGTCGAGTCGCTCCGGCACCGGCAGCCGCAGCGCGCGCGGCACCAGCGGCTCCGGCAGCACGATATTCAGGTCGTACTGGTCGTAGCGGCTCTCATTGCCCAGCGCGAGCACGTCGCGAAAGCCTTCGGTGGTGAGCAGCGCCGTGCGGGCACCCTTGCGCTCGATGATGGCGTTGGTGGCCAGCGTGGTGCCGTGGATGAGAATGGCAATGTCGCTGGCGGCAAGCCCGGCGGCGCCAAGGATGCGCGAAATTCCGTCCAGCACGCCGCGCTCGGGCGCCTGCGGCGTGGTCAGCACCTTGGCGGTGCTGCGGCGCCCGTCATGCTCCAGGGCAAGGTCGGTAAAGGTGCCGCCAATATCGACGGCAAGCCGGACGGGGGGCATCTTGCGACGGCATCTCCGGTTGCTGCGGGGCCGCGGAGTGAAGCCCTGCCGCCCCGCAGTGGCAAGGGGGCGGCTGCGCGTGCGGCCCGATGGTGCCGGCAGTGCCCGGCCGCTATGGGGTGCGCCGCAGCCGCACCGCCGCGGCCACCGACCGAGGACCTGTCGCATGCCTGCAACCGTCACCCTTCTGGCGACCGCCGCCACCGCCGCGCTGGTCGTGACAGCCTGGCGCAACAACTTCGCCGCCCATCCCGGCGCGGACAACGAGCAGGTCCTCAACTCCCGCTCGCCGAGCCGCAGCAGCGCCTTCCTCGCCCGCCTGTTCGACCGCGTGCTTACCGACCGGCCGGCGGGCGCGCCGCCTTCCGTGTTGTGCGATATCGGCGGCGCCGGGCAGATCACCCCGGCCTCCGACCCGGCCGGGCGAATCGGGACGGTGATCCAGGTCAACGATCCCGAGGGCGTGCCCGGTGCCATCCCCGAGGCGGCGTTTCACGCGCTGGCCCGCACCGATCTCGACCTGGTGACGTTTTTCGGCGTGTGCATGTATCTCGACGAGGCCCATCTCGGCCGCTATTTCGCCTCCATTCGCGCCAAGCTGCGGCCGGAGGGATGGCTGGTAATCGCCGACCCGGAATACGGGTCCGGTCTCGAACGCAGCCTGCGGTCGATGGCGACCGCTTGGCTGCTGGCCACGCCCATCGACTACAAGCCAATGGCAGCGGTGGCGCGCATCGCGGCGCAGAACGGGTTCGAACTCGTGCACCGGCAAACCCATGCCGGGGACTGGTACGTAGCGTTCTTCCGTCCCGCGCCAGTATCCGCGTGACGCCGCGACCGCCTGATCAGCCGGCGGCGGACGGCGCCGGACCGAGGCGCACCTGCACATCGCGCGGCGGGGCGGCATAGGGCGCGGACGTTACCAGCACGTCCGCGCCCGCTTGGGCATAGGCCCAGGCATTGGCGACCGTGACACCGCCCGCCGCCGCCAGCACCGGGCGCTGCGACAGGCCGGCCAGCGACGCCGCCAGTTCCGCCACCACGTCCGGGGTGAATTTCTCCAACTGCAGCACGTCCACGCCCGCCGCGGCGAAGCGGCGGGCGCTGTCGGCATCGGTCACCTCGACCACCAACTTGCGCTCCGGCGTCGCCGCGCGCAGCCGGGCAACCAGGGCGGCGGCGTCGAGATCGGGCAGGAAGGCGCGGTGCTCAGGGAACAGCAGCACCGTGTCGGACAGGCCGGTGCGGTGCATGACCCCGCCGCCCGCCAGCACCGCCTTGATCGACAGCGCCCGGCTGAGCGGTGCGGCTTTGCGCGTGCAGGCGACCGTCACCAGCGGGTTCACCGCCCGTGCCGCCTGCCTTATGTCGTGCACGGCGCTGGCGATGCCCGAGGCCCATTCGACCAGGGTCTGCGCCACCTTCCAGCCGGCATGCAACGAAGCTGCCGAGCCGGTCGCCTCCAGCAGCTTGGTCCCTGGCTCCGCCACGCTGCCGCTCGGGGCAAACACGTGCGCCTGGGCGCCGAGACGGGCGAACACCCGCGCCGCCTCCTCAGTGGCGCAGGCCACCAAGGGATGGCGGGCGGCGAAGCGGATCAGCGCCGGTGCGTCGCCGATGCCGAGAGCGGTGGTGGTCAGATCGCCGAAGCCGACATCTTCCGCGATCAGGCGGTCGATATCGGCCTCCGGCACCAGGACCAACGCCATCGCCTAGCTGAGCATTTCGATGAAGGCTTTCACCCGGGTGATCTGCTCCTCGGTGGGCGGTTCGCGATGCACATCGGTCTCCAGGGTGACGATCGGGACGCTGACGCCGCTGAAATGGTCACGCTCCAGCTGCTGCATCAGGCTGGCATAGGGGCAGCCGGTGATGGAGGACGAGATGATACCGCGTGCGCCGGTCTTGCGCACCTCCTCCTCCACCAGAATGCGGCGATACGCCACCGAGGCGCCGACCGCCTCCCCCAGATCGCCGCGTCCCTGCGCGTCCAGCACGAAATGCGCGAGGCTTTCCAGCGGCGGCAGGGTTTCGTCGTACTGGTTTGTGCCGAGATAGACCCAGCCGACGATGGCGCCGCCCGACTCTTCGATGGCATCGAACAGACGCTGGTTGCCGACGCTGCCGGCCAGCACCAGCGGGATGGCGGTGCTGGGCAACGGGTGCTCGTCCAGTTGCTCCAGCTCGGCGGCCAGCGTGTCGAGCACGTCGGCGTAGGTCTCCGGCGCGCCGAACATGTGGTTGGCGCCCATGAAGATCAGCTTGGTGTGAATGCCCGGAATATACAGCGGATGGCGGGCGCGCAGTTCCAGCACCCGCTTCACCTTGGCGATGACGCGGTTCTTGCGCCGGATCTCCACGGCGACGCGGTCCTCGTCCACCGGTTTGCCGGTGAGCCAGACGGCGATGCGCTGCAACTCGCTGACCAGCAGCTTGATGCCGTGCGCCCGCTTCTCATCGGTGCGGAAGGCGGTAACGGTTTCCACCGTCTGCACGTCGTAGCCGTCGCGCTTGGCCAGTTCCAGCACCGCGGAGATCGGCTCGCAGCCCGAGCCGAAATGCAGGATGCGTTTGATGTTGTTGTCGCGGTCGCTGTGCAGCCGGCCGATCATCGCCTTGATCATCGAGCAGAATTCGCCAGGCACCTGGAAATGGTCCTCGGCGATCGCTTCCGATTTGCGGCTGTCGTCGAACCAGAGCTGGTCGTAGCCGATGGGGATGGTGTCGCAGGCGTAGATCAGCGGCGAATCCCAGCTCCAGCCGCCCCACACCGCCGATTTTCCGGCCGCCGCCTCGCGCTGGATGGCAGCGTAGGAGTAGGATTCCGCCAGCGCCTTGAGCGCCTTGAGGCCGGGCGATTCGGCGGCGGTGCGGGGGGGGCGCCGGCGCGACGCGCGGCCGCCACGCTCGAGTGCGAGTACGTCACCCATGGACGAATTCCTCTGTCTGGCCGCTGGGAAGGGCGAGGTCGGTGCGGCGGTCCTGCAGCACCTCGATGAAAGCCTCCACGCGCGTCTTGAGCTGGCCGTGGTCGCTCTGCGAGTAGTCGCTGGAAATTTCCAGCACCGGAACGCCGCGGGACTGCAGCCGCTCGATGAACTCCAGCTTGCTGACCCCGTAGCAGGCGCAGAATTTCAGATAGACATAGACCACGCCCTCGACGGCGTATTCCTCGGCGAGCCGGCTGGAGAAATCCAGGCTGTCGTCAAGCGGCTTCATGCGCGCGCAGGGCGCCTGGTCGAGGTAGCCGTCCGCCAGTGCCTGGAATGGATCGCCTTCCTCCGGCAGGGTGTGGGCGAACGGCTTCAGGCCGGTGCAGTGATCTTCCACCACCACACGGGCGCCGATCTCCTGCTCAATCAACTCCACCAGGCGGCGATCGCCATCGGCCATGATGCTGCCGGAAATCATCAGCCGCACCGGCCGCTTGCCGTTGTCGCGCACGCGGGAGAGCTTGCGGTACAGCTTGCCGTACACGTCCAGCAGCTTCTCCGGCGGCAGGTAGTAAAAGCCGCGGACCAGTTCCAGCACGTCGCGGCCGGTCAGCGGCGGGTTCGGCCGTTTGCGCAGTTCCGATAGCTGGCGGATCAGGCCGCGCACCTTGTTGTAGAGCACGATCTGGGCGGTGACCTGGTCATCGGTCACGGGCCGCCCGGCAAGCTCGGCCACGTCGTCGCGGTAATGCGCGATCTCGTCGCGGAAGAAGGCACGCGAGGCCGGCTCGTTGCGCAGCCGCGGCAGGTTGAGCAGCTTGGTCGGCACGAACCGCTCGATCACCTCGGTGGCCCGCTTCATCGAAGCGCAGGTGTGGAAGGTGTAGAGCTTGTCCACCGAACGGTAGAACGGATCGCCGCCTTGCGGGTCGAAGCCGCCGATGCAGCTTTTCGAGAAATCGCAGAACACGCTCTGGGTATAGCGCTCGCCCTGCGACACGATCTCGGGGCTGCCGGCCTTGAACAGCCTGGCGTGCCGCAGCCCGGCGGCATTCAGCACCTCGGGCGGCGTGTAGGCGCAGAAATAGCCGGCGCGCTTGCGGCCGTCGGCGCCGTCGATGAAGTCCTGCTGCTCGGCCTCGATCAGCGCCTGGATGGGCAGCAAAGCCGGGCTGAGCGATTGGTCGGTGGTCGGTTGCGGTGCCATCCTGGTCCCCCTGTTGTCAGCTATGAGCCGCGGCCGTCTTGCGGCCGGCGGTGGCACGGGCGGCGGCCTTGCGCGCCGGTGAAGCCGTGGTACGCGCCTGCGCCCGGGCGGCACGGCGCGCCGTGCCGGCCGCCAGCGCGGCGGCGTGGTGGCGCGCGGCATGCACCGCGGCGCCAAGCGCACCGGCATAGATCATGTCGATCGGCGAGCGCGCGAACTTCGCCCCGATCAGGGTCTCCAGCGCGTGCCACATGCCCGGGTTGTTGGCGACACCACCGGTGAACACCAGGTCGGGTTCGGTGCCGATCCGCCCGAGCAGCGATTTGACGCGGCGGGCCGTGGCGAAGTGGATGCCGGCAGCGATGTTGGCGCGGGCGGCGCCGTCCTTGTGGCGCTCGCCGCGGGCGCGCAGCGAGATCATTTCGGATTCGGCGAACACCACGCACTGGCTGCTGATCATCGCCGGATCGTTCGCCTCCAGCGCCACCGGTCCGAGTTCATGCAGGTCTAGGCCGAGCAGCACGGCGGCCTTCTCCAGGAAGCGGCCGGTGCCGGCGGCGCATTTGTCGTTCATCACGAACTCGACCACCTTGCCGGTCGCCGGATCGATCTTGATCGCCTTGGAATCCTGACCGCCGATATCGATGATGGTGCGGGTGCGCGGGTTCAGCGAATGCGCGCCCATGGCGTGGCAGGTGATTTCGGTGACCACCTGATAGGGCAGATCGGTGTAGGCGAGCGAGATGCGCCCGTAGCCGGTGCCGACCACGAAGGCGATGTCGCGCCGCTTCAGCCCGGAGTCGCGCAGCAGCCGCGTGAGCAACTCATCAGCGGTCTCCTGCATGTAAAGCCCGGTCGGGATGAAGGTTGTATAGATGCTGTCCTGGGTCAGCAGCACGCCCTTCGAGCCGCGCGAGCCGATGTCGAACCCCACGACAGGATCGGCCGGTGCGTAGGGCCAGGGACCGGAACCGACGATGTCGCTGATCTTCATGCGCTGTACATCCAATTTTTCATTGTTGTGTTGCAACCATACGCCGCACGTCGCCCCCGCGGCGCCGGCGTGAAGCCGAAATCAGGCCGGCACGTCCACAACGACGCGGTTGGCCAGCTTCACCGGATCGGTGGTCGGCTTGATGATGGCGGCGCGCTTGAGGTCGCTGGCAATCTTGATCACCTCGGCGCGCAGCTCGGCGCCAACGGGGTGGTGGTCATGGGTGTGGCTGCGCAGCATGGCCGCCAACTGTTCGACCGGCACCTTCGGCGTGTATTTCGAGAAAACCTCGGCCGCATCGTCCGGCTGGGTGGCGACGTGGTGCGCCGCCTCGCGGATGGCGCGGGTCAGCGCCGCCACCACCGGCAGTTCCTCATGGAACAGGGCGGCACGGACACCGAGGGTGCAGCACGAAAGGTTGGCGTAATCCTCCGACAGGTTGGAGGCCAGCTCGACCAACTCGCCGTTGCTGCGCAGCCTGGTGAGCCAGACCGAAGGATCGGAATCGGCAACCGCCTGCACCTCGCCGCGCTGCAGCGCCAGCGCCAGCAGGTCGGCCGGAAATTCACGCCAGGTCACGCCGGTATCGGGGTCGATGCCGTGGTTGGACAGCAGGATGGCGAAGAAATGCCGCGGCGAGCCGGAGATCGACGACACGCCGATGGTCTTGCCCTTCAGGTCGGTGATATCTGTAAAACCGGCATCGCGGCGCACCAGCAGGCGGGTGCAGCCGCCATGCATGCCGGTGGTCAGCTTCACGTCGAAGCCCTGCTCCAGCGGCTTCAGCCAGTTCAGCAGCATGGACCCGCCGGCATCCGCCTTGTCGGTGGCAAGCGCCTGCAGCATCTGGTCGGTCGAGCCGGCCAGCGCCACAAACTCCACATCCAAATTGTGCTTTTCGTAATATCCGCGGTGCAGCGCCACCGGCACCGCCGCGGTGCAGATGCCGGTGCCGTTATAGGCAAAGCGCAGATGCCGCTTCGGCCCGGTCAACACGGGACCGGTCTCGGTTTCGGTACCCGCGGCGACTCGGCAGATCGGCGGCTGGGCCAGATCGCGTGGCAGCACGAGCGAAGCATTGCCGGCCGGCCCCGCCACCGCATCCCAGCCAAACCCGCCCCCCAGGCCGAGCGAGGCGGCACCGCCGACGATTAAACCACGACGCCGCAGCGTCCTTTCTGTTCCACCTTCATCCGACCGCGCCATGAGACCGCCTCCATCGTCGCGCCCCGCGGATCGAATGATGCCGCGGAACGGAACGACGGCATATTGCACCGCGTCGGAGTGGCGTTCAATAGCAACCAACGCCAGATGGATGTGTTTTCCAGGTATCGAACCGCAACGCGTCGCACAATGGTGCGGGCGAGGCGGTTGCGGCTACACCTCCACCCGCCCGTGCATCACGCCCACGCAACTGCCGGCGACCGAGGCCAGCACGGGTCCCTCCGCGTCCTTGCGCGCGGTGGCATACAGGCGGCTCGGACGGCCGATCTCCACCCCCTGGGTGATGTCATAGGCGAGGTCCACTGTGTCGCCCGGCGCCAGCGAGGTCAGCAGCGCCGCCAGCGCGGCACTGGCGCTGCCGGTCGCCGGGTCTTCCACCACGCCGGCAAGCGGCGCGAACATGCGGGCGCGCAGCCGGGTGGCGTCGCCATCGACCCGGGCATAGAGGAGCAGGTTGCAGCTTCCGGCCAGTTCGTCGATGCCGTGCACGGCACGGCGGAATGCGGTCAGATCCGGGGTCGCACGCGACAGCGCCGCAACGCTCGCCACCTCGGCAATGACGAACGGCAGGCCGACCGAGGCCACCAGCGGCTCATGCGCGGTGGTGGCGATATCCTCCGGTTCGAGCGAGGCGCATTCGGCCACCGTTGCGGTCGGCACCGCGACGCCGATCGACAGCGCCTGCGGGGCGGCGATGCGGGCGCCGTTCGGGCTGCCGTCAGCGGCCCGGAGGATGTGCACGCGCACCAGCCCGGCGCCCTCCTCGAAGGTGAAGTGCTCGGGGGGATTGGTGGCGCGGGTGGCCAGCACGTAGCCGGTGCCCACGTTCGGGTGGCCGGCAAACGGGATCTCGCCGGCCGGGGTGAAGATGCGCACGCGGGCGGTGTGACGGGGGTCGGCCGGCGGCAGCACGAAGGTGGTCTCGGAATAGTTGAATTCGCGCGCCAGGGTCTGCATCTGCGCGTCGGTCAGGCCGGCGGCATCGGGGAACACGGCCAGCGGATTGCCGCCGAAGCGGATATCGGTGAACACGTTCACCGTCACGAACTCATGGGATGGCATTGCGGTTTCCTTCCGGTCTGGATCAGGCGGCGCGCCAGGATTGGTCCTGCGTCTGGGCGCGTCCCTCGTCCTGCAGCTTCAGCAAATGCGCCAGCACGTTGCGCTCGGCGGCGGCGCGCAGGCGCGGGTTGACGGCGGCATAGATAATATCGACCAGGGCGGCCGGGGTATGGGGTTCGGCCGCGATGGCCGCCAGCACCGCTGCCTCACGCTGCTCGCGATGGGCCAGCAGGAACCGCAGATAGCGGCACGGATCGGCCAATGGCGGCCCGTGACCGGGCAGCAGCAGCCGGTCGTCGCGCGCCAGCAGGCGGCGGAGTTGGGTGAAATAGGCCCCCATGTCGCCCGCCGGCGGGCTGACCACGCTGGTGGACCAGGTCATCACATGGTCGGCGGTCAGGATCACCCCATCGTCCCGCGCGAAGCACAGATGGTCGGCGGCATGGCCGGGCGTGTGCAGCGCCATCCAGTCGCCGACAGCATCGCCGTCGTCCAGCATGATATCGGCGGTGAAACCGGGCTCCTGGCTGTGACGGAACCCACAGGCCGGGGCGCCGGTGGCGACGCGCAGAGCCGGCAGGGCGCCGAGATGGTCACGATGCGTGTGGCTGAGCAGGATGCGCGCCACCCGTCCCCCGGTCGCGCGCAGGATGGCCTGCACATGCGCGTGATCGTCGGGACCGGGGTCGAGCACGGTGGCGCCATCCTCGCCTTCGATCACGTAGGTATTGGTGCCATGATACGTCATCGGCCCCGGGTTGGTGGCCACGATCCGGGCAATCCCCGGGGCGACCGGGATCAACACATTGCGCGCCGGTTCAGGCTCGGTCAGGAAGGCCATGCGTGCTCCCCTCTCTCCCACAACCCTCTTAACGGAATGGGTTCCAAGGGGCCACTGCCCCTTGGCCGGGTCCAGGGGCAGAGCCCCATAGGCGTTAAATTAGCTCCTCAGCGGGTATCGGATGTGGGTTTTTCGTTTTCGTTTGGAGTGGGTGAGGCGGCGATGCACGTTGGGGCCGGCGTGCAGGAGGGCATCGAGGACGATTGTGCCGAAGATGGCGCACAGCAACAGTCGTCGGGTGATATCGTGCGCGCGCCACAGCGATGGCACATAGGCGGCGTCGAGCAGGTCCT
>CAIXDS010000391.1 GCA_903918195.1 uncultured Acetobacteraceae bacterium | reverse complement strand
GCAGCCCGCAGGAACTGAAGCGCAACGTCATCAACCACATACGCAAGCTCTCAAAGTCGCCAAAACGCATCCGCAGCTTCTTCCAGCATCCGACGTTCCGCTATGCGGCTTAATCCAAGTGCACCCAGGCCGGGTCAATAACGCCTATGGGGCAGCGCCCCTGGCCTTCCTGTCACGTGATCGTCTCGCGCCCCATCTCGAGGTATTTCTCCCGCCGCCGCGCCCGCAGCGCCGCCGTATCCAGCGCCAGCAGCGGCGTCAGCGCCGCCTGCACCGCATCGCCCACGGCGGCGATCGCCGCTTGCGGGTCGCGATGCGCTCCGCCGAGCGGTTCCGGCACCACGCAATCGATCAGCTTCAGCCGCTTGAGGTCCTCGGCGGTGAGCTTCAACGCCTCGGCCGCAATGGTGGCGTTGCTGGCGTCCTTCCAGAGGATCGCCGCGCAACCCTCCGGTGAGATCAGCGCATAGATGGAATGCTCCATCATCAGCACGGCATCGCCGGCGGCGATCGCGATGGCGCCGCCGGAGCCGCCCTCGCCGATGATGGTGGCCACCATCGGCACCGATGCTTCCACGCAGGCCTCGATCGACCGGGCAATCGCCTCGGCCTGACCGCGCGCCTCGGCATCGATGCCGGGGAAGGCGCCGGCGGTGTCCACGAAGGTCAGTATGGGCAGGCCGAACCGGCCGGCCAGTTTCATCAGACGGCGGGCTTTGCGGTAGCCCTCCGGCCGCACCATGCCGAAATTATGGGCCACCCGGCTTTCGGTGTCCCAGCCCTTCTCGGTGGCCAGCACCATTACCGAGCGGCCGCGGAAACGGCCGATTCCGCTGAGAATGGCGGCGTCTTCCGCGAAGGCGCGGTCGCCGGCCAGCGGCGTCCAGTCGGCGATCAGGGCGCGGATATAGTCCGTCGCCTTCGGCCGCTGCGGGTGGCGTGCCACCTGCGTCTTCTGCCAGGCGGTCAGCTTGGCATAAGTCGTTCGCAGCTGGCGGTCAGCCTTCTCGGTCAGCTTGCTGACTTCGTCGGCAATGTTGAGGCCTCCGGCCTCGGACATCTTCCGCAGCTCTTCGATCTTGGTCTCGAGCTCGGCGACGGGCTTTTCAAAGTCGAGGAAATGGCGCATGGGCGACCATCTAGCACCGGTTGCGGCGCCGGTCAGCCCCCACTTGCGCGGGGCAGGGCCAGCGGATGATGCGCTTCGACCAGGCGTTGCAGGCGTTCGGCCAGCACGTGGGTATAGATTTGCGTGGTCGCGATGTCGGCGTGGCCGAGCAGCAATTGCAGGCTGCGCAGATCAGCACCGCGGGCCAGCATGTGGCTGGCGAAGGAGTGCCGCAGCACGTGCGGCGACACGCGTGCCGGGTCGATGCCGGCCTCCAGCGCCACCAGTTTCAGTGCCTGCCCGAAGCCCTGGCGGGTGAGCGCCTGGCGCGGGTCGCGGCCGGGGAACAGGTATCCTTTGGTGCGCCCGGCCGCCAGCACCGCCGCCGCATCGCGCGCCGCGTCGGACAGCGGCACCAGCCGTTCCTTGCCGCCCTTGCCGCGCAGGATCAGCACCACCCCGTCGCGCGGCAGCGCGGTGACCTTCAGCGACAGCAGTTCCGACACGCGCAGGCCGGTGGCGTACAGGATCTCCAGCGCCGCCACCATCACCTCGGCCTGCCCGGGCGGACGCCCCGCCGCCGCCACCATCAGGGCATCGACCTCCTGTTCGGATAAGTACTTGGGCAGCCCGCGCGGCAGCTTCGGGGCGTCCAGCAGCTCGGTGGGGTCGTCGTCCCGCACGCCCTCGCGCACCAGGAAGCGGTGGAACCGGCGCAACGCCGACAGCCGCCGTGCCGCCGTGCGGGCCGACAGCCCGGCCGCTGACAGCCCGGCCAGATAAGCGCGCAACGTCGCCTCCCCAGCGCCGGCCAGCTTTTCGCTGCGGCGCGCGGCAAAGCCGGCGAAATCCTCCAGATCGGAGCGGTAGGCGGACAGTGTGTTGGCGGCGGCGTTGCGCTCGGCCGCCAGCATTTCGAGGAACGCCTCCAGGTGGCGCTCCACCGCCGGCCTATCCCCCGTGCGGCGCGAATCGGTCGTTCGGCAGCACTTTCTGGATTTGCTTGGGATGCGCGTCGGGCGGGAAGGCACCGAGCGCGAGGAGCCCTGCCGCCAGCAGCACGGCACCACTAACCACGACAATCAGGAAGACGTTGCGCATGAACTCCGGTCCAGGTGGCGCCGGCACTGTGCCCCGGCCGATGCTGTGCTAGCCTTCGCGCCCCTCACACGCAACATCGGCATGAAAGAAACCGTGACACTGAAGGAGAGTTGCACTCTGCCGGCCTCAATGGCGGGCCGCAGCATCATGCTGGTCGGGCTCATGGGCGCCGGCAAGACCTCGATCGGCCGCCGTCTGGCGGCCCGACTCGGCCTACCGTTCCGCGACGCCGATACCGAGATCGAGCTGGCCGCCGGCTGCACCATCGCCGAGCTGTTCGAGCGATTCGGCGAGCAGGAGTTCCGCGACGGCGAGCGGCGGGTGATCCGTCGTCTGCTGGCCGGCGACCCGCTGGTGCTGGCCAGCGGCGGCGGCGCCTTCATGGATGGCGAGACCCGCGCCACCGTCCGGCGCGAGGCGGTGAGCATCTGGTTGCGCTGCCGTCTGCCCGTGCTGCTGCGCCGCGTCGCCGGCCGTCCCCACCGGCCGCTGCTCAATGGTCAGAACCCCGAGGAGGTGCTGCAGCGGCTGATGGCGATCCGCCACCCGGTCTATGCCGAGGCCGATATCGTGGTGGATTGCAGCGACGACAGCCCCGAGGCCACCACCACGCGGGTTCTGGAGGCGCTGCTGGCCTGGCGACCGCCGCGCCGGTTGTCGCTGGCGCTGTCCACCAGTTGCTACGATGTGGTGGTGGGCGATGGCCTGCTGGAGCGTGCCGGCGCGCTGCTGGCGCCGGTGCTGCCGCAGAAGCGCGCCGTGGTGGTGACCGACGCCACGGTGGCGCCGCTGCACCTGCCCGCGCTGCTGCGCGGCCTGGAGGCGACCGCATTCGAGACCCGCACCATCACGGTGGCACCGGGCGAAAAATCGAAAAACCTCGCCACCTATGGCGAGGTGGTGGACCAGTTGCTCGATGGCGGCATGGAACGGCGGACCTCCGTCATTGCGCTCGGCGGCGGGGTGGTGGGCGACCTAGCCGGCTTCGCCGCGGCCACCACCCTGCGCGGCCTGCCCTTCGTGCAGGTGCCGACCACGCTGCTCTCACAGGTCGATTCGTCGGTCGGCGGCAAAACCGGCATCAATACCAGGCACGGCAAGAACCTGCTGGGCGCCTTCCACCAGCCGCGCATGGTGCTGGCCGACACCGCCGCCCTGGCCACCCTGCCGCCGCGCGAGTTGCGCGCCGGCTATGCCGAGGTGGCCAAGGCCGGGCTGATCGGCGATCCGGCGTTCTTCGCCTGGTGCGAGGCGCACGCCGCGGCGGCGATTGCCGGCGACCGCGAGGCGCTGGCCGAGGCGGTACTGCGCGCCTGCGCCTTCAAGGCCCTGGTGGTCGGCGAGGACGAGCGCGAGGAAAAACCCAATGACGGCCGCGCCCTGCTCAACCTCGGCCACACCTTCGGTCATGCGCTGGAGGCCGAACTCGGCTACGGCACCATCCTGCACGGCGAGGGGGTCGCGGTCGGGCTGGTGCTGGCGTTCCGTCTCTCCGCCCGGCTGGGACTTTGCACCGAGGCCGACGCCGACCGGGTCATCGCCCACCTCGAATCGGTCGGGCTGCCGGCGGAACTCGCCCACCTCAACCGCCGCCTCTCCGCCGGGCGCCTGATCGGGCATATGCGCCGCGACAAGAAAATGCGCGACGGTCACCTGACCTTTGTGCTGGCCCGCGGCATCGGGCAGGCGTTCACCATTGGTGAGGTGCCTGCCGAGGCCGTGGAGGACGTGCTGCGGTTGGCGGGGTGCGATAAATAAGGAAGCAAGGCCAGGGCTCTGCCCTGGACCCGCCCCCGCGCGTAGCGCGCCTTCGGCACGACGGCCGAGAGGCCCCTGGACCCCACTCACTAAGGGTCCAGGGGGGAACGCTGTTAGCTCAGACGCGCTCGAGAACGGCTGCGATGCCCTGGCCGCCGCCGATGCACATGGTCACCAGCGCATACCGCCCGCCGGTGCGCTGCAGCTCATAAATCGCCTTCACCGTGATGATCGCCCCGGTCGCCCCGATCGGGTGGCCGAGCGAAATGCCGCTGCCGTTCGGATTGACCTTCTCCGGATCGAAGCCAAGCCCCTTCGCCACCGCACAGGCCTGCGCCGCGAACGCCTCGTTCGCCTCGATCACGTCGAGATCAGCCACCGTCAGGCCGGCCCGCTCCAGCGCCTGCCGCGACGCCGGCACCGGCCCGATGCCCATGTAGGCCGGATCGACACCCGAATGGCCCGAGCTGACGATGCGCGCCAGCGGCGTCAGGCCGAGCCGCTTCACCGCCTCACCGCTCGCCACCACCACCGCGGCGGCACCGTCATTGATGCCGCTGGCATTGCCGGCGGTGACGGTGCCGTCCTTCTTGAACGCCGTCCGCAGCCCGGACACATCCTCCAGCTTGAGGTCGTTGCGCACGTGCTCGTCGGTGTCGAACACCGTGGTGCCCTTGCGCGTCTTCAGCTCGATGCCGAGAATTTGATCCTTGAACCGGCCCTCCTTGATCGCCCGGCTGGCACGGCGATGGCTTTCCACCGCCAGCGCATCCTGCTGCTCGCGGGTGATCTCATGCGCCACCGCCACGTTCTCGGCGGTGATGCCCATATGAACCTTGTGGAACGGGTCGGTCAGCGCGCCGACCATCGGGTCAACCGCTGTCGTGTCGCCCATCTTCGCGCCCCAGCGGGCCGCCGGCAGCTGATACGGGGCGCGGGTCATGCTCTCCACCCCGCCAGCCACGGCCACTTCGGCCTCGCCGGCGCGGATCGCGTTGGCGGCGGTCAGGATCGCCTGCAGCCCGCTGCCGCACAGCCGGTTCAGGGTGAAGGCCGGCGTCTCCTGCGGCAGGCCGCCCTCGATCACGCCGATGCGGGAGATGTACTGGTCGCGCGGCTCGGTGTGGATGACCTGACCGATCACGCCGAGCCCGAACTCCTGCGGTGCCACGCCGGAGCGGCGCACCGCCTCGCGGACCACGGCGGCGATCAGCACACTCGGCGATTGGTCTTTCAGGGCGCCGCCGAAATCGCCGATGGCGGTGCGCACGCCGGCAACAATGAAAATGTCGGTCATTCAGGATCTCCCTAGAACACGTCAGAACAGATGGGGGCGGACAAGCCCGTGCGCGCCGCCGCGATCGTGGGCAGAGGCAGCGCGAGCGGCAGTTTGCAGGCGCAGTTTTCAGACAAGGCGAACCAGCCCGGCATTGCGCCGGCCCGGGTCATCGGGCGGATACATAACCTTAGGCGCCGGCCCAAGCCAGCCGACCGCCTGCGTACCCCAACCAGCCCGTCCCTGCATATAGGTCCGGATGGGAAAAAAGGCCATCAGACGACCGAGGCACCGCCATCCACCGCCAGTACCTGGCCGGTGACCAGCGCCACCCGGCCGGTCAGGTCGAACAGCCCGTGCAGGACCCCCGTGCAGGAATGTTGTCATTTTCCCTCCTGCAGTGCGGCCAGGCAGCTGCCCTGGCCAGCCAGGGGGATCACCGCCCAATCCCCTGCCGCGCCGGTGATTACCGCCATGCCACGTTGCTGTTTCCTCACCATCGCGCGTACGGACCATCTTGCCCTTTTCACGATTCTTATGGAACATACCCAGCCCCATCAAGAGGCGGACGCAATCGGCGCCCTGCGCCGTGGTGAACCGTTGAATTTTTTTAACGTCGTCGGGTGTCACGCCCGGTCGGCCTGCACGCCACATTGCCAGCTTCGCCCCTCGCCCGGGCGGGGTGGGTGGTTGCGTGCCGGAAGACGGCAGGATTCGCAAAGGAAACCAAGTGCTCTATCACGTGTTCGAATTGCAGCGTGCGACCCTGGCGCCGATGCGGCTGATGGCGAGCCACGCCTTGTCCATCCTCGACATGCCGTACAATCCCTGGCGCCCCACCCCGGCCGGGCGTCTGACGGCCGCCGCGCTCGACAGCTTCGAGCACAGCACCCGCCGCTTCGGGAAACCCGAATTCGGCCTCAGGCACACCGCCATCGACGGCCACCTCGTCGATGTGGTCGAGGATATCGTTCACAGCGACACCTGGTGCAACCTCAAGCGCTTCCGCCGGGTGGCCGAGCGGCCGGACGACCCGAAAGTGCTGATGGTGGCGCCGATGTCGGGCCACTACGCCACCCTGCTGCGCGGCACGGTGAAGTCCTTCCTGCCCGACCACGACGTGTACATCACCGAGTGGCGCGACGCCCGCGACGTGCCGCTCACCTCGCCCGATTTCGGCCTGAGCGACTACATCGACACCGTCATCCGCCATTTGCGCCAGCTCGGGCCGGACACGCACATCATTGCGGTGTGTCAGCCCGCGGTGCCGGTGGTGGCGGCAGTGTCGCTGATGAACGAGGCCGGCGATCCGGACTCGCCGCAGAGCATGTCGCTGATCGGCGGGCCGATCGACACCCGCCAGGGCGTGACCACGGTGAACGATTTTGCCAAGCGGCACAGCATCGAGTGGTTCCGCCGCAACGTCATCCACCGCGTGCCGATCGGCCATCCTGGCTTCATGCGGCGGGTCTACCCGGGCTTCCTGCAGCTGGCCGGGTTCATGGCGATGAACCTCGACCGCCACGTGGAAGCCCATTGGCAGATGTTCCAGCACCTGGTGGAAGGCGACGGCGAGACGCTGGGGTCCAAGCGGCGCTTCTACGAGGAATACCGTGCGGTGATGGACCTTGCCGCCGACTTCTACCTGGAGACCATCCATTCCGTGTTCCAGGAGCACCTGCTGCCGCGCGGCGCGCTGATGCACCGCGGCCACCGCATCGATCCCTCCGCCATCACGCATACCGCCATCCAGACCATCGAGGGCGAGCGCGACGACATCTCCGGCATCGGCCAGACCCGGGCCACGCATACCATCGCAAACCGGCTGGATGATTCGCGGCGCGAACACTACGAGCAGCCCGGGGTGGGCCATTACGGCCTGTTCAACGGCCAACGCTTCCGCGCCGAGGTGGCGCCGCGGATCAAGCGGTTTATTCGCGCACAGCAGCGGTGATGGGCTCCAGGGGCAGAGCCCCATAGGCACTAGGTTAAGCTATCTGATTGATTTAATTGGCAAAATAAAAGGGCCAGAGCTGTGTGGGAAGCGGCGCCTTCCACGAAGGCTCCTCACCACTGGGATGCCGGACGCGATCAACACCTGCCAGGGATTGGGAGGTTGCTGGCAGCCTGGATTTTACCTTTTTTAATCAATGAGATCGCTTAACCTAGTGCCTATGG
>CAIXDS010000390.1 GCA_903918195.1 uncultured Acetobacteraceae bacterium | reverse complement strand
TCAACAGCCTCCGTGCACGCGGATGCCGCGTGAAACCAGGGTGCGGCAAGCACGACGATCAAAGGTGGCATTGCAGTCAATCCGCGGGATCGCCCGTAACATCTTGAAATCACGACTCGAAAAATGAGGGGATGGTTGAGAACATGAATCCCTCCTTCCGCCCTGGCTGGCAGATGACGACAGAATACCATCATGCCGCACCCTGTGCCGGGACAGGCATGTTCTCGGCCGCTTCGGCGGCGATCTCAACGCCGGCGACGGACTGCTTCACCAAGGCAAGTAACTTACGGACGCAGGTGCCGCATTGCACGCGGCAGCGGCATGCCTCGAAGACTTCCAGTGGACGGCGTGCGCCATTGACGGTCGCGGCATGATGGATGTCACCGTCCGTCAGCGCATTGCAGATGCAGATGTACACGAAGCACGCAATCCTTGGGTTGCTCCACCAACCCGTAGCCGAACTGCGAACCGCTCGCAATCGCGATATTCGCCCGGCTGACCGGTCGTCGGCCGCATCACCGGCGCCCGAACATGTTGGCAGGCGGGCCTGGCCGATGCGGTTTGCGGCGGCGCTCAGCCCGCCCCGGCTACAAGCCGCCGGCGGCAGCGCGCCCGGTTTCGTCGAACAGCAGCAGCCGCCCCGCATTGGCGAGGCCGAGAAAGGTGGAAAAATTGTGCAGCAGCGCGGCGATGATCGCCCCCTGCGCGCCCAGCAGCCCGGATGCCGCCAGAACCACCAGCACGAGCGTCCACCCCAGGCCGATCCCGACATTGACATGGATCGTGCGCCGGCACCGGCGACTGAGCCGGATAGCGGTGGCGATCCGCCGCAGGTCGCTGGTGATCAGCACCACGTCGGCCGAGGCCAGCGCCACGTCGGTGCCCTGCGCGCCCATGGCGATGCCCACTGCACCGACCTTGAGCGCGAGCGAATCGTTGATCCCGTCGCCGACCACCAGCGGCGGAAATCCGTTGCGCGTCTCCTGCTGCACCCGATGCATCTTCTGTTCGGGCAACACCTCGGCACAAACCTCGGGAATGCCGAGATCGGCGCCGATGCGCCGCGCCACCGCGGTGCGGTCACCGGTCAGCAACACCTGCCGAACCAGCCCCAGCGTCCGCAGCTCGCCAAGCGCCGCCGCGGCCTCCGGGCGAGGTGCGTCGGTGAACAGCAGCCACCCCAGAAACACCAAGTCGCGGCTGGCCCCGGCGATCGGCCCGTCATGCGCCGGCGGTGGTGGGGCCGATATACCGAGGCGCTCGAACAGCTCCGGCCGCCCGAACGCGACCGGCGCGCCCGAACACCGTCCGGTCAGGCCGAAGCCGCCCTCTTCGCGCACGTCCGTGACCTCAGGGCGCGCGTCTGCCGGCACGGCACGGACGGCAGCCCGGCTCACCGGATGGCTGCTTGCCGCACCAAGCCCGGCGGCGACCTCCAGCAGCGCCCGCTCCGCCTCCCCGGCTGCCGGCAGGGCGCGGGCGAGCGACAATTCGCCGGTGGTCAGGGTGCCGGTCTTGTCGAACACCACCGACCTGACCTCCGCCAGACTCTCCAGGAAGGCCGCCCCCTTGATGAGAATGCCGTGCCGCGCCGCGACCGCAATGGCGGCGATCGCGGTGGCCGGGGCCGCCAGCACCAGGGCGCAGGGGCATGACGCGACCAGCACCGCGAGGGTCGCCGCCATGTCGCCGGAGGCGAACCAGGTGCCGCCGGCGATCACCAGGACGAGCGACAGGTACTGCCCCGCATAGCGTTCCAGCAACCGCGTGACCGGCGGCTTGGCGTCTTCCGCGGCCCGCATCAGGGCGATGATCCGGCCGAGCGTGGTGTCGGCGCCGGTCAGGGTCACCTCCACCTCCAGCCGCCCGTTGGTGGCAATGGCGCCGAGCAACGCGGCGTGGCCGGGTGCCACGTCCACCGGCACCGACTCGCCGGTGAGCGAGGCCATGTCGAGGCTGGCGGTGCCCGCCCGCACGATGCCATCCGCCGGCACGCGATCGCCGGCCCGCAGCTCGACCAGGTCGCCCGGGCGCAGGGCCGCCGCCGGCACCGTCTCGACCACGCCGCCGCGCAACCGCCGCGCCTGCGTCTCGGTCAGCCGGCCGAGCGCGCGGATCGCCTCGCGCGAGCCGAGCAGGCTCCGTTCCTCCAGCACGTGGCCGATGATCATGACGATCGGCAGCAGGGCCGCCGTCATCAGGTCGCCACTGACCCAGGCGGCGATCAGCGCCAGCGCGATCAGCCGGTCGGCGATGCCGTGCAGGCTTGGCGCGCGCAGGCTGTCCCAGGCGGCCATCAGCACCGGCACGGCCACCAGCGACGCGGCGGCGCCGGCCACCAGGGTTGCCAGGGCGATCCCGTCAGGAACGGTCAGCTCCCACCCCACGGCCACCAGCAGCAGCCCGGCCGCCAGCATGGCCAGAGTCAGCCGTGCGCCCAGCAGCAGCCGCTCGGCCCGCGCCAGCACTGGCGATGCCGGCAACCCGGTGACGGCGGCAGCGCCGCTCATGGCCGCCCCCCCGGCAGGATCAGCCGGCTCCCTCCCTGCGGATCGACGGCGATCACGGAGCCGGCTTGGCCCAGCACGGCGGCGATGCGCTCGCGATAAAGCCGGTCGAGCAGTCCGGGCCGTCCCGCCGGATCGTCGCGCGTTGCCAGAGCGGCGATGGCGGCCACCTGGGTACGGACCTTGCCCACGCGTTCCTCGGCGTCGGCGCGTGCGGCCGTCAGGATGCCGTCCTGTTCGCGGTCGGCGGCCTGGAGGGTCAGGGTGGCCTGCGTCCGGGCGGCGGCGAGCCCCTGCTCGGCGCGCTGGGTCGCTTCCAGCACCGCATCGAAGCCGGGCTTGGCTTCCGGCGGCAGCAGCGCCTCGATGTCGGCCCGCGTCACCTCGATACCGAGCGGCGCGCCCTGCACCTCCAGCGCGCGCAGGCGGCGATTGATCTCGCGCGTCAGGTCGCCGCGCAGCGCCTGGCGCTGTGCCTGCACCATCGGGTCGGTGTCGTCGTGCTCGGGGCGGACCACCAGGAACTCGTCGATCGACCGCCCCGCCGCGATGCTGACGGCGCTGGCCGCGAACAGCCGGTTCAGCGCCGGGGCAACATGCGTGCGCGCCTGGGTGTAGGCGATCGGATCGACGACGTGCCAGGTCAGCCTCGCGCCCAGCAGCACCGCGCCGCCATCGCCGGTGAGAAAGGTGCCGGCCTCGGCCGGTTCGCCGCCGGTTCGCGCGACCACCTTTATCTCGATCTGGCGGGCGGGGGCGGGCAGCGTTTCGACCTGCTCGACCGGCCGCGGCCAAGCCAGCAGCAGCCCGGCCGGCTGCACCCGCACCACCTGCCCGAAGCGCAGCACGACACACTGCGACTCGGGCGGCACCTGACGGCAGTTGGAGACGGTCCAGCCCAATGCGAGCAGCAGGGTGGCCAGGTAAAGCGCGCTAAAGCCGATCCGCAGCGACTGGACAACCGGCCCGTCCAGCGTGTCGTTCACTTGCGCGGCCCCGCCGGTGGCCGCTTTTGCGGCTCCGCCGCTGGCCACTTTTGCGGCTCCGCCGCTGGCGGTTCCTGCACCAGCAGCGAGAACGGGGCTGCATCGGTGCGCAGCACCAGCCGCGTGTTGGTGCCAACAAGCTGCGCCAACGTGTCGAGCCCGCGCAGCATCAGGTAAAGCTGCGGGTCGGCCCGGTAGGCGCGGCCCTGGATCTGAGCGGCCTCGCGCTCCGCTGCCGCCTGGATTTCCGCCGCCTCGGTGCGGGCGCGCGCCACCGTAATGCGCGAGTCGCGCTCGGCGTTGAAACGGATTTCGGCCGCTGCCCGCAACCCCTCGGCGGTGCGCTCGGCCGCCGCCGTCTCGCGCTCGGAGCGCATGCGCGCGACCGTGGCAACCAGGCTGGTCTCCGGCAGGCTCAGTGTCTCGATGCCCATCTGCTGCACCTGGATGCCGTAAGTTTGCAGCACCTGGGCCGCCACCTGCGCCTTCAGTTGCTGCTCGAAGGCGGCGAGGCGCAGCCGGGCGGGATCGGTGTTCACCAGATCGGCAAGGGCAAAACTGCTGGCGGTGACCTGCAGCGCCGAGCCGACAAAGCTGCGCAACTGGCGCGCCGCCTCGTCGGGATCGTTGCGGACCGCGCGGAGAAACTGGCCGATATGCTCAGGCTCGGCCGGAACCTGCCAGGCGACGTAGGCCTGCAACAGGATGCGCAAGCCATCGCGGGTGCCAACATCCTGCAGCCCGGTCGAGCTGGTGCGCAGGCGCAGGTCAACGGGAATGGTGGCCTGCAACGGCGCCGGCAGCTTCCAGGCCAGCCCCGGCTCGGTGAGCACGCGCACCGGCGCGCCGAATTCGGTCACCACCACCGCCTCGCCGGCGCTGACCATCACCGCGGTGGCGGCCAGCCCGGCTCCCGCCAGGACGAGCAGGGCCAGGGCAAAGCGCAGCGCAACATGCAGAAGGGACGATTTCACGGCTTGCCTATGACAGTGTCGGCCGGGTCTCCCGGCGGGGGGCGCAGGTCGATCACGGGTGCGTCTGTCGCAAGAATGCGATGGTCGATAACAATAACGTCCGTGTTGGGGATGACCGACAGCAGCCTGGCAAAGCGATGCTCGAACAGGAACGCCTCCCCGGCCGCGGTCGCCGCGTCGCGGTCGGCGGCAAAGCGGGTGGCGTCCGCCGTCGCCGTGCCGGTGCGTTCCGCCGACGTCGCCAGGGCGTCGGTCTCCAGGGCAATGGCACCCTGCCGTGCCGCCGCCAGAGTGGCATGCGCCCGGCCGCGCTCGGCGGAGATGCTTGCCTCGGCGTTGATCTGCGCCGCCTGCACGGCGTGGTAGGCATCGGCCGCGCCGCCGGGAGGGTGGATCGCACTGATTACCAACGCGGTCAGCGCAAGCCCGGTGCCGGCGGCATCGAGGTCCTGCTGCAGAAGGACGCGCAGGCGGTCCGCAATTGCCTCGCGGTTCTCGCCGAGCACCGCCTCGAGCGTACGTCCGGCGAAGAAGGCCGCCATGACCCGTCCGGCCGCCTGGCGCAGCAGCAGCACAGGATCGGCAACCCGATAGGTGGCGCGCAGGGCATCCGCATCGGTCAGCCCGATCCGGTAGAACAGGCGAATGTCGGCATTGACGAGATGAAAACTCTGCTGGCCGGCGCGGGCGGCGGCGATCAGGAACCATGCCTCGTTGGGGTGCGACTGCTCCCACAGCCGGTCGGCGCGGCGCGGCGGCGGGTCCTCGGCGCCCACGCGGTCGGACGCGCTGTCGCCGGCCAGCCCGACCTCATGGACGGTGCCGAACTCGACCGGACGCACCCGGCCGAGCGGCCACGGCAGCACCAGGTGCAGCCCCGGGGGCAGCACGCGCACGGGCGCCCCGAAGCGTTCGTAGACGGCGCGCTGGTCGAACCCGACCAGGGCAACGCCGGTGAGGCCCCAGCAGAGCAGCATCAACACCAGGACCAGCGGCGCAAAGGCGGCGCGGACATAGGCCAGCGCCCAGCTGCGGCTGAAATCGATACCCAGATGCTGGCGCACCGGGGTGGCGAGGCTGCCGGTTCCTGCTCCTTCGGCCAGCAGGGAGGCCAGCACCGAGCGCGCGGCGGCACGGGCGACAGCAGCGGGGGGCGGCGGGAGAAAGCAGCGCCCGATGGCCCGCAAGGCCAGCTCGGCGGCAATCGCGCAGGGCAGTATGGACAGCGCGGCCGCCAGAAATCCGGCCAGCACCGGCGCCCCCAGCCCCGCGAGGATTTCCAGTGCACCGGCGGCGGGCAGGACGACGGTGGGCAGGAACAGCAACGGCCGCAGCGCCGGCGCTTCCGGCAGCCGCTCTGGCGACACCGAAGCCACCACGCGCTCGGCCAGCAACAGCGGGAAGGCCAGGACGACCATCCCCGCGCCCCAGAACCACGCCGCCCCGGTCACGACGGGCAAAGCATCCGACACGCCCGCAATGCGGGGCAGCAAGGCGGCCGCGACCGCCGAGACGGCCAGCGGCGCCACCAGCAGCGCCTGCGGCCAGCGCGCCGTACGCCCGACCAGCGCCGGATCACCGTGCCGTCTTGCACCGGCGATCGCCCAGGTGCCGGCGAGCCCTGCCAACGCCACCAGCAGGGCGGCAAGCGGCAAAGATGCAAGCGAGGCACGAACCAGTTCGTTGAGCAGCGTTGCGGCCGGAAGCGTCCTGGCAAAGAGATGCGCCGTTGCCAGCATCACGACCGCAAGGCCCATGCCCAGCGCCAGCCGGCGCACCATCTGCACTGCCGCCGCCGCGGTCGCCTGGTCCGGCAGCTCCGCTGCCTCCCGCGGCACAAGGCGGGCCGGGGCAAGATCATTCATGGAGATTAGAAACTTCCAAAACGATATAGAAGCTGCACGCGCTTCGCATCAGCGAGCAGGAGGTGCTTTTCTGCCGTGAAAAGAGCCGGGATCACGTAACCGGGTCGAACCGATCTGATAAGGCTACAACTGCAATCCCTCTATTTGCCAGCGGCAATTGATCGGGCCGCTTGTAGGCCGGCCTCGTTGTGCTCCGCAACCTCGACCCACACCCGGCGTTGCCGAAAGGCGATCGCGGGGCGCAGCGGATGGACTTGTTGCATCACACCCCGCCGCGTCACGCCCGGAACCGATAGGTTTGGAGCCTAAACCGTCCCCGCCGCCGCGAAGCCGCGCAGGCGCGTGGCGATGACCTCGCCGACGGCCTGCACCGCCGCGCGCCGCGGGAAATGCGCGCGCCAGGCGATGCGAACCGTCCGCCCCGCCCGCGCCGCCAGCGGCCGCAGCACGATCCCCGCATCCTGCGCCGCCCCGGCCGCCAGCCCCGGGATCAGCGTCGTCCCGTAGCCGGCGGCGACCATGTTGAGCAACGTCGCGAGGCTCGCCGCACGCAGCGCGCCGCCGAATGCTCCGTTGTAGCCGCAGGCCGCCAGCGCCTGCTCGCGCAGGCAATGCCCGTCCGCCAGCACCAGGATGTCCCGCGCCAGCTCCACCTCCGCCACAACGTCGCGCCCGGCGAGCGGATGCTCGGGCGGCAGCGCGGCGAGGAAGGGCTCGGCGAAGAGCGGCTGGCTCGCGAGGTCCGGCCCGTCCATTTCGGTTGCCAGCAGGGCGGCATCCAACTCATGCGCACGCAGCCGCTCGAGCAGCGCCACGGTCTGATCCTCCCACGGCTCCAGATCGAGCGCGGGCAGCGCCTGGCGCAGCGGCGCGAAGATCAGCGGCAGCAGGTGGGGCGCCAGCGTCGGGATGATGCCGAGCCGGAAGCGCCCGGCCAGCGGGTCGCGCAGGTCGCGCGCCACGGCGAAGATCGCCTCCGCCTCGGCCACCGCGGCGCGGGCATGGCCGACCAGCCGCTCGCAGGAGGAGGTCGGCACCACCGTCTTGCTGGTGCGCTCGAACAGCGCGACGCCAAGCAATTCCTCAAGCTTGCGGATCTGCACGGACAGCGTCGGCTGGCTGATGCCGCAGGCCCTGGCGGCGCGGCCGAAATGCCCATGCTCGGCCACGGCCAGCAGGTAGCGGAGATCCCGGAGGTTCATCCGGTCAGTCAGGCTGTCATCATAGACGGTGTCTATCGCGTCATTTGAGGGGCGGAGCCTCCTTCTATCATCGCGACGCGCCTGACGCTATACTCACCCGCTACCCGAGGGAGCAACGGCAGGACCCAACACCTTACCGCGAGCATCGGCGTCCCTGTCGCCGAGAACCGGAACAGCCTCACCGTCGGCCGGCGCGGCCCGGAGGCGCTTGTCTGGCGCTTATTCATCGTGGCGACCAGGACACCGGATCATCTTCCAGAGTAGTCACGGTCCTCCCTCACGGACCGAGTCAATCAACGCAGCCAGGAGCGGAGAGAAACATGAACGGAGATGGCGGCCAGAGCGCTGGCAAGTGCCCGGTAGTGCACGGAGCCCCGAAACCCACGCGTTTTGCGGGCAGGTCAAACCGTGACTGGTGGCCGAACCAGTTGAACATCAGAATCCTGCACCAGAACTCTGCCCTGTCCGATCCGCTGGGCAAGGACTTCAACTATGCCGAGGCGTTCAAGACACTCGACCTCGAGGCCCTGAAGCAGGACCTCACTGCGCTGATGACCGACTCGCAGGACTGGTGGCCGGCCGATTACGGTCATTACGGGCCGCTCTTCATCCGGATGGCGTGGCACAGCGCGGGCACCTACCGCATCGGCGACGGCCGCGGCGGCGCGGGCGCGGGCGCGCAACGTTTCGCCCCGCTCAACAGCTGGCCGGACAACGCCAACCTCGACAAGGCGCGCCGGCTGCTCTGGCCGATCAAGCAGAAATACGGCAACAGGATTTCCTGGGCCGACCTGATGATCCTGGCCGGCAACTGCGCGCTGGAGTCGATGGGGTGCAGGACCTTCGGCTTCGGCGGCGGGCGGGCCGACGTCTGGGAGCCTGAGGAAGACATCTACTGGGGAGCCGAGGACACCTGGGTCGGCGACAAGCATTACAGCGGCAAGCGCTACACCGGCGAGCGGGATCTCGAGAATCCGCTCGCCGCCGTTGAGATGGGCCTGATCTACGTCAATCCGCAAGGACCGGACGGCAAGCCGGACCCGCTCGCGGCGGCGAAGGATATTCGCGAGACCTTCGCGCGCATGGCGATGAACGACGAGGAGACCGTCGCGCTGATTGCCGGCGGGCACACCTTCGGGAAGTGCCACGGCGCCGGCGATGCGGCGCTGGTCGGTCGTGAACCCGAGGGCGCGAGCATCGAGGAGCAAGGCCTCGGCTGGAAGAGCAGCTTTGGCAGCGGCAAAGGCGACGACGCAATCACCAGCGGACTGGAAGGCGCGTGGACCAACAACCCGATACGATGGGACAACGGATACTTTGACAATTTGTTCAACTATGAGTGGGAACTGGTGAAGAGCCCTGCCGGTGCCTGGCAGTGGGCGCCCATGGATGCATCCGCGGCGGCCGCCGTGCCGGATGCGCATGATCCGTCGAAGCGGGTTGCGCCGATGATGCTCACGACGGACCTGTCGCTGAAGCTGGACCCCATCTATGCGCCGATTTCGAAGCGCTTCCACGAGAACCCTGATCAGTTGGCTGACGCGTTCGCACGGGCGTGGTTCAAGCTAACGCATCGCGACATGGGGCCGCGCTCGCGCTATATCGGCCCGGAGGTCCCCGCGGAGGAGCTGCTGTGGCAGGACCCCGTTCCGGTGGTCGATCACGAACTGATCGACGCGCAGGACATCAGCGCCCTCAAGGCCAGCATCCTCGCGTCTGGACGTTCCCTCTCCGAGCTGGTCTCGACCGCCTGGGCGTCGGCGGCAACCTTCCGTGGCTCCGACAAGCGCGGTGGGGCAAACGGTGCCCGCATTCGCCTCGCCCCGCAGAAGGATTGGGAGGTGAACGAGCCTGCCCGGTTGGCGACCGTGCTGGCAACGCTTGCGGGAGTTCAGAAGGCGTTCAACGATGCGCAGCCTGGCGGCAAGCGGGTCTCGCTCGCTGACCTGATCGTTCTTGGCGGTTGCGCGGCCGTCGAGCAGGCCGCGAAGAACGCCGGGCATGATGTGCAGGTTCCCTTCGCGCCGGGGCGCACGGACGCGTCGCAGGAGCAGACCGATGTGGACTCCTTCGCCGTGCTCGAACCGAAAGCGGACGGGTTCCGCAACTACCTCAAGACAGGACACACCGTATCGGCAGAGGAGTTGCTGGTCGATCGGGCGCAATTGATGACGCTGACCGCGCCTGAGATGACGGTTCTCGTCGGCGGCCTGCGCGTGTTGAACGCGAACTTCGGACAGTTCCGGCACGGCGTGTTCACGCAGCGGCCGGAGACGCTGACCAACGACTTCTTCGTGAACCTGCTCGACATGGGCACGATTTGGAAGGCGGCCTCGGAAGCCGAGGATGCGTTCGAGGGACGCGATCGCGCAACGGGCGAACTGAAGTGGACCGGCACCCGTGTGGACCTCGTCTTCGGTTCGAACTCGCAACTCCGCGCGCTTGCGGAAGTCTATGCCTGTGACGACTCGCAAGCGGCGTTCGTGCGCGACTTCGTGGCTGCGTGGAACAAGGTAATGAACCTCGACCGCTTCGACCTCGCCTGATTGCGGCGAAAAGGCGTTCGGACGCAACTGAAGCCCAGCTGCGTCCGGGCGTCAGGTCCGAGTGTCAGATCGCAGCCATGCACGGCTGCGCTCACCCGGGACGCGCGGGGGGATTGCATGCCACATGCGGTGGAAGCCGCCTGTCGGTGGGAGCTGCGCCGGCCCGGCCTGCCCGACCCAGGGGGCTTGGCGCGCTCGCATGCTGCCTCCCCACCCGAATGGATTGCTGGTGTCCGCTGCTGCATCCCGGCCATCCACAGCCGCTACAGGAGCGCCGCCACCGCTTTGGTCTCGGTATAGAGTTCGATCGCCTCGTGGCCCATTTCGCGCCCCAGCCGGATTGCTTGTACCCGCCAAACGGCACCGCGGAGCCTGTTGCAGAATTCGGAGTTGGAACGGGTTCGTGGCGAGTTTGCAGCGAGTATTTTTTGACACCGCTGGCTCGGCAGGATTCACTTGGCTCGACGCACTGACACGGATTGAGCAATGGCCGAGCACTTTCGCGAAC
>CAIXDS010000389.1 GCA_903918195.1 uncultured Acetobacteraceae bacterium | reverse complement strand
TGATCCGGGAGATCATGCTGTTCCTGCACGCCAATGGTGTGGGCACCTCCCGCGCCGTGCGCATATACAAGACCTACGGCACCGCCGCCGTGCAGGTGATCAGCGAGAACCCCTACCGCCTGGCGCGCGACATTCGCGGCATCGGCTTTCGCACCGCGGACCAGATCGCGTCCAAACTCGGCATCGAAAAGACAGCGATGATCCGGGTCCGCGCCGGCATCAGCTACGCCCTGTCCGAAGCGATGGACGACGGCCATTGCGGTTTGCCGGCGGACGAACTGGCGTCGCAGACCGAGACACTGATCGAAGTGCCGGCAGCGCTGATCGAGACCGCGCTGGCCCTGGAGCTTGAGGCCGGCGATGTGGTTGCCGATACGCTGGAGGGGAACCGCTGCATTTTCCTGGCCGGGCTCTATCGGGCCGAGCGTGAGATCGCCGAACGGCTGCGCATCCTCGCCGCCGGCGGCACGCCGTGGCCGCGGATCGACGCCGACAAGGCGATCCCGTGGGTCGAGGGCAAGACCGGCCTCGTGTTGGCTGACAGCCAGAAGCAGGCCGTCCGCATGGCGCTGGCTTCGAAAGCGTTGGTGATCACCGGCGGTCCCGGCGTGGGCAAGACGACGCTGTTGAGCTCCATCCTGAAGGTCCTGATGGCCAAACGGACCGCGGTGGCGCTCTGCGCACCGACGGGCCGGGCGGCCAAGCGTCTGTCGGAAAGCACCGGCCTCGAGGCCAAGACGATCCATCGCCTGCTGGAGACCGACCCTGCGAAGGGCGGCTTCCGGCGCGACGAATCGAATCCCCTGAGCTGCGAGCTGCTGGTGGTCGACGAAGCCAGCATGGTGGACGTGCTGCTGATGCGCGCGTTGCTGCGCGCGCTGCCGGACCAATCGGCGCTGTTGGTGGTGGGCGACGTGGACCAGCTTCCCTCCGTCGGCCCCGGGCAGGTGCTGGCGGATATCATCGGTTCGGCCGCCGTGCCGGTGGTCCGACTGACCGAGGTGTTCCGGCAGGCGGCGGAGAGTCGCGTCATCATCAACGCGCACCGGATCAACCGCGGGCAGATGCCGGAGCTCGACCAGACGGGGCCCGGATCGGATTTCTACTTTGTCGACGCCGCCGACCCCGAGGACGGGGTGCAGAAGATCCTGACGATCGTGCGGGACCGGATACCGAAGGCATTCGGACTCGACGCCGTGCGCGATATCCAGGTGCTGTGCCCGATGAACCGCGGCGGCCTGGGCGCCCGGTCGCTGAACGTCGAACTGCAGAAGGCGCTGAACCCGCCAGGGGAGGAGAGGGTGGAGCGGTTCGGCTGGACGTTCTGCCCGGGCGACAAGGTCATGCAGGTGGAGAACGACTACGACCGCGAGGTCTACAACGGGGACCTGGGAATCATCGGCCGGCTCGATATGGAAGAGTCAGAGCTTCACGTCACCTTCGACGGCCGGGATGTCACCTACGGCTTCGGGGAACTGGACGAGCTGGTGCTGGCCTATGCGACGACGATCCACAAAAGCCAGGGATCGGAGTATCCAGCCGTCGTCATCCCGGTGACGACGCAGCACTACACCATGCTCGCGCGCAACCTGCTCTACACGGGCGTGACCCGCGGCAAGCGGCTCGTGGTGCTGGTCGGCCAGCGCAAAGCCCTTGCCATCGCGGTGAGGAACCAGGGCGTGCGACGGCGCTGGTCGAAGCTGCGGGAGTGGCTGGCCGGGCCGGCGCAAATCGCATGACCAGGCATATGCTTCGCGCCGTTCCCGTTTCCACGCGAGGTATGTCCCCCGACGGAACCAACCCCGTGTTGCCGCGCTTTACGCCGCGCCGGATTCGGGTGAAAACGGCGGCGCGCTCTGGCTGGGCGACCTCCGTTTGGCCGCCCTGGCCAAGATCCATCGGCGGCTGCGAGAGGGTTTGATCCTGGAATCGAGGGAAAGCATCAGGCGGCGCTTCGATGCCCCGCGGTAGGGAGCATTTTGGCCAGCATCCCGGTTTCCCGTCGCTTCATATGCGGCGGCATCAAGGTACAGATACGGGATTTCAGGTGGCCCGCATTGTGCCGGGCGGCAGGCCGAATTCATCGGCCTGCGGTCCTGGCGAACGGAACGACGGGAGGTATGCCGACGCGAGCCTTGCGCTAGATCGCCTCCTTCAGTTCCTTCGCTGGCCGGAAAGCAATCTTCTTGCTGGCCTTGATGGTGATCGCCTCGCCGGTTGCGGGATTACGGCCCGCCCGCTCGGGCCTGTCCTTCACCTCGAGTATCCCAAGGCCGGCGATGCGTAGGCGATCACCGCTCTTGAGGTGCTGCACCAGGATGCCGACCAGGCCGGTCAGTATCTCATCGGCTTCCCGCTTTTCGATCTGCTGATGCTCGGCGATTTCGGCGGCGAGGTGCTTCAGCGTGACGGTGGTGACCGGGACAGCCTTCGCCGGCGACGCTGCTGGCGCTTTTGCCGCCGACGGCTTCGCGAGTGCTGCCTTCGGACTGGCCGCCGGGAGTTTGGCTGGCGGCGCCTTGGCCCCCTTCTGGGGTGAAGCTGTCGCCGTGGGCTTCTTTGCTGGCATGATTGGAGTGGCTTCCTGAAAACGCGTGACCCGCTGTGACGTGTGCGTCCGCCGGGACAGCGGACATTGTGGTTGACCCGAAATGGTCAGGCGGCGAGGCGCCGATCGAGCAGGGTGCGGATAGGGGTGACATTCGGCGGTAGCAGCGCGGCAACGCGGTTCACCCCGATGGTCGGCGGTTCGTACGACATGCGGCAGATACCCTTCCGGGTCGGACTCGTCCAGCATCGCTGCGGTCGATGCCGGCGAGCCATCTGACCTGTATCCTGAACCTGCTCCGATTGTGTTGGCAGCGTTTGATACCCGTATTGCTTTGGTCACGGCGGTGCCGTTACCGTACCCCGTGACCGGGCTTCGCGAAATTGGATTCGCCCCGGTCGGAAAGGACCCAGACGATCATGGCCATCAAGGAAGACGTCCAGAAGCGCGCTCCGCGCGGGACGAAGAATGTGACGCAAGCCTTTTTCGCGGCCCTCGATGATATCGCCGACGGCCAGCAGGCGGTTGTCAGCGCCGCGGCGCTGGCCGCCATTCGCGATGAGTTGAAGGGCCGGCACGTGAAGATCAAGGAAGCTGCCGCCGCGGCGAAAGCGAAAGCGAAGACGAAGATGCCAGCGAAGAGGAAGACACCGGCCAGGGCAAAGGCCGCGGTGAAGGTGGCGGCAAAGGCGCCGGCCGCCCGAGGGGCCAGGAAGGCGGCGCCGGCAAAGCGCGCACCGGCAGCGGTGGGCAAGCGAGCCATCGCCAGGAAGACGCCGGCAAAGAAAGTGGTCGCACGCAAAGCCCGTCAACCGAAGCAAGCTGACCAGGCCGTGTCCCCGTCGGCGGAAACCGCTGCAGAGTAGAGCCCGGCGGCGCGGAGCTTGTGCCGCACAGCGGCCGCGCCTCGTCGGGCGATTTGCCTTGTCCTGTCCTACCGCTCGCGCAGCCTCGACCATTTTGTTGGCTGTCGCATCGGCTGCGCGTGGCGATCGCGAGGAACTTCCGATGGCCGATCTATTTTCATTATGCTCTCCGGGTCGTGCGGATCCAAAGCGACCATAGCCGGACAGGTGGGCCGGGCGATCGGTGGACGTCCTCGCCAATCAGCCCGGTCTTAACGCCGGTTGTTCCTCCTGGGCCGGCAGTGGTTGGCAGCGAGCCGGTCCAGGCGCGGGTTGAACTGGGCTGGGGTCAATCGCTGTAACGGCTTCCGGGCCGGCCAGACCTGGAGGATGTCGGCCGAGTCTTCCGGTCCCGGACCGGAGGCCGGGCCGATGATCCAGGTCGGCAGATCGCGGCGGGAGTACTCCGGATACATGCACCGCGCATAGTCCTCGAAGCGTCCCGCGTCAGTAGCCCCTGGGGCGAACACCAGCATGGCCACGAAGGCGTTGCAGGTGCTGCACTGCATCAGCTTGCTCTCCACCACTTCGCCCGGATCGACGGGCGGTGCCGGCGGCACGATTGGCCGCTTGTCGGTGGGGGATCCAGCAATCTGCTCCATCTGCCGTGCGATCTCCAGCCCGAGCGGCTCGAAGAGCGCGCGGCGCTCGGCCGTCCGCGGGTCAGCCGGGTCGCCGGCCACTTCGCAGGAGATGTGCGTGGTGCGGCCTCCGGGCAGGCCCTGCAGCAGGATGCGCCCGAGCGCAC
>CAIXDS010000388.1 GCA_903918195.1 uncultured Acetobacteraceae bacterium | reverse complement strand
TTGCGCGACGTATTGAACGGGTCTCGGCTGCAGGCAGTCGGCCGTGTCGTGGACCCCGCAGCCCGCGCTGCTCTGACTGCAGCAGCAGGTGCCGTATGAACGAAGAAGGCCAGCGCGTGCCGCCGCACGGCGGTCGCTCGAGCATGCATCGAGATGGACGCAATCCGGCGCAGCGCCGCGAGAGGTCGGGATGCGGCTCGGCGATCCGCCCCCAACGCTGTGTCGCGTCTCTTGATCAACATCATTCCAACCGGCTATGCCTTGCCACGGCAAGGCGAGCATCCGACCATGCATATTGCGCGCATTTTGCGGGCTATGGTGATGGCGGCCGCGGTCCTCGCCACGGCCCAGGCGGCTCGCGCTGACCGTCTGGCGCTGTGGCACATCGTGCACGATCAATGCGCCGTCGATTTCACCACGAGCGGCGATCCCGCGCCCTGCCGGGCAGTCCGGTTCGACGGGGGCAAAGACCGGGACTACGCGGTCCTCAAGGATCTCCGCGGCGCCACGCAGTTCCTGCTGATTCCGACCAGCCGGATCACCGGCATCGAGGATCCCACCGTGCTGGCGCCGGAAGCCGGAAATTTCTTCGCCGATGCATGGCGCGCGATAGGCATCATCGCGGAGACTGCGCACGCAAACCTGCCGCGCGACGACCTGAGCCTGGCCATCAACGCGCAGACAGGACGCAGCCAGGACCAGTTGCACATCCACATGGACTGCGTCCGCGCTGACGTGCGGGACGCGCTGCACCGTCTGGCGGGACGCGTCGGCCACTCCTGGGCACCCTTGCCCCAGGACCTCGGCGGCCACCCGTACCGGGCGATACGCGTCGACGGCGACAGCCTGGACGCTGTCAATCCGTTCCGCTTGCTTGCGGATGAGTCGCCAGCCACCGCTGCCGAAATGGGGCTTCACACCCTGGTCGTGGTTGGGATGACCTTCGGCGAAGGCGCGCCCGGCTTCATCCTTCTGGACGGCCGCAGCGACTCTCCGCATGGCGACCTTGGCAACGGAGAGAGTCTCCAGGACCATGACTGCGCCGTCGCGCAGCAGTAGCGGCGGGCTCGCAAGCGCCGCCAAGCGTCTGGATCGGCATCTCCATCTGCCGCGGCGGCAACGGCGAACGGGTGCGTCAGTGCAAGCGCGAACCGCAAGCCGGGCCAGCCAGAGTGGAAGCGGCAAAGATAGCCGTGCCATCGCGGTCAGCCGGATTTCTTCAACTTCCTGGCTCTGAACTCGTGCCATCGCCGTTCAGCATCGGTCCAGTCGCCTTTCCAGTTCGTAATAGGGCGCACCATGAGCAGCGTTACGACGCCGTCTTCGTCATAGCTGCCCTCCGAAACCACCAGCCACGCGGCCATACCTATGGCCTCCAACGAATCTCCAACAGACAGAATTTCCTCCGGTGACGGATCTGTGCGTATGCCGATTGTTGAGTGATGGCCATCTTGGGCCACTACCAGCCAACGTCTATCCTTGCTCACGCCACCATCGCCCCAGCCAGATGTTGCCAACAGATGTGTAAGCAAGATTCCTGCCAACGCATGCCGAGCGACACGGTCCGATTAGACGTAGCTGCTCCACGTTCGTCCGAGTGCCCTGCTATCCCGCCCGCGCTACGGCGTCCCTCCGCTGCATGCGGTGCGGCACCACCTGGCAATTCCTTCGGCGTCTCCGCTGACGGCGCCGAGAGGCCGCAATCCTCGGGGGAGCAGGCCACGTTTGCTCCCGGCGCCTATGGCCGATCGGCCGCATCGCTCCGGCACCGATCACTTGGACGTGATCGCCGCTCGTCGCGTAACACAACAGCCCCCTGATCCGTCTCTGATCAGCGGACCTGCGCCTGACCAGGCCCGATCGGGAGATCTGCATCATGATGACGAAGCGCCTGCTGCTGACGGGCGGAACCAGCGGCCTCGCGGTGGCACT
>CAIXDS010000387.1 GCA_903918195.1 uncultured Acetobacteraceae bacterium | reverse complement strand
TAGCCGCAATCATGCATGAGGGCGGAGGGGCGGGGGTGCGCTGACGCACCGGCATGGGTTTGCGCGCCGGGGTTCGGCGTTGGGCGGGCTCAGTGGCGGCGGCGTTGGGGGTTGAACGGACGTGGCTGCGCGGGGCGTCTGCCCCGTTTCTCAGGTGAGCATGCGAGACAGCCGGGTCAGCGCGCAGGCGAAGATCGGCTGGTTCGGGGTCGAGCGCGGCAGATGGAGCCGCACCTTGCGCTTCAGCACCTCGACCCTGGCGGCAAGTTTGACCAGGCGCAGGCGCAGCGTATCGAACTGGGCGACGCGCCAGAACGAGCGTCGCGGCATGGCGGCCCGCAGGCTCCACATCATCCAGTAGGCGCCCAGGTGCAGGAACAGGCGCATCTGGTTGGCGGTGGCGCGGCAGCACGATGTCCGGTCGGCGGCGAGATGGGTCTTCCAGGCCTTGATGTGGTTCTCGGCCTGGCCGCGGGCGCAGTAGATGTCCTGGTAGACGGTGCGGCCGCGGATGCCATGGAGGCTGGTGACGATGAAGCGTGTGTCGACGCCCTGCGGTCCGGCTTCGACGCGGGCGATGATGCGCTCGATGCGATCCCAGCTTGCGGCGCCATCGTAGAATTCCTTGAACCGGCGCAGCTTCTCGCCGCCTGCCCTGGCGGCGCGCTCGACCGTGCTGGCCTCCAGCGCGGTGACATGCTTGCGCAGGGTGGTGGTCGGCGCGACGCCGAGGACGTAATCGAGCCGCTCGGCGCGGCAGAAGCGCAGCACCTCCGGCGTGCAATAGTGGCTGTCGGCACGCAGCAGGATCTCGACGCGCGGCCAGTTGTCACGCAGGGCGGCGATCAGGCGGCGCAGCCAGAACACGATCTTTCGCCCGGTCGGCCGGCAGGCGGGGCGCAGGAGGGCGGCGATCATGCGGCCCTCGCCGTCGAAGACCACGATGGGCTGGAAGCCGTACTCATCATAATGGGCGTTGAACAGGCGCAGTTGCTGGCCACCGTGCACGGCGTCGAAGGTGTCGTCGATGTCGAGCACGATGCGCCGTGGCACCTGGCGGAAGCTCTGGCAGTAGTGGTCGACCATGGCGCGGCCCATGCGCAGCAGGGCGTGCCGGTCCGGCAGGTTCTCGGCGCGCGACACGGTGGATTGCGAGCACAGGTCGCCATGTTCCGGCAGCCGGTCCATCGCCAGCTTGAACAACGGGTCGGTCCGCAGGGCGTCGGCGTCGTTGCCGTCCTCGTAGCCGGCGGCGATCATCAGCATGCGGAAGCGGATGATCTCATCGAGACCGTGCACGATGCGCTCCGGCGCCCGCGGGTCACGGATGCAGGCAGCAAGACGCCCGGCGATCCCCAGCCGCTGCTCGACCTCCCGCAGGACCAGCAGGCCACCATCGGAGGACATCAGCGCGCCGTCGAAGCGCGCCTCAATCGCACGACCGCAGATTGGTGACAGGCCGGGAAGAATGGCGGTAGCGTCGTTGCTGGCGGGCATGGTGCGTCCGGATCGATGCGGATTGGTCTCGACAACCGAATCCTACACCAGATCAACGGCTTGCGCTCGTGCCCGCCAACCCTCATGCATTTTTGCGGTTAGCGAAGCTGCGCTGCGCGCTGGTCCAGGGCGGAGCCATGGCTTTCCGGTGACCAATAGGCTGGCCGGGCTTTCAGCCGCAGGTCCGGCCAGCGGACGCGGATGCGGGCGAGGGCGGGCCAGGGTGTCCAGTCGGCGCTCCAGAATCGCACCCGGAACGTTGCCTCGCCGGGCGTTGGCAGCGCCTCTACCCGGCGCAGCGGCCAAGTGGTGCCCCAGTTCTCCCACAGCCAGACGAGCGCCTGCTTGTGGTCGTCGCCAAGGCGCAGGATTTCGGGCGGTACCGGCACCAGCGCGTGCAGATCGAACGGGCAGGCGCGGCTGGCGCCGACCCGGCTGACCGCTTCCTCATGCTGGGCCCAGGCGGCCTCGCGCAGGCGGCGGGCGAGGATGCGCGCACCGTGCAGGCTGAGACCACGACGCTGCGGCGGCGGGGCGATGAGCAGGTGGAACCAGTCTTCCTCCAGCCGGTCGTAATCGGTGGCCCAGGGCACCACTCCGGCGCCGGCGGCGGCGGTGCGGAAGGCGGCGACGGTGTCGGCCGGGCCGGTGAGAGTGAGCGTGGTTTGCAGCCAGTCCGGCTGCGGCAGGACGAACGGGATGGCGGCCGGCGGGGCGGGGGCGGGGAGGGCGAGGCCGGCGGCGTCCATCAGGGCGTCCGGCATGGCCTACAGTCCGAGCAACTTGGCCGGACTGTCCGCCACCAGTCTGGCCCGGCGCACGTAGCCGCGCATGGTCTTCACGTCGGTGTGGCGGGTATGCGCCATGATCTGCTCGTCGCGGGCGCCGGCCATGTACGCCTCGGTCACGAAGCCGGCGCGCAGGCCGTGCGGGGAGAGGCGCTCGCCGGCCGGCACGGTGATGCCGGCCAGGGCCGCGCGGCGCAGCAGGATCTGGCGCACGGCGTCGGGGTTGAGCCGGCGGTGCTCGATGTTGCCCCACAGATCGACTTTGCGGAACACCGGGCCGAAGGCGCAGTCGGAGCCGCGCAGCCAAGCTTCCAGCGCCCGCACCGGGCAGGTGGCGGGACGGCTGCCCTTGGGGATGCCGAGTTCGGTTCCCTTGCCATCCGGGTCGGTCTTGCTGCGGGGGATGGTCAGGCGCAGGCCAGTCTCGTGGAAAACGATGTGCTCGCGGTCGATGCCGACCAACTCCGATCGCCGCAAGGCGCCGGCGAAGGCGATGAGCAGCAGGGCGCGGTCACGCAGGCCGGCGGGGTCGTCGGCGCAGGTGGCGACCAGCTTGCGGATCTCGGCGGTGGTGAGGGCGGCGGAGCGGCGCACCGCGCCGGCGTGGCTGCGGGCCATGCCGCGCAGGGTGGCGCGGATGGTGGGGTGCGAGGGCGTCCAGGGATGGCCGGCCAGCTTGTGGGCCTGGCCGATGGCGGCGATGCGGCGCTCGATGGTGCTGCGGGCATGGGTGGCGGCCAGGGAGGCGAGATAGGCGGCGACGGTCTGTGGGGCAGCGGGGAGGGGTGACCAGCCGGCGGCCCGGCAGAACGCGAGGAAGTCGGCCCAGTCGGAGCGGTAGGCGCGGCGGGTGGCGGCAGCATGGGACTGGCTGGCGAAGTCGGACGCGGCGGCGAGCGCGGCAGCGGGTTTCGCCTGGTCCGTGGTGGGGCAGGGGAGGGACGTGGTGGGCATGAGGAGGGAGAACGATTCCAGGGGCTTGCGGCAGTATGACCGGAATTGTGGCGATGCCGCAAGAGACGCGATAAGGAAGGCTTATCGCGCCTTATGCAAGCTTGTCACATTCTGGATGTCAGCCGGCAGTCATTGATGAGACAGGGGCTTTTCCGGCCTGGATTCCTTGAGGGTTCAACGAGGTCCCGCGAGGCGATGGTCCGTCCAGGGCAGGATGCGGGACGTCGTTGAAGCCGGATTGAACGAAGCCGCGATGGACCGGGAGGTCTATGGGTCTTGAATGCGGACGGTTGCTCGGGGATTTCTGGCGCCATCACCATTGGTGCCGCTGCTGAGCGGCCTGACCGGAAGCGGGATCAGAACGATCACGGTGGCACGCGGCGAATGATGCGGCAACGGAACCGAACGCATCGCCGCCTGCTGGGCCGACACTCGCAAGGTCCAGCAGGTCGTCTTCAAGCCCGACTGGGCGCGCCACGCCAAGGCGGCCCCGTTCAAGCGCAACGACAAGCTGCTGGAGACCCTGCCGATCGGGGTCATCATCTTCCCCGGCTCCGGCATCAGCGAAAACCTCGCAGACAAGGCCAAGGCGCTCGGCATCCCGGTGTGGCGGTTCAACGGGGGCGCGTAAACGCCCCCTTCTCCGTTGACCGTGCGGCGTTATAATAGGTGTTATAACTTTCGGGTCGAACATCGAGGCCGCCATGACCGACGCCGTGAAGATCCGCGCCATCGGCAACTCCCTGGGGGTCACCCTGCCGCGCGACGTGCTGCTGCGGCACCGCATGGCGGAGGGCGACATTCTCCATGTCGTCGACACCGCCGACGGCATCCGGCTGGTCCGCCACAATCCCGAGTTCGCCCGGCAGATGGAGGTCGCCCGCGAGGTGATGCACCGTCGCCGCGACGTGCTGCGCGAACTGGCGAAGTGAGCGGGCCGGACATCGTCTGGCTGCTGCGCGAGGTCGCCGAGGCGATCCACGATGAGCAGATCGCCTGGCACGGCGGCAGCGAAGGAATTCGGGATGCCGGCCTGCTGGCCAGTGCCATCGACCGCCCGCGGAACCTTGCCGCCTATGGCGACCCCGATCTGGCGTCGCTGGCTGCCAGCCTTGGCTATGGGCTGGCCAGGAACCACCCCTTCGTGGATGGCAACAAGCGGACCGCGTTCGTGTCCGTCGAGACGTTCCTGGTGCTCAACGGCGCTGCCCTCGTCGCGGACGACGCCGAGTGCGTGCTGACGATGGAGGGCCTCGCCGGCGGGACGATCAGCGAGGCGGACTTCGCCACCTGGGTCCGGCGGAACCTCCGGCCTGCCGGGCCATGAGGCGCCAGGTCTGGCCGGGCCGGGCACCGCGCACAGAGCAAGCGCCCCGCCATTGCCGACGGTGCAGTCCGATCCCGGTCTGACGACCGAACGCATGACCACAGCACGATGCGGCCGCCCTGCCCTCGCCCGGCCGCCAGCGGTCTTCCGCAGCCATAGCCGGCCGCGCTGGATCGACCGTCCCGCCCGCCCTCCTTGGCCGTCCGCTTCCAGGCCCCCCGTCCGCAATGCCGCGCAACCGGCGTGCGCGGCGCTGTCCTCTTCTCTTGTCACGGCGGCGGCATGGCCTGGAGGGAGCAGAGGCTGGCCGGCGCCCGCAACTGTCCGCGGCTCGTGATGATGCCGACCGCCAGGGCCGCGATTCCCCCCGCTGTTCCGGCTCGCCGCCCGAGCGGCCTTCCGATGGCTTGATCTGGCCAGAGGGTGAAGGGCTGACGCCCCTCGCTATGCCCCGCAACGGGGCCGGCCAGCTATTTTCCGCCGGCGCCGCAAGGAAGCGGCGCCTTTGCATCGCGAAGCAAAATAGCCGCCCGGCCCCGTCCTCCGCTGCGCTGCGGCCCTGACGGGTGCGCGGCGCGAGCCCTCCGGCCTGGTCATCGCCATCGAGGCCGCAACGGGCGGCTGAGATCCGCAACAGACGGAGCACATCATGGCGATCATCGGCACCTTCACCCGCACCGCGAACGGCAACTTCTCGGGCAACCTCAAGATCCTGACCCTCACCGCCAAGCTGCAGTTCGCCGCCGAGACCAACAAGAGCAAGGACAGCGCCCCCGACTACCGGGTGTTCCTGGGGACTTTGGAGGTCGGGGCCGCCTGGAAGCGGACGGCCAAGGAGAGCGGGCGGGACTACTGGTCGGTCAAGCTCGACGATCCGGCTTTTGCCACGCCGCTCTACGCCAGCCTGGTCGAGGCCGAGGACGGCAGGAGCTTCAACCTGCTGTGGTCACGCCGCAACGGCGACTGACCGCCGGATCGGACGCGCCCCGCCGGCAATGGCGGGGCGCTTGCCCTGTACGTGGTACCGGCCCAGCCGGCGGCGGCGGGGCCGCCGCGAGGAGCGCCTTCGGCGCAAGGTGTTGGTGCCCGCCCACCCACCCCGGGGCGGCGCTGCGCGCCGCATTTGGTCAACGCGATTCGGTAAGCCCCCCGTGATCGCCGCTATCGTGCGGCGAATTTGTTGACGCAATCGCCGCACGCGCCTACACAACCACCGCAACTCTGCGGTGATTGTGGGCGCGGTGTATATCTGGGAACTCCCCGACTGGCCGCGGTTCCACTGGGACGCCGAGCGATTGCTGCCAGCGGTCGCCGATGCCCGGTTCCGGCATGGCCGGTTCCTCGGGACCATGGCGGCGGCAGGTCTGGAGATGCGCCGGGAAACCGAACTGACCGCCGCCACGGCTGACGCGGTGGCGACATCCGCCATCGAAGGTGAGACGCTGCCCCCGGCCAGCGTCCGCTCATCCATCGCCCGGCGGCTGGGTCTGCCGGAAGGCGGCGTGGCACCCCAGGACAGCCAGGTGGAGGGGGTGGCCGAAATCGTGCTCGATGCCACCCGCAACGTCCGGGAAAAGCTGACCGGGGAGCGGATATTCGGCTGGCACCGCGCCCTGTTCGCCGTCGCAAAGCCATCGGCCGAGGTGCCGATCGACGTGGGCAGGTGGCGGACGGACGCTCGGGGCCGGATGCAGGTGGTCTCCAGCGCCTACCGGGGCAGCAAGCCTCCCCGCGTTCATTTCGAGGCGCCTCCTGCCGCCCGCGTGCCCGCCGAGATGGAGCGGTTCATGGCCTGGTTCAACGCCGGCGGGGAACTCGACGGGCTGGTGCGAGCGGGCATCGCCCATTTGTGGTTTGTCACCATCCACCCGCTCGACGATGGCAACGGCCGGATCGGCCGCGCCATCGCGGACATGGCGATCGCCCAAGCCGAGGGCGCCGAACAGCGATTCTATTCGCTGTCCTCGGCCATCCTGCGACAGCGGCGGACCTACTACGATACGCTGGAGCGCACGCAGAAAGCAGAGCGCCTCGACATTACCGGGTGGCTCCTCTGGTTCCTGGACTGCCACAAGCGGGCCATCGAACACGCCGAGGCGACCGCCGCGCAGGTGATCACCCTCGCTCGGTTCTGGGCGAGCCTGCAGGACCACCCGGTAAACGAGCGCCAGCGCAAGGTCCTCGGCAAGCTGCTGGCAGGCTGGGAAGGGCTGGTCACGACCCGCAAATGGGCAGCGATCTGCGGCTGCTCTGCCGACAGTGCACAGCGCGACATCGCCGACCTGGTGAAGCGCGGTCTGCTGGTCCCCAATGACAAAGGCGGCCGGAGCACGGGCTACGTCTTTCACCGGCCGGCCGGCCCGGCGTGACCCGAAACAGCGAGCGCCGACTATTGCGAACGCGCGTGGCGTCTTCGATTGTTCCCCTGCAGGGGTTCAGCTTTTCGGCTGGCTTCCGGGGTCAGCCCACATCGGCATCGAGCAGACCCGGCGGCCTTCTCTGTCGGGCACTGCCGTTTTCTGACATCTTGACCAGGCCTCCACGAGATTGTTGGCGCGCATCATGCCCATCAGCGCGCTTTCGGCGTCCGGCCCGGCCCGAAGGACAGCACCTGCCAGCGCGCCGGCGGTGTCGAGAGCGGAGGCATGCCCGGCCTGCCAGCCGGCACCATACCCGGCCATCCCAACCCCGAGCGCGAGCGCGACCGCGAACCCGCCGAAGGTCAGGGCCGTCTTCAGCGTGACCGACCGGTTCCAGGTCCGGACATTTTGCGTCGTGAGTTTCGCCAGCAGCGGCGCCAGGTTTTCGACAATGGCGACGCGGCGCGTATCGAGCGCCTGTTGCCCTTGCGCGATCGTGTCCACGAGCTGGCGGTCAAGCCGGTCGCTCGCGCTGCGAAAATACCTGACGGCCTGATCGTGCAGCCGCCATTGCAGACCGAGCGACGCGGACAACGCCCGGATCAACGGCAGCGTGGGATCGTTCCTCAGGCCGGCGAGCTGGATGCCGCGATCCAGTTCGGCCTGCATCCGTTCGATATCGCGACCGAGTTCACTGCTGGCGTGCGGGAGATCGGGCGCTTGCGCGCCTTCGCTCATGGAAACCACGTCTTGATGCCGGCGAAGTTGGCATCCATCGCCTGCAGCCAGTTGAGAACCCGCGAGCGGTCGAATGGTCCGAGCGGCGAGGTCCCCTGGCCGACCTGTCCATCCGCGGCGTCGCGGAAATGCAGGCGGCGGATCTCGACCTGCTGTGCCGCCAGCAGGCGCGGCATCCAGACCGGGACGGCACCGCGATCGACCGCCGCACGAAAGGCACTGTGACCGAAGACGCGGGCAAATGCAGACTCTCGCGTATCGCCGACTTCAATCATCGCCTCATTGAGCACAATCGCCGTGGCGGTGGGTCGCAAGCCGAGGCTCTGCAACGTTGCCAGTGGCGAAAGGTCTTCCTCCTGCGGCCCGATCGCGTAGAGCATGATGACCGCGAATCCCTGTGCCTCGAACATCGCCACCAGGTCGGGCAGCTGGGTCACCAGCCGGCGAAGAGTCGTGTCGCCACCGCCGAGGTCCACCAGAAGCGACATTCCCTGCTGCAAGGCATGCTGCAGCAACTTGTCGAGCCACTTGAGGGCGATGGCCGGTTCGGATGCCTCGGGGGGACGCAAGACGCCGCCAAAGTACTTCGAGAACGTATCGTTGGTCGGGTCCATGTCGGCCATGAGCAGCGACCGTCCGTTCGCGACCGCGGCCTCCGCCGCCCAGCGAATGCCGGTGGTCTTGCCGGTCTTGCCGCGGCCCGTCCAGAAGATGATCTTCTTCTTGCCGGACAGGTCCGCCCCGCACTCGACTTTGACCTGGCTCTCGACCTTCCTGCCGGCGCCGAGAATCTCAAGTTCCGGTTCGGCGTCGATGACAGCATCGAAATTGAAGACCGGGCGCGTGACGGGCGCGCCCTCGCCGGTGCGCGAGGGCGCAGCGCTGGAAGGCTTTTCGTTCCTGGTGACTGACACCAACTGAACTCCTTGTCGGTTGCTGCTACTCTTTGCCGAGCAGACGCCTGATGACGGCGTCCACGTCGACTTTCGGGGCTGGTTCTGGTGCCGGCTGCTGCTTTGGCGCGATGTCTTCGTCGGTGATCCGCTTACCGCTCCAGTTGAGCAGACTGATCGGCTTGAACTCCGGCTCCTCGTCCTCGACCAGATTCTGCGAGAGCACATCGAACGCCGCGACGGGCCGTGCCCATGTGGTAGTGGCCGGCGTGTCAGTGCCGTTCCGCCTCGCGCGCTTGCGGCTCTCGACCCGGATGGACGTGATCTTTCGCAACAGCCGGACGCCGGTCCAGGGTTGCGCCGTCCGGTACGTAATACCAGCCACGTTCAGGGCGCGTGCGATCGATTCCCATGACCAGCGCTCGTTGCGGACCTTGCCGGAGAGTTCCGGCTCCATGAGCCGCAGCCATGGCTCGATCCCATCGCCCTGTTTCCAGCGACCCGCCAGATCCTCCGCCAGTTGCGCGATGTCCGAATCGTGTCGTGGCTGCTTGACCGGCATCGCGCGTGGGAGACCCTTGTTTCTCTCTCTTCATACCGGCCCGGTCTGGGGCAAACAATGCCCCAAAACGCCCCCGAAAACACACTGCAAAACACCCCCTAAAACACTCCCCAAAACACCCCCTTGTTGGGTAAGTTGGCAGATGGAACAAAGAGGGGTGTCTCTTACAGACCAAGTCACCCTAGACGGGTGAGTATTGTAGGGTGCTGCCGTGCCGTGTATGGATCGATTCATGCCGGTTTGCCGGGGACAACCGAACCGCGGTGTCCGACCGGGAACGACAGGAAGCTCAATGACAGCGACGAGAGACGGGGCGTACCTTGCCCACATTTCCGACACCCTGACCACGATCGCCGAGCAGCTGGACGAGCAGTGCGAGGTTCAGCGGAACGTCCTGACCGCCCTGAGTGCGCTGCTGGAAACCAACCGGGCGCAGTCGGAGATGCTCGCCGAAATCCTTGGCGCCGCCACGCAGGATGCCGGGCCATCGCCGGTTGCCGTGGCGCTTGAAGCTCTCGCCGCGCAGATCCGGAAAATGGACGAGAACCAGACGAACCTGATCGCGCTGGTGGCCGAGCGGCCGGAGGCGGTCGGTAGACAGTTCGAGACCAGCGGTGCGTGTCAAGGCAGTTGCCGCTTGTCTCTCGTAACGATCCTCCAAGTTATCTCGGTTGCCGCGATGGCCGCTCACGAAGTGGATATCAGCGGTTCTCCGACTGGGGCCGAGCGTGCCACGGTGCTCACTTCGGGGAAGGTCCGGTGCTCGCCATCCAGGTCACGCTCGCTGCGCTGCGCGTGGTTGCGGGTGGCTCCGCTCCTCCCATCCCCTCCGTTGCGCTCCGTGGCCTGGACGTCGTCAGGTCGGGACGGGAAAGCAGGTGCGTCGATCGAACGGGAAAGCTGGGTTTCGCTCACGGCGGCCTGGATGACCGCCTTGCGCTCCCAATCCCAATTCTTTTTATAAACCCGACACCACTGACCGGATTCTTTCTTCTCATTCGCCCCCAAGTCCAAATGAGGGGAGCCATGAGGCCTAGCCGCAATCATGCATGAGGGCGGAGGGGCGGGGGTGCGCTGACGCACCGGCATGGGTTTGCGCGCCGGGGTTCGGCGTTGGGCGGGCTCAGTGGCGGCGGCGTTGGGGGTTGAACGGACGTGGCTGCGCGGGGCGTCTG
>CAIXDS010000386.1 GCA_903918195.1 uncultured Acetobacteraceae bacterium | reverse complement strand
CGCTTCCAGCCCAAGCCCGCTGCGGCCCTGCTGAGACGTCGAGACGCGGTAGTAGGCGACGAAGCGCGAGGCGGGTTTCAGGGTCAGGGACATAGGCGGATGTTTGTTGCCAACGGTCGTTGACAAGAATCATACAAGCCGAATTCACTCGTGCAAGGGTTGTTTCAGGAAGGGCCGCGGTGCGGTTCCGGATGCAGGGTCGGCCGTCACAAATCCGTCGCGGATACCCGCAGGGGTAGAGGACTGCGTGCGCTCAGACCTGGTCCGCGTCCGTTTTTACGAGGCGCGGCTTCGCCGCCGGATAGAACTCGATGCGGTCGATGACCGGCGATTTGTCATCGGCAGGCTTATTGCGCTTTTCAGGCTGTAGGCTTCGAGCGCTGCCACCCAGCTCGCGGCAATGCCACCGCCGTCCGCCGCAAGATTTCGCCCGCTCCACCATCACCGTCAGCGCGAAAAACTCCATGATGAATTCCCGGGTGTTGGTGTCCAATGTCGGCCCATGGCAGGGGTTGGCGCGGTACACCTCCGGCGGCGCGACCATCCTTCGGGGCGGATCAGCGTCTACCCTCTCACCCCTGCCCGCGAGGTAGAGCGAGCCGCGAGATTGCCAAGGCGGATGCTCATGGCATGGGGACTGACCTTATAGCGGTCAGCCAGCGCCTTGACGGTCTTGGCGGCATCTTCCGCATCCATGTCGGACATCAGCGGATCGGCCTCCAGAAAGCGCCGCGGCATCAGTATGCAGGCCGCGAAGAAATTCGCCTCCATCTCCTCGACATCGACGCCGAGCGACGACATGCCTGATCGAAAGTCCACACGGAAATCCTTGTCGTAGCGGACTTCCTTGCCCTCATGCAGCAAGGCATGGGCCAGTTCATGCGCCGTCGTAAAACGACGGCGGGTGAGGTGGTGTGCCTTGTTCACGCCGATGACGGTGACGTCGGCATCGCGCACGACCAGTCCGGAAATCTCTTTGAGATCCATCTGGCGGATGGTGATGCCCCGCGACCGCGTAATGTCGTCTATCGGAACCGCAGGGGCGGTGACGCCTGCATCGCGCAGCAAGCCGTCGGTGAGCTGCTCGATGCGGGCGTAGCGGGGGCGGGACGGCGTCATCGCCTGGCTGGGGCGCGCGCGCCCGCGGACTTCCTGATGGATTTGAGCGCATTAAGGACGGATTCTGGCATGTCTGTCATCTCCCCGGCAGGCAACGCTTCTGTGTGCGCTGGAAGAAGCTGCTCCGGTGTCAATTGCAGGGCGGCGGCGATGGCCAGAAACTGGTGCAGCAGCACGGACTGCCGGCCGGCCTCGATGTTGGCCACGGACCCCCGTGTCAGCCCGATGAGGGCGGAGAGCTGAAGCTGGGTCATGCGCAAGCTGTCGCGACGCTCGCGCACCTGTTCGCCGAACGTCTCGTAGATTCGGTGTGCCGCGCCAACCCCTGCCATGGGTGGACACTGGCCTCCAACGCCACCAGTGTCAATCACCCAAACATCCGGCCGCGCGTGCTGGGGTGATGAGTGACAGCTTCGCAAACCTTTAACGCGCGCTATGATTGACATTTCACGCGGATATGTGATCGTCTGACCGTGGCCCGCGAATCGGCGCGGGCCACGGTCACCGAAAAGGAACTGTTTCCCGTGGCAGATGCGCGCGTTCGCTGTGTCAGCAAGCAGCCGCGCCAGGACCCCCATCACGGCATCACCCACCTGGGTGGTGAAGGGTGGCACTGGACGCGGCAGCAGGTCATCGCCTCGATCGAGGCGCGGACCAATACCTTCTACACCTTAGTCGGCGGCGTCCGGGCCGATGTCGCCGTGGTGGACGGCCCGAACGGCAAGTACGTCCGGACCCATGCGGACGGCAGGTGGAACGACAACCTGCTCGCCCTGCCTGAGTGCGTGACGGCCTGAGCGAATCCGGGGCAGGGGTGGACGGTCCCGTCACCCCTGCGGCCGGTTCCCAGGAACGGGACGATCACGCGGAAAGACATGCAGATGAAGTTCCTGCACCAACGCGAGTATCTGAACCAGGGCGACGTGGTCGTGGTGGATTGCAGCCACCGCTGCAACATACGCCTGATGAGCGACTCGGACTTTCAGAGCTACCGGCGTGGAGGTTCCCACCACTATCACGGCGGCCACTACGACCGGCTGCCGGCCCGCATCGCGGTGCCTCATGCCGGGCACTGGAATATCACGCTGGACCTCGGCGGCGGCAGCGCCTCCATCCGGCACAGCATCGGAATTCTGAAGGCGGCCTGAAGGTCACGCCGCGAAGGAGACTATGATGACGAACAAGGTCCACCAGCCGGGGCTTGATGGCCGGCATCGGGATGTTGACGGCAGGATCAGCGAAAAGCACGGGAACACGCGCGTCGATACGCTGCGCCAAACGTATGGCGACGGGTTCGCGCCCGGTGCGCGCGGCGATATGCACCTTCGCACCCTGCTGGATCGCACCGGCGCGCCGTCGCTGCGCCAGTTGGTCAGGAAACGCTGACGCGACGGACGGCAAGCCGTAGGTGGCCGCCACCCGATTATGGTGATGTCTTAGATCGCAATCTTCTCGACCTCGTCGAGCGTGATCTCGTCGGACCGCCGGTCGTAGAGCTTCGTCGTGCGCGGTGACGCGTGGTTGGCGATCGCCTGCGCGTGCTCCAGCGTGCCCTTGTTCTTGAGGTAGGCGGTGATGCCGGTCGCGCGGAAGGTGTGGTTGCCGATCTTCGTCTCGATGCCGGCCGCCGCCGCGCGCCGCCGGATCATGGCATGGGCGTTGGCCTGGGGCAGGGGCGTCGTCGTTAACCTGCCGGTGCCGCGCCCGATGGTGCGGAACAGCGGCCCCTTGTCGTCCGCCATGATACCTGTCTGCTCGATATAAGCTGTGAGGTATGCCTCAAGTCTGTGGTGGCAGGGCATGGCGTGCGCCTTTCCTCCTGTCTCACGCAACCGCACCCAAAGGCGACGGTTCTGCGTGAAGACGTCCTCGACCTTCATGCCGAGCGCCGCGCCGATGCGCGCGAACGAATAGACCATGAGGCCGATCAGCGCCCGGTCGCGCAACCCCGCCTGGGTCGTGGTGTCGATGGCGTCGAGAAGCGCGCGCGCCTCCGCCGGCTCCAGCACCGGCGTCTTGCCCTGCCGCACGACGTGCGACGGCCCGCGCACCGATGCCGCAGGGTTCACTGGCACGACCTGGCCGGTCACCAGCCAATCGAACAGGTGGCGCACGGCGGCGAGGCGCTGCTTGACGCTCGGCGCGGCGAGGTCGCGGGTCTGCATTTCGATCCAGGTGGCGACGTGCAGCGGCCCCACGGCGGCCAGTTCGCGCACGCCAGCATCAGCGCACCAGGCGAGGAACTCACCGCACGCGCGGCCATAGGCCCGGCGCGTGTGCGGGTTGCGGATGGTGGCGGTGAAGAATTCGAGGAAGCGCCGCGCCGCTTGGTCTCCGGCGGCGACGACCAGAGCAGGCACTGCTCTCTGAGCCCCTAAGAGAATTATCTCATTCATTTATCCTCTTCTGGAAAAACAATTAACGTGCCATCCGATCCTGAAGCTTGGTTATCGGGATTTTTTGCAATCGGACAGTCTTCTTCTTTGCAATCTGTTTCTATACCTGGCTTCCCCGGATTAACGGCCACCTCGACGTCTCGGCCGCACTTTTCACAGTGCTGTTGCTGTGGCGGGACGATGATGATACCTGACCCAGACATTCCGACCGTCTCCTATATCTGATAAAGGACATTGGACTAAACCTAACCGCAACATTGAGGTGATCTGGGCAGTGCTCCTCAGGCACTGTTGAGGTTCAATGACAAAATTGCCAAAGAATTATTTGTAGAACTCAGAACGGTTCTTCTGACGGCTCCGTTTGCGGGACCATGCGGCGCGCCCTCTTGCGCACATCATCCCGCACAGGAGCTGTCCATGACGCCACTTCGCCGCCGCGTGATCGAGGAAATGCAGATCCGCAACCTCGCCCCGGATACGCAACGCACCTACCTCCAACAGATCGCCCTGTTCGCCCGCCACTTCGGCAAGTCGCCCGAGTTGCTTGGTCCGGCCGAAATCCGTGCCTACCAGCTCCATCTGACTCAGGAGCGGAAACTCTCCGCAAGCTCGGTTTCGGTCGCGGTGGCCGCCCTGCGCTTCCTCTACAAAACCGTCCTCAAGCGAGACTGGAACGTCGACGACAACGTTCCGACCTGCCGCAGGCCGCAGCATTTGCCTGTCGTGCTGAGCCGCGACGAGGTGCGCCGGTTCCTCGATGCCGTCGAGATGCTGAAGCACCGCGTCATCCTGACCGTCTGCTATGCGGCGGGTCTGCGGGTTTCGGAGGCCGTCCGTCTGACCGCCGCCGCCATCGACAGCCAGCGCATGGTCATCCGCGTCGAAGAGGGCAAAGGGCGCAAGGACCGCTACGTCATGCTCTCGCCCGTGCTGCTCGACCTGCTGCGCAGCTACTGGCGCACCGCCCGCCCCAAAGAGTGGCTGTTCCCCGGCGACCTGCCCGGACAGCCGATTTCGGCGCTGGCGGTCGACGCCGCCTGCAGAAAGGCGCGACGGCAATCCGACATCAACAAGCCGGTCACGCCGCACTTGCTCCGCCATGCCTTTGCCGTTCACCTGCTCGAAGCCGGCACCGATCTGCGCACCATCCAGCTGCTGCTCGGCCATCGCAACCTGAGCACGACCGCCCGTTATCTGCGACTGGCGACGAACAAGGTCTGCGCCACCGCCAGCCCGCTGGATGCCTTGCGGGCGCCGCCTGCCACAATCGCCGATCCGCTCGCCGCCCCCGCCTGAGCCGGCGCGATGCGCCCGGAGCTGGAGGTGGGAGACATCTTCCGCCTCCACGGCCCGGCCTACCGGCAAGCCCACGGCGACCACCTTGGCAGCACCGAGCGTCGCGTCATGGCGGCGATCGAAGCCTGCCGCACGCCAGCACTCGGCGGTCACGCCGAGCACTGCGCCGACTGCGGCTTCGTCCGCTACGCGTACAACTCCTGCCGCGACCGGCACTGCCCGAAGTGCCAGGGCCTGGTGCGCGCCGAATGGCTGCAGGCGCGCCAGGCCGAGTTGCTGCCGGTACCGTATTTCCACGTCGTGTTCACCGTCCCCGCGGCGGTCGCCGACATCGCCTTCCACAACAAGGCCGAGGTCTACGGCATCCTGTTCCATGCCGCTGCCGAGGCCTTGCGCGACGTCGCCGGCGATCGCCGCTACCTCGGCGCCGAGATTGGCGCGGTCGCCGTGCTGCACACCTGGGGACAGGCGCTGCACCACCATCCCCATCTGCACTGCATCGTCCCTGGCGGCGGCATCGCACCCGACCAGGAACGGTGGATCGCCTGCCCGCCGGGGTTCTTCCTGCCGGTGCGGGTGCTCTCCCGCCGCTTTCGCGATATCTTCGTGGCGCGGCTGCGCGCCGCCTTCGCCGGCGGCGCGTTGCGCTTTCCCTGCGACCTTGCCAGGCTGGCTGATCCCCCTGCTTTCGTCGCGCACCTCGGCAAACTCGCCGGCATCGACTGGGTGGTCTATTGCAAGCCGCCGTTTGCCGGCCCCGAGCAGGTGCTCGGCTATCTCGGCCGCTACACCCATCGCGTCGCCATCGCCAACAGCCGCCTCGTCGGGCTCGACGACGGCCAAGTCAGCTTCACCTGGAAAGACTACCGTCACGGCGGCCAGACCAAGGTCATGACGCTGCCGGCCGATGAGTTCATCCGCCGCTTCCTGCAGCATACCGTGCCCGATGGCTTCCACCGCATCCGCCACCTCGGCTTCCTCGCCAACGGCCACCGAACCGCAAAGCTCGCGCTCTGCCGGAAATTACTCGCTCTCCCGCCGCCAGAGCCGCTCCTTCCGATCCGCTGGCAGGATCGCCTGCGTGATCTCACCGGACAGGACATCGAGGTCTGCCCGTGCTGTGGCGGCCGGATGCTCACCTGCGGCGTGATCCCGCCGCAACCGCCGCCGCGCCCGCCGATGTGGTGCGACAGTTCATGACACCCGCGCTGACAACCATCATCCGCCCCGTTCTGCCAGGCAACATCCATCACGGTGGCGATCGGCGCCGGCCGCACGATATCCTGCTGACCGACGGCAGGCTTGCCCAACTCGCGCAAGCCATGGGGCCGACCTCCAAGCGCCAGCAGATGCGACCGCCGCAGCCCTCACTGCGATACCAGGAACCGCAGAAACTGCTTGACCGGGCACATTTCGCATCAGCACAGCCGGCCGGCGACCTGAACAATTCCCATAGCCGACCGGGGCACGCGGTTTAGTCCAACACGTTTTTCGCTCACCGGCGCGCCCGCAACCAGCGTGCGCCCGTCCCCGGCAGCGTGCGGCGCGCCGCCAAGCGAAAAACGCTCTTCATTATCACATATAGCGGAGTAAGGAGAAGAAATTCCCTCCCACAGGTTCTAGAGCTAGCCGACGCCCTCCACGGGCGAATAGTAGATGGAATCAAGGAAGGCCACCCGCCCATCCCAAACCTGGCGCTCCATAGCGGCCATTGGTCTGCGCGAGTTCCACCACTTGGACTCGCAGACCCGGTCGATGATGGAATCCCAATAGTCGTAGTAGTCGTGATGATTCACGGAAACACCAAATGCACCGCACAACCCATTTCTATTCGCTTTATCGAGACACACAAAGTAATCTGGACGCTTCATCGCAAGAAGGCGTGTCGCCGTCCCAAGCCCGTGCCTGAACGTTTCGCCATTTCTTATCGGGAAAGCCGCCTTATAGAGTTCGATGAAAGCCTCGTAATCCCCACGCTGAACCGGTCCCTCCAAAGGAATTGTATCCAAGGCGCCACTTAACCCTTGCGGCTGTTCATTGATCAGATTTTTGAATACGCCCGCTCCTTTCATGCTCCCAAACCAGCCCCATGGCATATCATCTGACTCTTTGAATCCTCCAATACCTTGACGATTTTCTTTACTCATGTTCACTAATGAACCGTGATTCCTAAATAGGGCACGTGCCGCAGCGAGCACCATGACCCGTCTCTCCAACCCATGATGGTGATCATTCTGAACGTTCGCGAAAAACTCTGGCCACCCATCATTGAGCAGTGCAACTTCGTGTATATTTGTCGTCGCCTTTTTTCTCCCGAACCTACCCTGCGATTTATCGAATGGGCGTTTGAAGCGATCTTTCCAATACCTGTAGCGTTCAAGGTCCACTTCATCGGCATATTTTGCCGTGTCCCAGCCCCAATAGATTGCGATTTGTCTGCGAATTTTTGAACCCAGCGCTCTAGTTGGGTCATGGCCACTTTCGATGTGAAGCAGCAATTCGCAATTCTCGCCGAACGCCCCTCCCGTGAAGTTCGCGCTGCCAATGAGACAACTCCAGCTCCCGTTGCGTTTTTCAAACAGGTAGACCTTCGGATGAAAGACACCCGATGGGTTCAAAATAAACTTGACGTTCTTTTTTCGAACGAAGCTCTGAATGAATTCCGGGTCTGTCTGGTAGAAGTGTGTCCCCACCACACTCTGGCGTATCTTTCGGTGCGCTCTCAGCAAGCGGTCGCATGAATCGAAACCGCACGACGCCCAAGCAACGGCGAATGACACACTGTCGCACCCGTCCAGGAGCGCATTGAACGTTGATGATATCTCCGCTTGAGAAGAGAGCAGGCGCATGGATGGGGCTTCCAACGTTGCGCGGCACGATGCCGCGAACGAAAGTCTATGCCTTGCGGCGATGAGAACGCAAACGGGACGATTCCGCTGGAGCGGACCGGAAATGCCCCGCCAGGAAATGCAATCAAAGTTTTTTCTGCACCTGATTTATGAACCAAAAACTCCTCTCAGAATCAACACTCAGTCTTTTGTTCAATAATCTTGAAATATGCAAACGGAGAGTCCGCTCTGGGTGGTTTCCGGACCTTTGTCAGGCCCAGCCGATTTCCTCCGCACGGCTCAGAACTCAAGAATTACGCACCAAAAAACGGAGCCTTGGAATCTAAGGGCTTTTGCGTTGCATAAATTAGGTGAGGAAACCCGCCCGCGTGGCGTTCCCAAGCGCGGGCGGGGCTGGCTACAGGTTCGCTACCTTCTTGACGAAAGTCGAGACGCCTCCGTTGAGTGTCTCGGCGTTCCGGGAGAGTTCGGCGGCAGCCATGAGCACCTGTTCCGCATTATAGCCGGTCTCGCCCGCCCCCTCGGTTACACCGCTGATATTGCTGGCGAGCATCCGTGTCCCTTCGGCGGCCGACTGGACGCTGCGGGCAATCTCCTGGGTGGCGGCCCCTTGCTCCTCCACGGCGGCGGCGATGGACGCGGTGATGCCGTCAATCTCATGGATTCTGCCGCCGATGGCCGTGATGGCTTTGGCGGCTTCACCCGCGACGGACTGGATCGCCGACACCTGCGCGCTGATGTCGCCGATTGCCCGGCCGGTCTGCTGGGCGAGGGATTTCACCTCGCTGGCGACCACCGCGAACCCTTTCCCCGCATCTCCGGCGCGCGCCGCCTCGATGGTGGCATTCAACGCCAGTAGATTGGTCTGGCTGGCAATTTCGCTGATGAGGTGGACGATAGCGCCGACCTTCCGGGCTGCGCCGTTCAGTCCGTCGATGGTCCCACTCGTGCGCTCCGCTTCGCTCACGGCACTCCGGGCAACCGCCGACGAGTGCGCCACTTGCCGCGAGATTTCCATGATGGAACTCGTCAATTCCTCCGCTGCAACGGCGACGGTTTCGGCGCTGGCAGCGGTGCCGTCGGTCGCGTCGGTGGCGGCCTTCGCCTGCTCGGCCAGGCGCGTTGCCGTCGCAAACATTGCCTCTGCGCTTGCATGCAACTCCGTCGCGGCCGACGATATGCCGGTGACCGCGTCGGCGACATTGGTTTCGGCGAACCGCTGGAAGTCGCGCACCCTCGCTTCGGTCGCTGCGGTCGTCTCGTTCAGCGCGCGCGCGGCCCGACCGAACGCCCCCGGCAAACCCCGCATCAAAACCTTGCGGAAATAGTGCCCGCGACTGACCTGCTCCATCGAGCCGGTAGCCTCGCGGACGAACGCGTCGGTGATGTCCAGCAGCCTGTTGACGCTGCGCTGGGTATCCCCCAGCAGTCCCGGAACGGGCACTTCAAGGATGCGCGCCTCCAGATCACCGGCACCCGCCGCCTTGCATGTTTGCGCGATGCCGTACAGCGTCTGCTCGGTCCGCTTCATCGCCAGGGCGGCACCGCCAACAGCAAGGACCGTCATACCGTCGGCGAGGGTAGCCAACTTCCATCCGGATTCTATCGGGAGGGCTGCGAAGGCAGCGCCCACCACCGCGAGTGCCACCGCTAGCGCAAGGCACGCCCAAGTCTCAGATAGAGAAGACAAATTCGTCATAGGAAATGTCCTGCCGACGCAAATCAGAAATGAGGTGCTCGAACGCTTGCAGCATGCCCTGCTTCCGGTCCGGCGTACGCTGCTCGATTTCCAATAGGTTACGGTAGAGCGGGGCGACCTTCGCGATCTGTCCCCGGTCCGGTTTGCGACGGTTGGAATGATAGCCGATGATTTCTCCCTGGGCATTACAGGTTGGCGTCACATGAGCGAAGACCCAGTAGGAGTCTCCGCTCTTCGCCATGTTGAGGACATAGGCGAATATCTCGCGCTTCGCCTCAATCGTGTCCCACAGGAGCTTGAAGACGCAACGTGGCATGTCCGGATGGCGAACGATGCTGTGCGGAGCCCCTAGTAACTCGCCTACGCTATACTGCGAAACGCGTGAAAACACATCGTTGGCGTAAGTTATTCGTCCTTTGCCGTCTGTTTTGCTGACGATGATCTCATTTTCGTCGAACAGGCTTTCCCGGTTCGATGGCGTTACCCGGTGCGCCGACACGACTTCCTCCACATGCGATGAATGGTAGCGGGTGTTATCATGCGATGGATTAAGCAAAAGTTCCTGCGCCCTTTACCATTTCCTCCCTCCCCATATATGTGATAATGTCCTATATTAAACAAAGGGTTGGTGGCTTCTCGCTCAACCGTTTACCCGGATGACCGCTTCGGGTCGAGAGCGGACGTGCACCGGGTGCACACGGAGATTGATCCGCGCCCACCAGCGGATTAGACGGCGTCCCGCAATAGCCTACATGCTCAGCCCCCGCCGTTGCCGGTGCTGCTCACGCGGCGTCTCCGGCGGCAGCCCAAGGCGCTGACGTTCCTCCTGCCGCGAGCGCTCCCACTCCGCTGCCTGGGCCTCGCGGCCAAGCCGGTTGCCCCATGCCGCGCTTTGCTCGGTGCCCTCGCGGGCACGCATGAAGCTCTGCGCCAGCACGTCCAGCCCGGCCTGATGCTCCGGCCCGGCGCCGGGCACGGTCATCCGGCCCGCCTGCCCGGTAGCCCGTGAGGCATCGCGCATCCCCTCCTCGCCAAGTCGCCGCTCGGCCGCCGCCATGAACCGGTCCAGCTCGCCGGCCACGCGCGGATCGGCACGGCCAGCGGTCCAGGCGCCCGCGACTGCCTCCTCCTGGCGCCGCTCTTTGGCGTCATAGCGTTCATCGTCACGCTGTTCGCGGGTCGCACGGAGCGCCGCCCCCACGTCCTCGAGCACGGCCAGCGAGGCCCTGGACAGGCCGGGCACCTCGACCGCATCCCGAATCCGCTGCTGGTCCACCTCCGCCGTGTGAAAACTCACGGCCGTGTCCCGCGCCGCCGCTTCGCGTTTCAGGCTGGCAGGGATCGCCGGTGCGACATTCCTCGCCTGCTGCCGCTCATCCCGAACGGCCCGGCTCGCCAGCCATCCCTCACGCCCACGCAGGTCACCTAGCACCTCGGGTCCCCCAGCCTCCAGTTTCCGGGCCGCCGCCCGCAGATCGTTCCCTGATGTCTTGATCAGCGCGTTCAGCGCGTCGGCCGCGGTCTCGGGGCCGCGGTAGATGGTCCGCATAGCCCATTTCCGGCCATCGGCTTCGCGCAGCACCGCCGGGTCCTGGTCGGCGACGCGGGCCAAATCCTTCGGTGACGTGCCGCGCCCAAGGCTATCCCGCCCCTGCCCGGTCGGATCACGCCATGCCGACAGCAACGCCGCCGGCGCCCGTTCGTCCTCGGATGGACTGCGGACCGCGGCATGGCGCGGCGCGTCCGGCGCCGGCTGTTCACCTGCGGTGTTCGAGCTCTGCCGTGCGGCCAGCGCCTCGCGCACCTTCGCCTGCAACCTGTCCTCGCCCGGTGCTTGTCTCCCCGCGTTCGCAGTGGCCTTCCAGAAGGTAGCGGTGGACGCGGCCCGGCGCTCCGCCGACTCCGCCCGCGCGGCCGATGCCGGTGCCGCCTCCGGCTTTTCACCCGCGACGTTCGACCTCTGTCGTGCGGCCAGCGCCTCGCGCACCATCGCGCGCAACCTGTCCACGTCCGGCGCTTCCTGCCGCTTGGTGCGTTCTGCGTTCCGAGAAGCCGCGGCAGCCTCGGCCTGGCGCTCCGCCCGCAGCTTCGACGCCTCCTCCGGCGTGGCCCAGGCGACGGAAGCCGCGCACACCTCGCCCCGCGCCATCTGCCGGGCAAGCTGCGGGGCGTCGCGCGCCGTCTCGCGCGCGACAAATACCTGTGCGCTCTCCCGCTGCCGGGTCAGCGCGACGTAGCTCGCCGCCGCCCGCCAGTGCTCGGTGTGGTACAGATAGGTCCGGTCCAGGGTCTTCCCCTG
>CAIXDS010000385.1 GCA_903918195.1 uncultured Acetobacteraceae bacterium | reverse complement strand
ATTGCAGCGCCTGCACGACGCCGATATTGCGCAGCAGGATCGGCACGTCCCGCCGGACCACCGGCGCGACAGTCACCGGCACGCCGCCGCCCGCCGCCGGCTGCGCCATCGCCGGCGGCTGCAGCGTGACGATCCCGAGCAACAAGCCGCCCAACAGCCGCACGGCCCAGCCGCGGCGCAGCAGGCCCTTCACCACGCCGAGCGCGGCACTGCAACGACAGATCGTCCAATATGGCCGCTTGCGTTTGGTCTCCAGCCGCATTGAACGATCCTCGAACCTGCGGGAATAAAGTGCCGAAATTCCACGTAAGTGACAAGCTAAAAATTAAAACTACGTCATATCGTCGTGTATATCACTCGCATCCGTGGTGGCGCCCGTCAACGGCTCTGTGCCGCCAGCGCCGACATGCGGAGCGCCGTCCCGATCCCGCTCAGCCGCCGGGCTGCAACCGCCGTTCGAGCCACAGGCTGTAGCGGGAGGCAGCGAAGCACAGCAGGAAATACACAGAGGCCGCGAAGATGAACGCCTCGTCGTAGAACCCCAGCCAGTCCGGGTCGGTCGCGGCTGTGCGCGCGGCGTTGAGGAAATCGAACACGCCGATCACCACCACCAGGGTGGTGTCCTGCAAAATGCCGATGCCGAGCGTGACGAAGGAGGGGATGACGGTGCGCAACGCCTGCGGCAGCACCACCAGGCGCATCAACGGCCAGAACGGCAGGCCGAGCGCCCGCGCCGCCTCGTACTGGCCGGCCGGCACCGATTGCAGGCCGGCGCGGATGATCTCCGCCATGTAGGCAGCGGCGAACAGGATGATCGCGATCTGGGTGCGCAGCAGCTTGTCCATCATCATGCCGGCCGGCAGCATCAGCGGCACCATCAGGGTCGCGACATACAGCACCGCAATCAGCGGCACGCCGCGCACGACCTCGATGAAGCCGGTGGCAAGCACCCGGGCCACCAGCATGTTGGACCGCCGTCCGATCGCCAGCAGCACCGCGAGCGGAAACGCACCGGCCAGCCCGGCGACGCAGAGCAGCACCGTCAGCGGCATCCCGCCCCATTGTCCCGTTGGCACGGAAGGGGCGGTGATGCCGCCGGCCATCAGCAGCACCGCGGCAGCGATGGCGGCGATCCAGGCGGGTGGCAGCGCCCGGCCCCACAGGCGCGGCACGCAACTGGCCACCACCAGCGCGAGCAGCAGCGTGGTGGCCAGCGCCGGCTGCCAGCGCAGCTCCGCCGGATAGGGTCCGAACGCCATGAACCGCAGCTTTTCGCCGATGAAGGCCCAGCAGGCGCCGTCGCTCGCGGCACAGGTCTCGGCGGTACCGGTCCAGGTGGCGTCCAGCACCGCCCAGCGGAACACCGGCGGCACCGCCCAGGCCAGAAAGGCCAGCGAGCCCAGGGTCAGCGCCGCATTGAGCCGGGTGCCGAACAGCTCCGCCCGCCACTGGCGCCAAAGCGCGGCAAGACGCACAAAGAACGGAGGCGGCACAGCGCGCAGGGCGGCAGAAAATTCGGACATGAAAAATCAGACCCGCAACGCGAGGCGACGATTGGCGCTGTTCATTATCGCCGAGATCACCAGGTTGAGCGTGAGATAGACACCGCCCAGAATAAGGATCGCTTCAACCGCCTGCCCGGTCTGGTTGGCGGTGGTGCCGATCACGCTGGTCAGGTCGGGAAAGCCGATTGCCACCGCCAGGCTGGAGCTTTTCACCAGATTGAGATAGCTGGACGTTAGCAACGGTATCGCCACGCGCAGCGTCTGCGGCAGCACGATCAGCCGCAGTGTCCGCCACCAGCAGAACCCGAGCGCCCGCCCCGCATCCCATTGCCCGCGCGGCACGGCCACGATGCCGCTGCGCACGATTTCGCTGTTGGTGGCGGCGAAGTTCACCACCAGCCCGACCAGAAGTGTGGTGAACTCCGGCCCGAGGGTGGCGCCGCCGGTGAAGTTGAAGCCGTCCAGTTCCGGCACGTCCAGGCTCACCTGCAGGCCGGCAGCCAACGCTACGCCAATGGGCGTGGCGACACTGACGGCGGCGAGAGTGAGCGCGAGGCCTGTTGTCAGATGGCGTCGCAGCAGCACCAGACCGACAATCACGATTGCCGCAGCAAGGAATGCCGGCGCCAACCAGTCCGGCACGCTGTCAAATCCCAGCGTCGGGACGAACACGCCGCGATTGGTGAGGAAAATGCCTGCCCCGGGCGCCAGCGCGCGGCGCGGCGGCGGCAGCGCGTGCACGGTGGCGCTCCAGAAGAACAATTGCAGCAGCAGCGGGGTGTTGCGGATGAGCTCGACATACGCCTGCACCAGGCCGCTCAGCAACCGGTTGCCGGCCAGCCGCGCGACTCCGAGCACCAAGCCAAGCAGGCTGGCCAGCAGGCAGCCGGCCACCGCGATCTCCAGTGTATTGAGCAGGCCGACCAGCACAGCGCGGGCATAGGTGTCACGCGAGGAGTACTCGATCAGCGCCTGCCCGATTTCGAAATTGGCTGGCTGGGCCAGGAAGCCGAAACCGGGTCGCAGGCCGAAGCGGTGCATATTCTGCACCGTGTTGCTGCCGAGCCAGCCGAACAGCAGCAGCACACCCGCAAGCAGCAGCACCTGCCCGCCGGGGTGATCGCCACACCACGCCGCCAGGGCACGGCGGATGCCGGACCCTCGCGGGCCCGGCGATCCGGGTCTCGTCATGCCCCGCAGATCTCAGCGGAACGGCGGCGAATAGAGCAGGCCACCCTTGGTCCAAATCTGGTTGTAGCCGCGCTCGAAGCCGACCTTGGTGGTTTTGCCGACATTGCGCTCGAAAATCTCGCCGTAGTTCCCCAGCGTCTTGATGATGGTGTAGACGAATTTCGGATCAAGCTGGGTGGCCTCGCCAAGCCCCGGATCGACGCCCAGGAAGCGACGGATGTTCGGGTCCGTGCTGGTCAGGAAGCTGTCGATATTGGCTTTGGTGATGCCGAACTCCTCGGCCTGGATGGTGGCGTAGACGGTCCAGTTGACGATCTCCAGCCAGCGGTCGTCGCCGGAGCGGATCGCCGGTGCCAGCGGCTCCTTGGAGAGGCGTTCCGGCAACACCACGTAGTCATCGGGCTTGGGAAGCTGGGTGCGCTTGATGGCGAGGTCCGACGAGTCCTGCGTCAGGGCGTCGCATCGCCCGGCGGCGAATGCCTTGAGGAATTCGGCGGTATCCTCGATCACCACCGGCTTGAAGGTATGCTTCTGCTGGCGGAAGAAATCGGCGATGTTGAGCTCGCCGGTGGTGCCGGTCTGCACGCAGACGGTGGCGCCATTGAGCTGGCTGCCTTTGGTCACGCCGAGCGCCTTGGGCACCAGCAATCCCTGGCCGTCGTAGAACACCACCGGTCCGAAATGGAAGCCGAGCTTGAACGCGCGGGTGATGGTTTCCGTTACGCCGGAGAGCAGGATGTCGAACTCTCCCGCCTGCAGAGCCGACAGGCGCTGTTGCGGCGAGGAGGCCGTGAACTCGACTTTGTCAGGATCGTTGAACACCGCAATCGCCAGCGCCCGCCCGAAATCGACGAAGAAACCCTGCCAGCGGCCGTTACTGTCAGGCGCGAAAAAGCCCGGTTGGCTGCCGACGCCGACCTTGATGACGCCGCGCGCCGTGATGGCGTCGAGTGTGGCGCCGGCATGGGCCGGTGCGGGCGGGAGGATGCCGGCGGCCAGCGCAACTGCGCCGATCGTGGCCACGCGCCGGGCCCGGCGCGTGAGGGTATGGAACAATGTCATGGTCTGTCCGATTGGGGTCCGTTCATGGGGTCTCGCCGCCGCTTCGCCGGCCTGATCCGGACGGGAGCGGGTGCTCGCACGGCCTGCAGGAATAGTAGAAACCACCAATCGCATAAGTTTAATGCGATGGCAAGCGGCTGATTTACGCGAAGACAATCGTATAATGTATTGCGCAGTTGCGCCCCTGGGTCGGTGGGTGCGCGCACGCGGCCCGCATCGGAAAGGGCCACATGGCGCCTTGCAAAACGACCAGGAGTCGTGGAATAGCTCTCAATGCCGCCATATTCACGGAACATAAGTGCATAAAACACCTCTCGCCGGTCCGGTCGCTTGCCTGCTGAGCGCCTGTTCGGTCGCCGCCGCCCTGGCCACGTGGCAGGCGCTGGCCGCCAGCGGTGCAGTCGCGCCGGAACTGCTGGCAAGCCCGGCCCAGGTGCTCAGCGCCCTGGCGGAGATTCTGCGCGAGGGCTATCGCGGCACCACGCTGGCGCACAACGCCGCCGCGACGATCGGGCGCTGCTTGACCGGGTTCGGGCTGGCGGTGATCCTCGGTGTTCCGCTCGGCCTGCTGATGGGCTTGCAGCCGCGCGCCGCGGCGGCGCTGGGCGATATCGTGCAGTTTCTCCGCCCGCTGCCGCCGTTGTCCTACATGATCCTGCTCATTCTCTGGTTCGGTACCGGCGACGGCTCGAAGGTGGCGCTGCTGTTCCTGACCGCCCTGCCGATCATTGCCAGCGCCGCCATGGCGGGCGTGCGCCTGGTGCCGCGGCCGCGCATCCTGGCCGCGCGCAGCCTCGGGGCCGGGTTCTGGCAGGTGGTCTGGCACGTGGTGCTGCCTTCCGCCCTGCCGTCGATCTTCACCGGCCTGCGCATCGCCCTGGCGGCGGCCTTCTCGACCGTGGTCGCCGCCGAACTCCTGGCAGCCACCGACGGGCTGGGCTGGATGGTGCTCTCTGCCAGCCGCTTCCTGCGCAGCGACGTGATCCTGCTGGGCATCCTGATCCTTGGCGTTGTCGGCATGGCGCTCAGTCGGGCTCTGCTGCTGATCGAGCGGCGCGTGGTGCATTGGCATGGCCGCGCCTGAGCCACCGCACCTTTGGCCGTGGCGGGTCGGCACCATTGCGGTGCTGGCGGTCGCCTGGGTTGCGGCAACCGGAAGCGGCCTGGTGCCGGCGGTCTTCCTGCCCAGCCCTGCGGATTTGTGGGATTCCGGGGTGGACCTGGTGACCGAGGGCTACAAGGACCGCCCGCTGCTCGACCATATCGGGTTTTCCCTGCTGCGGGTATTCGCGGGCTTCGGCGCCGGGGCGCTGCTGGGCACGGCGCTCGGTCTGCTGATGGGCTGGCGCGGTTGGATCGACGCGCTGTTCGCGCCGTTTATCGAGTTCCTCCGCCCGCTGCCGCAGCTTGCCTATCTGCTGCTGCTGATCATCTGGCTCGGCATCGGCGAGGCGCCGAAGATTTGTCTCCTCTTTCTTGCCGCCTTGCCGGTCGCCGCGGTCGCCGCGCGCGACGGCGTGCGCCGCGCCGACCTCACCCGGCTGGCGGCCGCCCGCACGCTCGGGGCGAGCGAGTGGCAGGTGTTCCGCCACGTCGTGTTGCCCTCGGCGCTGCCCGACATTCTGATCGGGGCGCGGCTCGCGCTCGGTATCGTCTACGGCACGCTGATCGCCGCCGAGATCATCGCCGGCAGCACCGGACTCGGTTGGATGATCGTCGATGCCGGGCGGTTCCTGCGCTCGGATCGGGTGTTCGTGGGCGTGCTGATCATCGGGCTGATGGGGGTCGCGCTCGACCGGCTGCTGGTGCTCGCCGAGCACCGGATCGTCCACTGGGCCGGACGCTGATGGCCCGAATGAGCACGAAAAGGAGACAATAATGACGCATACCATTTCCCGCCGCGGCGCGCTCGGCGGCGCGCTTGGCCTCGGCACGCTGGTGCTGGGCCGCCCTCATGTGGCCCGGGCCGCGGTAAAGCCGCCAATCAATATCGGCTATTTCGTCGAGACCAAGCCGACCAACATCGTCAAGGCGCAGGGCCTGCTGGAAAAGGCGACCGGCCAGACGGTGACCTGGACCGAATATGGCAGCGGCGCGGAAATCAACGCGGCGATCGTTGCCGGCGGCGCGGATATCGGTTTTGGCAGCGGGTCCTCACCGGTCGCGGCGGCGATCAGCCAGGGGCTGCCGGTGTGGCTGGTGGGGCTGGTCGACAATATCGGCCCGGCCGAAGAACTCACCGTCCGCAGTTCGGCGCATATCCATAGCGTCGCCGATCTCAAGGGCCGCAAGGTCGCCACGCCGTTCGGTTCGACCTCGCATTTCCGCCTGCTCGGGCTGCTCAAGCAGAACGGGCTGACGCAGAAGGATGTGACGGTGATCGACCTGCGCGGCGATGCGATCGTGGCCGCCTGGTCGCGTGGCGATATCGACGGCGCGTATATCTGGGCGCCGGCCAAGTCGAAACTGCTGGCCGATGGCGGCAGCGTCTTCAAGACATGGGACAAGCTGGACGCCGTCGGCTACGTGATCGCCGACACCATCGTCGCGCGCGCCGGCTTCGCCGAGCAACAGCCCTTGGCGGTGACCGCGCTGCTGAAGGTCTATGGCCAGGCACTCGACTTCTATCGCACGCAACCCGACGAGGCGGCCAAGGTGGTGGCCAAGGCCGCCGGCGTCAGCCCCGACGTGGCGGCGGCGGACCTGAAGGAATACGACTTCATTTCGCTGGCCGACCAGCTCAAACCCGATTGGCTCGGCAGCCAGGGCAAGCCGGGAAAATTCGCCGAAGTGCTGCACCACACGGCGGAGTTCCTGGTGGAACAGAAATCCATCAAGAGCGCCGGCCCGCTGGCCACCTACCAGAAGGCGATCCACACCGAATTCCTGCGCCAGGCGCTCGCTTGAGCGCTCCCGCTTGAGCGCGCGCCACTACGTCGCCTTCAGCGACGTTTCGGTGACGTTCGGGCATGGAGAAGGCGCGGTCCGGGCTTTGGACCGCGTCTCCCTCGGCTTCGGCCGCGGCAGCTTCGTCTGCGTGGTCGGGCCGTCGGGCTGCGGCAAGACCACGCTGCTGAACGTGCTCGCCGGTTTTCAGGCACCCAGCGACGGACGGGTCAGTGTGGCCGGAAGCGAGGTGCACGGCACCGGCCCCGATCGCGGCGTGGTGTTCCAGCAGGCCGCGCTGTTTCCCTGGCTGACGGTGGCGGGCAATGCGGCGTTCGGCCCGATGGTGCGCGGCGTCGGCCGGCGCGCCCGCGCCGAACGCGCGGAGCATTGGCTGCGGATCGTCGGGTTGTGGGAATTCCGCGATCGGTATCCGTATGAATTGTCCGGCGGTATGCAGCAGCGGCTCGCGCTCGCGCGGGCGCTGGCGAACGATCCGGCGATCCTGCTGATGGACGAACCGTTCGGCGCGCTCGATGCCCTGACCCGCGAGCGCATGCAGGAGGAATTGCAGTCCGTGTGGCGGGCCAGCTTCATGACCGTGCTTTTCATCACCCACGGCGTGGAGGAGGCGGTGTTCCTTGGCACCGACGTCGTGGTGATGTCGCCGCGGCCGGGCCGGATCATTGAGCGCCTGGCAAGCCCCTTTGCCCACGAGGCCGGGGCGCGTGGCAGCCGTAAGGTGAAATCCGATCCGGCATTCGTGGCACTGCGCGAGCAGGTGCTCGGACTGATCCTGGAAGGACCGGAAACGGCGGGACAATAAAGGGCGGCAAGGGTCCTGCCCTCGACCGCTTCCCCGTCCATGTCTCGTGCTATCGCCAATTGCACTCTGTTTCGCGATATTTTCTTGTCTTCACCGACTCCGCGGCGTATTAATTTCCGTGCGCCGGCCCTGCGCCGCTGCGCCGCTCCGCCTCATGGGGCGATGGCCGGACGAGGGGGCACGAACGATATGCGCATTGCCGTTGCCAGCGGGGACGGGATGCTGGTGGACCAGCACTTCGGGCACGCCACGCAGTTCCTGATTTGCGAGACCGGCCCGGCCGGCATCCGGCTGGTCGAGGTCCGGCGCAACCGGCCGGCCTGCGGGGCATCCTGGGCGCCCGGCGAGGATGATCCGATGGAGCGCTCGGCCCGGCTGGTGGCCGATTGCCAGGCCGTTCTGGTGGCGCAGATCGGCGAGTGCGGCGTGGATCGGCTGGCCGAACGCGGCATCGAGGCGTTCGAACTGCCCGGCCCGATCGAAACGGCGCTGCGCCACGTCACCGAAGGCAATTTGCAAGCCGCGACGGCGGCGTCCGTTCCGCAGCCGCATACGCAGCCGGGCGCGAACGACCGGCCATGAACATCCTGCCGCCTTCCCCGCCACCATCGGGCACCGCCTGCGCGGCCCGCGACATGCGCCTGACGGCGTTTCCCGCTGAGCCTGCCTTTCCGCATCTGGAGGGGCAACATCCCTGCTTCAGTACGACGAAGGAAGGCCACGCCCAGAGCGCGCGCCTGCATCTTCCGGTCAGCCCCGGCTGCAACATCACCTGCGCGTTCTGCAAGCGCGACTTCAACGGCGTTGAGCACCGCCCGGGCGTCGCCGCCCGCCTGCTGACGCCCGAGCAGGCGCTGGAGATCGTCCACCGCGCGCTGGAGCTTTGCCCGACCATCAATGTCGTGGGCATTGCCGGCCCCGGTGACCCGCTGTTCACGTCGCATGCCCTGCGCACGTTCGAACTGGTGCATGCCGCCTATCCGTCGCTGATCATGTGCCTGTCCACCAACGGGCTCATGCTGCCCGAGCGGGCGGCGGAGGTGATCGCGGTCGGCGTCCGCACCGTCACGGTGACGGTCAATGCGGTCGATCCGGCGATCCAGGCGGTGGTCAGCCCGGTGATCGCCTGGCAACGCCAGCGCCTGGAAGGCGACGCGGCGGCACGACGGCTGATTGACAACCAGCTTGCCGGCATCGCCGCCGTGGCCGGGCGCGGCGCGACGGTGAAAGTCAACACCGTGCTCATTCCCGGCCTCAACGATGCGCATATCGGCACGGTGGCGCGCAGCGTCGCCGCCGCCGGGGCCGCGATGATCAACATCATTCCGCTGATCCCGCAGCATCATCTCGCCCATATCCGCGCCCCGAGCGCCACCGCCCTGCACCGCGCCCGCAAGGAAGCGCGCCAGCATCTGCAGGTCTTCACGCATTGCCAGCGCTGCCGGGCCGATGCCTGCGGCGTGCCGGGGGTCAGCGACTTCGCGCCGCAACTCTACGGCGACAATCTGGCCGCGGAGCCGACCTTCTCGCATGGCTGACGTACGGCCATGCCACCCAGTTCATCCACGAGGGAGATAGAGTGATGTCGGCAAAGAAAACCAAGCAGATCGCAATTTACGGCAAGGGCGGCATCGGCAAGTCGACCACCACCTCGAATATCAGCGCCGCCCTTGCCGATGCCGGGTACAAGGTGATGCAGTTCGGCTGCGACCCGAAGGCGGATTCTACCAACACGCTGCGCGGCGGCGAATATATCCCCTCCGTCCTGGACCTGCTGTCGGAGAAGCGGCGGGTTGATGCGCACGAGGCGATCTTTCTCGGCTTCGGGGGCATTTATTGCGTGGAAGCGGGCGGCCCGGCGCCAGGTGTGGGCTGCGCCGGACGCGGTATCATCACCGCCGTCGAACTGCTGAAGCAGCAGCGCATCTTCGAGGAACTCGATCTCGATTACGTCATCTACGACGTGCTCGGCGACGTGGTGTGCGGCGGTTTCGCGGTGCCGATCCGCGAGGGCATTGCCGAGCATGTGTTCACCGTCTCCTCGGCCGACTTCATGGCGATCTATGCCGCCAATAATCTGTTCAAAGGCATTGAGAAATATTCCAACTCCGGCGGCGCGCTGCTCGGCGGCATCATCGCCAACTCGATGAACACCGATTTCCACCGCGAGATCATCGACGATTTCGCCGCCCGCACCAAGACGCAGATTGTACAGTACGTGCCGCGATCGCTGACGGTCACCCAGGCTGAGCTGCAGGGCAAGACGACGATCGAGGCGGCGCCGGACTCCGCGCAGGCGGATGTCTACCGCGCGCTGGCGAAGCGCATTGCCGAACATACCGACTCGAAGGTACCGACCGCGCTCAACCCGAAGGAGTTGCGCGAATGGTCGGCCGGCTGGGCCGACCAACTGATCGAAATCGAACGCGCCAGCGAGCGTGCCCGCGTGGCGGCCTGAGCTGGAGGAGGGCGCCATGGCAATCAATCTCCGCACCGCCGCGGTCGAAACCCGCGAACAGCGGCTCGGTACCATCACCGCCTGGGATGAGGGGACCGCGGCCAAGCTCGCCGAGCAGTCCGAATACTCCCGCGGCTGTGGCGCCGGCTGCGGGGTGGGCAACAAGGGCAGCAAGCTCTGCGAGCTGGAAAGCCCGTTCACCCAGGGTGGCAGCTGCGCCGAGCAGGTGGTGCAGGGCCAGGCCAGCGGCATTCTGGATGCCGTGCTGGTCCAGCATTCGCCGATCGGTTGCGCGGCGAACCAACCCATGAACAACACCAATTTCCGCAACACCCTGGCCCGGCGCGGCATGGCGGTGCGCAATAGCCTGGCGCTGTCGACCAACCTGACCGAACGCGACATGGTCTATGGCGGCGTCGAAAAATTGCAGGAGACGATTCGCGAAGCCTATCGCAGGCACAACCCCAAGGCCGTGTTCATCGCCACCTCCTGCGCGACCGGCATCATCGGCGACGACGTGGAGACCGCGGCGCGGGAAGTGCAGGAGGAGATCGGCATCCCGGTGGTCCCGGTCTTCTGCGAGGGCTTCAAGTCGAAGCATTGGAGCACCGGCTTCGACGCCATCCAGCACGGCGTGCTGCGCCAGATCGTCAAGAAGAATCCTGGCAAGAAACAGGAAGACCTCGTCAACATCATCATCCTCTCCGGCACGGACGTCTACACGCCGATGCTGGCGGAGCTCGGGCTGCGTGCCAATCTCGTGCTCAACCTCGCCACTATCGAGCAACTGGAGCAGATGTCGGAAGCGGCCGCGTCGGTCAGTTTCTGCTACACGCTGGCCAGCTATTTCACCGCCGCCCTGGAGCAGGAATTCGGCGTGCCGGAGATCAAGGCGCCACAACCGTACGGGTTTGCTGGCACCGATGCCTGGCTACGCGCCATCGCCCGCGCCACCAACCGCGAGGAGGTGACCGAGGCCTATATCGCCCGCGAGCATGCGCGGGTAAGGCCGATCGTCGAGGAATTGCGCGAGCAGCTCAAGGGCCTCACCGGATATGTCGCCATGGGCGCATCGTTCGCCCATGGCGTGGTGGTGGTGCTGCGCGAGCTGGGCATTGATGTGCCCGGCACGCTCGTGTTCCACCATGATCCGGTCTACGACAGCGGCGCGCCGGAACGCGACACGCTCGGGCATCTCGTGGAAGAGACCGGCGACGTCGAGAACTTCACCGTGGGTATCCGCCAGCACTACCAGTTCTACAACCTGCTGCAACGGGTCAACCCGGACTTCATCGTCATCCGCCATGGCGGGCTGTCGCCACTCGCCTCGCGGCTCGGCAAACCCTCGCTGCAACTTGGCGATGCGAGCTTCCCGCTGGGCTACCAGGGCATCATCAATCTCGGTGCGGAGATCCTCGCGGTGCTGGGCCAGAAGAAGTTTCACGAAGATCTGGCGGCGCACAGCTCGTTGCCGTATCGGCGGTCGTGGCTGGACGAGAAGGACCCGTTTGCCCTCGCTCGCGCGGCAGTGGCGTGATGGAGGCGGCGTGATGGTAGTCGCACTTAAGGAACGCGGCGACGGGCTGCCCGGCGCCGCCGAGCAATCGGGGCCGATCGAGCAACTGCGCTACGCCTGCTCGATGGGCGCCATGCAGACGGCGGCGGCCATTCCGCGGGTAATTCCGATCACCCATTGCGGACCCGGCTGTTCGGACAAGCAACACAATGCACTGACCGCCGCCAACGGCTATCAGGGCGGCGGCTGGGGTGGCGGCGGGGTGGCCCCGAGCAGCAACGCCACCCAGCGCGAGGTGATCTTCGGCGGCACCGACCGGCTGGAGGAGCTGATCGAAGCCACGCTGAAGATTCTCGACGCCGATCTGTTCGTGGTGGTCACCGGCTGCATCCCCGATCTGGTGGGCGATGATGTCGGTTCGGTGGTGCGCGGCTTCCAGAGCCGGGGCGCGCCGGTGGTGTATGCCGAAACCGGCGGCTTCCGCGGCAACAATTTCACCGGTCATGAAATCGTGGCGCGCGCCATCATCGACCAGTTCGTCGGTGCCTATGATGGCGAGCGCGAACCGGGGTTGGTCAATCTGTGGTCGCTGCTGCCGTACCAGAACACGTTCTGGCGCGGCGACCTCGGCGAGATCAAGCGGCTGCTGGAAGGCATCGGGCTGCGGGTGAACCTGCTGTTCGGCCCTGACTCCGGCGGCATTGCGGAATGGAAGGCGATTCCCCGTGCGCAGTTCAACCTGGTGCTGTCGCCGTGGCTGGGCCTGGAGACTGCCGCGCATCTGCAGGAAAAATACGGACAACCCTTCCTGCATATCCCGCTGATTCCGGTCGGCGCCAAAGCGGCCGGCGAGGTGCTGCGCGAAATCGCCGCCTTCGCCGGTGTTTCGGAGAGGGCCGAGGCGTTCATCGCCGCCGAGGAGCGGACGTACTACACCTACATCGAAGCGTTCTCTGAGTTCTATTCGCAGTACCGCTGGGGGCTGCCGGCGCGGTTCGCGATTGCCGCCGACGCTGCCTATGCACTTGCCTTGAGCAAGTTCGCGGTGCGCCAGCTCGGCCTGCTGCCGGCCCGGCTGATCGTGACCGATAACCCGCCCGGAGAATACCGCGACGCCATCGCGGCGGAATTCCGCGCACTTGATCACGACACCGAGGGCACGGTGGAGTTCCTGGAGGACAGCTACCTGATCCACCAGCAAATCCGCTCGGCGGCCTTCGGCCACAAGCCGCCGCTGATCCTCGGCTCGACCTGGGAGCGCGATCTGGCGAAGGAGCTGAAGGGTGTCCTCATGGAAATCGCTTTCCCGGCCTCCTACGAGGTGGTCCTGACCCGCTCCAATGTCGGCTATCGCGGCGCGATCACACTGCTCGAGCGCATTTACAGCACCACTGTCAGCCGCACCGCCTGAGGGCGTCCGGCCAATCATCGGAGTATGCATTCATGTCACGTCTCAGCCTGGCTCTCGACACCGCCGACCTCGCCGAGCACTACGAAAAAGTCAGCGCCGACCGGCAGTTCAGGGTCGGCCAGAAACTGGTGGCCGCACTCGGGATCGGTCCCACCGACCGCGTGCTTGATGTCGGCAGCGGCACCGGGTTGCTGGCGGGTCATATCGCCGAGCTGGTGGCGCCGGACGGCACGGTCACGGGAATCGATCCACTGCCGCTGCGCATCGCGATTGCCCGGCAGAAGCGCCCGACCACGATCCGCTTTGAGGTCGGCAGCGCTTACGATCTGAGCGCCTTCGCGGCGGAAAGTTTCGATGTCGTTCTGCTTAACGCGGTGTTTCACTGGCTGCCGGAGAAGCTGGAGCCGTTGCGCCAGTTCGCCCGTGTGCTGGCGCCGGGTGGACGTCTAGGCATTTCCACCGGATCGCGCGAGCACCGGGGCGTGCTGCAAACGATCAGGGGCGAGGTGCTCGCGCGCGCGCCGTTCAACGCCTATCCGGAGTCACAGGACGGGCTGGCGCACCATATTTCCGCCGCGGAGCTGCAGGCGTTGCTGGCGCAGGCCGGTTTCGCGGTGCGCTCGATCGACGTGGTGCCGAATGCGCATCACCTGCCGGATGGCGATGCGACCATCCGCTTCTGGGAAGCGAGTTCGTTCGGCAATTCCCTGGGGCATCTTCCGGTCGCAATCCGCGCGCAGGCAAGGCAGGCGATCGTGGAGGAACTCGACCGGCTGCGCACGGAAGAGGGCATCCACCTGGGCGGTGCACGCATCGTCGCAATAGCCACCAAGACCTGACCTTTACGGAATGGGGTGCAGGGGTCCACCGACCCCTGCCGGGTCCAGGACAGAGCCCTGGCCTTGCTTCCTGCTTACTACCAGCGTGCTGAGCAGTGCGATGTTGAGCAGATTGAACACCACCCCCAGCCCAAAGGCCGGCGCGTAGGACCCGAACTGGTCATATATCACCCCACCCAGCCAGGCACCGCCGGCCATACCGAGCGTGCCCCCGAGCGAGACGGAGGGTAAGCGCCAGCCGGCTTCGGCCGCGGGGAACAGCTCGCGCACCGTCATCTGATAGGCTGGGATGATACCGGCAAAGCCGAGCCCGAACGCCGATGCGGCGGTGAACAGCCCGATTTCGTCCTGGGTCAGCAGAAATCCGCCGATCGCCAGCATCTGGCAGACCGACCCGGCCAGCACCGAGCGCAGTCCGCCGATGCGGTCGGACAGAAATCCCCAGAATTGCCGGCTGGCAAAAGCGCAAAGCTGCAACACCGACAACATCGCCACGCCACGTGCCGGGGTCAGGCCGAGATCGGTGCACAGGGCCACCAGATGCGTTGTGGGCAGCGCCATCGGAATGCAGCACAGGAATGACGCCGTCGCCAGCAATGCCAGCGCCTGGTTCGGCGGCCGGCCGAGCACGGAGGCACCGCGCCGCGGCCCGGACGCCAGTTGGCGCGCCCGCAGTTCCGCCGGCAGCGGGCGCAGCAGGAGCAGCACCAGCGGCGCGACCAGCACGAATTGCAGCAGCCCGAACGTCGCCATGGTGTGGCGCCAACCCCAACCCTGCAGTGCGCGTTCGAAGATGGCCGGCCACAATATGCCGCCGAGATATTGGCCGGAGGCCACCAGCGCCAGCGCACTGCCGCGGTGGCGGTCGAACCAGCGGCTCACATGCACCAGCAAAGGCTGGTTGATCGCCGCATTGCCCAGCAGGCCGAGCATGAAGGCGTAGCTGATGCACAGGGTCCACACCCCGCCGGACGACGCCACCAGGTGCCCCGCGCACACCATGGCCGTGCCCGCCAGGACGACGCGGCGCACGCCGTATCGCTCGGCGAGCCACCCCATGGCGATGCCGCCGAACCCTGCGCCCAGCACCGCGAGCGCGCCGGCCAGAGCGGGCACGCTGCGGGCAACGCCAAGCTCGGCCGCGACCGGCTTCAGGGCGACCACCAACACCCAGGGCGTGCCGCTGGTGATCGCCAGGATGGCCACGACGGTACAGGCGACCAGCCATGAGGCCGGCGTCTCGACACTGGCGGCAACACCACGCCGGCTCAAGGCTGGCACCTTGCCCGCATGTCGGGCTTCGCTGCGGCAAGGCGCGCGTGTGTGGGGCCGCGGCTGGTTTTTGAATGCAAGGTTCCGGTTCTTTATTTGGTCAGAGCGTCCGGGCGACGCGGTTGCTGAAGCGCACAGAATCGGCGCCCGGCCCGGCGATGCCGGCGCTTCCAGGCGGAAGATGTGTCATGTGCGACCTCTGGGATTTCGGCCTGACCGGACTGGTGCGTTGTCCGGGTGCGCCAAAGGGTTGGGTGGCCCAGACGACCGGAGCAGTGCGCGGCGACGGCAATCCGTTGCCGAAAAATTCTACGATAACTAGGCGTTGTCAAGTAAGTTATACACAGAAATGCCGTGTCTCGACGTCCGGAAGGTCGCACGGTCGAAATCCGTCAGGATTTCGTGCGTGGTCGCGATGACTGCCTGGGAGCGGATGCAACAGGTCCGGGTCGGCGGAGAGTTGGGTTACATTGCGTTTCCTTCGTGGGCCGTGCAAATGCCGCGAAATGGTGCTTATTGATTGACACACGCATCGCATTCGTGGAATCAATGTCCGGGTCACCGTCCTTTCGCCGGCGAGGCGGTGCGCGACCGTGAATATTCGCAAGGCCGGGCTCGCACGCAGATGGGTGCGGCCGCCCGAGTTGAATGCCGCACGCAAACCTGCCGGGAGATACCGCGGTAATGTTCCGTTCCAAACACGACCGTCGCGCCGTCCTGCGCGCCGCAACTGCCGCCGCTGTGCTGCCGCTGGTGGCTTCCAGCAGCCGCGTCCTGGCGAGCAGCCGCCCGGCTGTGCTGCCGGCGGACCTCGGCGACACCGCGATCTGCCGGGCCGCGGCCTCGGCGCCGGTGGTGCTGGCGCAGCCGCGTCCGCTGAAGCTGACCTGGAATGCCAATGCCCTCTGCACGGTCGGCGTGCCGGTGGCGAAGGAGAAAGGCATTTTTGCCGCCCATAACCTCGATGTCGAAATGATCAATTTCGGCGGCTCCACCGACCAGTTGTTGGAGGCGATTGCCACCGGCAAGGCCGATGCCGGCGTCGGCATGGCGCTGCGCTGGCTCAAGCCGTTGGAAGGCGGCTTCGACGTGAAGATCGCCGCCGGCATCCATGGCGGCTGCCTGCGGCTGTTCGCCAAACCCGGCAGCGGGATAGCCAGCCTTGCCGACTTGCGCGGCAAGGTGATCGGGGTTGCCGACCTTACCTCGCCCGATCGCAACTTCTTCGCCATCCTGTTGCAGCAGGCCGGCATTGACCCCACAAGCGACGTCGAATGGCGCGTTTTCCCGGCCGACATCCTGCCGGTTGCCTTGCAGAAAGGTGAAGTGCAGGCCTTCAGCCTCAGCGACCCGCTCGGCTGGCTGGCGCGCGACCGCGACGGCCTGGTGGAACTGGCCAGCAATCTGACCGGCGCCTACGCGCACCGCGTCTGCTGCGTGCTCGGCGTGCGCGGCAGCCTGATCCGCCAGGAGCGCGAGACCGCCACCGCCCTGGTGCAGGCGCTGCTGACCGCGCAGGCCTGGGTGGCGGCGAACCCCGATGCCGCCGCTCAGGTCTATGCGCCGTACGCCCGCGCGAAGCCGGAACAGCTCGCCGCCATGCTGCGCAGCCATACCCATGCGCATACGCCGCTCGGCGCTGATTTGCGGCGGGAAATCGCGCTGTATGCCGCCGAACTGCAACAGGTGGCGGTGATCAAGCCGGGCACCGACCCGGCGCGCTATGCCGACCGCGTCACGGTCGATCTGCTTTCCTGACGGGAGAACGATGGCGAGCGCAACCGCGGGTTTCAGCCCCGCTGCCGATCAAGGCATCGTTGTGCTGATTGAGGACGTGCCGAGGCCAGCGCCGTTGTTGGCGGTCGCAGGCATGGCTTGCCTCGCCGCTTCCGTCTTCGTTGTGGCTT
>CAIXDS010000384.1 GCA_903918195.1 uncultured Acetobacteraceae bacterium | reverse complement strand
CGGACAGGTCGGTTTTGCCGGCCTCCGCCAGCAATTGCCGGATCACCCGTTCGGTGGCGTCATACTCACCCTCGCCGAAGCTGTGGTGGCGGATGCGACCTTCGGCGTCGATGAGATAGTGTGCCGGCCAATATTGGTTGTTGAAGCCTCGCCAGATCGCGTAGTCGTTGTCGATAGCCACCGGGTAGCCGATCTGCAGGTCGGCGACGGCTTTCCTGACATTGGCGATGGTCTTTTCGAAGGCGAATTCCGGCGCGTGCACGCCGATCACCACAAGCCCGGCATCCTTGTACTTTTTCGCCCAGGCGCGCACATAGGGGATCGACCGCAGACAATTGATGCAGGAATAGGTCCAGAAATCGACGAGAACGACGTGGCCTTTGAGCCCGTCCGCCGTCAGCGGCGGCGAGTTCAGCCATGCGACCGCGCCGGACAGCGATGGCAGCGTGCCTTCGACCGGAAGGGCTTCGGCCTGAACCGGCGGCCCGGCGCGCATCATCATTGCGGGGCCGCCGGACATGATCACGGAGGGCTGCCGCTGGTTGTCCGGGGCGGCATTGAACCGATCGAGCAAGCCCTGTTCGAGTGACGCGGTGCTGGCAAGCGACACGCGGGTGAGCAGGCCGGTGTCCAGACCGAGGGCAATGGCGACGACAGCGACGAGTACCGCGGCACCCAGGCCCCGCCTGATCCAGTCGCCGACGGGTAGCGAGCGCTTCATGGCGGTGAACACCCGCCCCCCGATCAGCAGGGCGAGCGCGAGCGACGTCGCCGCACCGGCCGCATAAATCGCCAGCAGCAACGTGGTCTGGACGCTTGCGCCCTGGAGCGCCGCCCCCGTCAGGATCAGTCCCAGTACCGGACCGGCGCAGGGGGCCCAGAGCAGGCCCGTCGCGACGCCAAGCAGCAGCGACGAGAGAATGGCCGGGTTGCCATCCGCACCTCCTCGCCCGGCGGAGCGGGACAGGCGCGCACCAAGCGCGACAAGGGGGCGCGTCATCCGGTCGGACAGCACGGGGAACAGAAGCGTGACGCCGAACAGGGCCAACAGGGTGATGGCTGCGATTCGGCCATACTGGTTGGCCTCGACGGCCCATCCGCCTCCCACGGCGGCCAGGGTTGCCACCGCGGCGAAGGTTGCAGCCATACCGGCGAGCATCGGCAGCACGCTGCGCACGAATGGCTGGCCCGTTCGTGCGAACACGAATGGCAGGACCGGCAGGATGCACGGGCTGATGATGGTCAGAACGCCGCCGAGGTACGCCAGCAGGAACAGGATCATGGTTGTGGGATTTCCGGTGTCAGGCCGTCGCGGGCTTGAAGGTCATGGCGACGCCGTTCATGCAGAAGCGAAGGCCCGTTGGCTTGGGACCGTCATCGAAGAGATGGCCCAGGTGGCCGCCGCAGCGCGCGCAACGGACGGCCGTGCGCTCCATGCCGAATGACGCGTCCGGGGCTGTGCCGACGGCCTTGTCCAGTGCCGCCCAGAAGCTCGGCCAGCCCGTGCGGCTCTCGAATTTCGTGGTTGAGGAGAACAGGTCAAGGTCGCAGCCGGCGCAGGCGAACTTGCCGCGCCGTTGCTCGTGAAGCAGTGGGCTGCTGTAGGGACGCTCGGTCGCACTCTGACGCAACACCGCATATTGATCGGGGGTCAGCAGCCTGCGCCAATCCGCATCGCTATGGGTCACCGCGAACGTTTCGGCAGCATGTAATACCAGTCCGCGCTGATCGTGACTCGTTGGGGATTCCCAGGGCGGTGAAAATCGGATTCGATCCCTATGGGCGCCGAGTCGCGTATTGGGAGAGGTTTGATGGCCTTGGGGGTGGT
>CAIXDS010000383.1 GCA_903918195.1 uncultured Acetobacteraceae bacterium | reverse complement strand
ACGTTAGCGGTGGACCACAACGCGCCAAACCGCGCTCCAGGACAACGGCAGGCCATCCAATTGAACTCTCGATGAGAAGGTCACCAGCGGCCGCTCGTAACCCCCTCTTTTTCCACATGAACTTTCCGGACGGACACTAAGCGCGACGGACCAAAAAGTGTAGGCTTTCCGCCTATAAGGCTTCCCACAAATACGTAAAGCCGTATAGGTTGCTTTCCAGCTTTAGGAGCGACCGATGGGCGTTCTGACGATCACCTCTCGCAAGGGAGGCTGCGGCAAGACGATGCTCGCCACCGTTCTGGCCGCATCGCTGGCCGATGGCGGCGCCGACGTGGCACTGCTGGACGCAGACCCGAACGGCTCGGCACACCGATGGACGACGAGCACATACACCGGCCGGACGATTCCCTCGTACGCCGAGGCTGACGCCGAGCGACTCGCGGAACTGCTGCCCTCCCTGACAGAGCGGCACACCATCCTGATCGTCGACACCGCTGGCTTCGGGAACCAGGCCGCGATGGTGGCTGCTACCGGAGCCGGCTTGGTGTTGGTGCCCGTGACGCCCGGCGAGGGCGATCTTGTCGAGGCACAGCGGACCGTCGCCTACGTCGAAGGGTTGGCCCGCAGCACCCGCCGGGCGATCCCGGCCCGTGTGATTGCCAACCGAATCCGCCGCACCACCACGCTGTCGCGCCACGTGCTGGCCGAGATCGACAAGCTCGACCTACCCCGCCTGCAGGCTGTCCTGAGCGAAGCGGTCGCGTACGGGGAGATCGGATTCTCTGGCGCGCTGCCGAAGGAGGGGGGTGGCCGCGGAGGAGATCGCTGCGCTGGTGACGGAGATGCGCGAGGCGGGGTGGTTGCCAGTGGATAGTCGGCAAGTCGAAAAGCAGGATATACGTAAAGGCGTAAAGCGATATGGCCATCAAGCAACTGAAAAGCATTGCGAAAAACCCCGAGGCTGCCACACAGGCGCCACTGCTTACTCCCCGAGCCGATGTTGAGACCCTGCGGCGTGTTGCCGCGGAGGCCGGCCGTTCGGTGCCCCCGGCCGTTGTCCGGCCTGCCCGACGCACGGTGCTGGTGAACGTGAAGGTGTCCGAGGACCTGGCGCTGGCATTGGTCGAGCGGGCGGAGGCCGAGGGCATCACCCAAAAGCAGATCATCATGCGGGCGCTCCTCGCGGCCGGACTGCCGGTGGATGCCCAGGACCTAGAGGACAGGTCGCGTCGCCGGCGCCGAGTGGGAACGTGAGGGTGGCCGGCCCGACACGCACGCAGATGACGCCGGTGACCGACCGACTGCTAACCGCCGCCGACGAGATCGCCGCCACGCCACCCGAGCGCGCGGACTTCCTGCACAGCGTGCTCTGCCAGGTCGGTCTTCCGCGGCGGAAGGTTGATGAGCCGCGGTTCGAGCGCACTAGTGTTCCGACTCCAACGCTTGCTTTCCACGGCGGACCTTGGCGAGGATGTCGGCGGCTCTGGCGGTCCAGACGAAGGGCTTGGGGTGCCCGTTGTGCTCGGCGAGGTAGCTATGGATGGCGACCTCCAGGTGGGT
>CAIXDS010000382.1 GCA_903918195.1 uncultured Acetobacteraceae bacterium | reverse complement strand
GGGGTGAGGAGGAGCCGATGCATCTCCTCACCCCCCTCTTTCCCAAGACCCTCTAAACGAATGGGTTCTAAGGGCTCCGCCCTTAGCGGGGTCCAGGGGCAGAGCCCCTGGCCTTCCTTCAGCACTTTCAGGCGTGCCGCCCGTGCTTCAGGCCCGGGTGCACCGCCTTGTCGATGATGTGCAGGTCGGTGCCGATCACATGGGCGCCGCAGCCGACGATCAGCGGGTCCGGCCCGATCAGCAGGCTGCGGTCCTTGTTGTCGTATGGCAGGGCGGCGAGAAAATGCTGCATGCAGTTCAGCCGCGCCCGCTTCTTGTCGTCGGCCTTGACGATCGTCCACGGCGCATCCGCGGTGTCGGTGTAGAAGAACATCGCCTCCTTCGCCTCGGTGTATTCGTCCCATTTGCCGAGCGAGGCGCGGTCGATCGGCGACAGCTTCCACTGCTTCAGCGGGTCGGTCTCACGCGATTCGAAGCGCCGCCGCTGCTCGTCGCGGCTGACCGAGAACCAGTATTTGAACAGCATGATCCCGGAGCGCGCCATCATGCGTTCCAGTTCGGGGCACTGGCGCATGAACTCCAGGTATTCGGCGGGGGTGCAGAACCCCATCACCCGCTCTACCCCGGCGCGGTTGTACCAGGAGCGGGCGAACAGCACGAGTTCGCCGGCGGCGGGCAACTGGGTGATGTAGCGCTGGAAAAACCACTGCGTGCGCTCGCGCTCGGTCGGCTTCTGCAGCGCCACCACGCGCGCGGTGCGCGGGTTCATGTGCTCCATGAAGCGCTTGATGGTGCCGCCCTTGCCGGCGGCGTCGCGCCCCTCAAACAGGATCACCACGCGCTGGCCGGTGCTCTCCACCCAGCGCTGCGCCTTCAGCAGTTCGCGCTGCAGGTCCAGCATGTGGGCTTCGTAGGGGGCGGTGCGCAGGCGCGAGCGGTAGGGGTATTCGCCGGTTTCGAAGATGCGCCGGATCGCCGCCGGATCGTGGCGCATTTCGGCGAGGTGGTGCAGCTGGGCCGCCGGCTCGTCAGCCCCATCATCGGGGCCAGTGTCATCGTGGGGCGGCACCACCACCGGCGCGATGGCGGGCGCCAGGTCAATGCCGGGCGGAGCGGCAGCCGCTGGTTCGGAGGGTGGCATACCGTTTGGCGTGTGGGTGGATTCTGGATCGGCGGGCATTGACCCCTCCTCCGCAGTGGGCGGATTCGCATGAGCGGGGACTGGATTGCCACGTTCCGACGGTCGCGGATATGGTCTGATGCCGGGGCGCGTCGTGATCGGGCAGTTCTCTGCCACGCTACGGCCGCATCCCTTGCTGGAAGGTTACCCGGCGCATTGCGGGGCGCGATCAGGCGTCGCCGCCCTTCATGGCACTGCCGGGGGTCGCAACCGGCGCCCCGATCCCCTATTCTGCCCGCCACGGGACAACCGCTAGGGGAAGCAAGTCCATGGCGACCATCAGCATCGAGGCCACCGACGGTGCCGGCAGTTTCGACGCCTATCTGCTTGAACCCCCGAAGAAACCCGCCGGCGCGGTGGTGCTGATCCAGGAGATTTTCGGCATCAACGCCTCGATGAAGGAAACCGCGGCACAGATCGCCGATCTCGGCTTCTTCGTGCTGGCCCCCGACCTGTTCTGGCGGCAGGAGCGCCATGTCAACCTGACCGACAAAAGCCAGGAGGAGTGGAACAAGGCGTTTGCCCTCATGCAGGGGTTCGACCACGAGAAGGGCATCGCCGATCTCAAGGCCGCGCTCGCGGCCGCCCGACTCCTGCCGGGGGCGAATGGCCGCGCCGGAACCATCGGCTACTGCCTGGGCGGGCTGCTCGCGTTTCGCATGGCAATCGAGTCGGACGCCGACATCAACGTCTCCTATTACGGCGTGGCGCTGGACAACTTTATCGGCGGGCTCGGCCGCGTACGCGCGCCGCTGGTGGTGCACATCGCCGACCAGGACGAGTATTTCCCGCCCGAGGGCCGCGCGAAGCTGGTGGAGGCCGCCACGGGCCATCCCCTGGTCCATACCTATGTCTATCCGGGCGCCGATCATGCCTTCGCGCGCGTCAATGGCATTCATTGGAACGCGCGTTCGGCTTGGATCGCCAATGGGCGTACGGCTGAGGCTTTGGTTGGGGCGTTGGAGTAAGTAAGGCAAGGCCAGGGCTCTGCCCTGGACCCGCCAGGGGTCGGTGGACCCCTGGACCCCGTTTCTGGCGAAGGTACCACTATGAGTTTGGTTTCCCCGGGCGCTTTGGCCGGGCTGAAGGTGATTGACCTTACCCGCGTGCTGGGCGGGCCGTACTGCACCATGATCCTGTCGGACCACGGCGCCGACGTGATCAAGATCGAGCCGCCGCAGGGCGACGAAGTGCGGGACTGGGGTCCGCCCTTCCAGGACGGCGCCGCCAGCTACTTCATCGGCGTCAACCGCAACAAACGCGCGATCGCGCTCGACCTCAGCAGGCCGGAGGGCCGCGCCGTGCTGCTGCGCCTGCTGGACGGCGCCGACGTGCTGATCGAGAACTTCAAGCCGGGCGGAATGGAAAAATGGGGCCTCGGCTATGCGAACGACCTGGCCCCGCGTTTTCCGCGCCTGATCCATTGCCGCGTCTCGGGCTTCGGGGGCGAAGGGCCGTTGGGCGGCCTGCCCGGCTACGACGCCATCCTGCAGGCCATGACCGGGCTGATGAGCGTCAACGGCGACGCGACGACCGGGCCGATACGCTTAGGCACGCCGGTGGTTGATCTCGCGACCGGCCTGTATGCGGCGATCGGCATCCTGATGGCGCTGCACGAGCGCACCCGGTCGGGCCACGGCCAGTATCTGGATATGACGCTGCACGATTGCGGCATGGCGCTGCTGCATCCGCAGGCCGCCAATTTCTTCCTCAACGGCCGCCAGCCGAGGCCGCTGGGCAACCCGCACCCGAACCTGGCGCCGTACGAAAAATACCGCACCCGCACCGGCGAGATTTTCATCGCCGTGGGCAATGACGGGCAGTTCCGCAAGCTATGTGAGCTGCTCGGCCGGGCGGAGATGGCGACCGACCCGCGCTTCCGGCACAACGCCGACCGGCTGGCCAACCGGGCCGTGATGATCGCCGAATTCCAGGCCGCTTTCACCGAGCAGGATGGCCCCGCGATCGCCGACCGCCTGCTGCGCGCCGGCGTGCCGGCCGGTCCGGTACTGCCGGTGGACGAGGCGCTGGCCGCCCCGCACACGCAGGCGCGGCAGATGGTGACGGAACTGGACGGTTACCGGGGTGTCGCCACGCCGATCAAATTGTCGCGCACGCCGGGCGGCACGCGACGCCGGCCGCCGCGCTTCGCCGAGCACGGCGACGAGGTGCTGGCCGAGCATGGCTACTCCGCCGAGGAGATCGCGGCGCTGACGGCCGACGGGGTGCTCTGCACCACCCGCCGGCGCTGACCGGCCGGCGCGCGGCCCGCGCCGCACTCACTGCGGCGGGCGGGTAGGCAATTCGGGCCGCTGGTCCAGGTCAAGCGGCAGTTCGGCTTCCGTCGCCTCGGCCTCGTGCTTGAGGCGGCGGAAGCTGCGGACGCTGAACGGCAGCATGCCCAGATAGAGGAGACTGCCCGCCGCCAGCGCCGCCCAGGGGTCGGCAACCAGAAGCGCCGCGAACAGGCCGGTGCCGAGCAGCAGCCACAGCACGTATTCGGCCGGCACCTTGAAGTTCTTGAAGCTCCACACCGGCAGGGTAGAAACCAGCAGCAGCGCGGTGCCGATCAGCACGGTGGCGACGAAGGGCGGAAACTGCGCCACCCGCAGCAGCCACTCCATGCCGAGCCACTTCGCTTCCAGCCCCAGGAACAGCGGGAAAAGTGCCAGCCCCGCCCCGGCCGGCGCGGGCACGCCGGTGAAGAAGTTATAGGTGTAGGCCGCCGGGTGCGGCGCATCCAGCGAGGCATTGAAGCGCGCCAGCCGCAGCGCCATGCACACCGCGAACATCAGGCAGGGCATGAAGCCATAGCCATGCGCCGATTGCAGCGTCCACAGATACAGCACGAACGCCGGCGCCACGCCGAAGCACAGAAAGTCGGCCAGGCTGTCGAACTCGGCGCCGAACCGGGAGGTGGCCTTCAGCAGCCGGGCGATGCGCCCGTCCAGCCCGTCGATGCAGGCGGCCACCACGATCGCCACCGCCGCGGCGCCGAAGCGCCCTTCAATGGCGAAGCGGATGGCGGTGAGCCCGGCGCACAGGCCGAGCATGGTCAGCAGGTTGGGCACCATCCGGTTGAACGATGGCCCCTTGAAGCGCGGCCGGTTGCGGCGCCGGAAACGCCCGCGCAGCAAGCCTATCTGGGCCGCCACCGGGCGGGGCCTGGGAAGGGGGGAGATCGTCATGTCGCCAGATCGGCGATGACCGTTTCGCCGCCAATCATGGTCTGGCCCACCGCCACCAGCGGGCGCACGCCTTCAGGCAGGTACAGGTCCGTCCGGCTGCCGAAACGGATAATGCCGAAGCGGTCGCCGGCCCGCAGCACGCTGCCCTCGCGCACGTCGCACAGGATGCGGCGGGCGATCAGCCCGGCGATCTGCACCACGGCCACGTCGCGCCCGTCCGCCAGCCGCACCGCCAGCGCATTGCGCTCGTTGTCCTCGCTGGCCTTGTCCAGCTCGGCGCTGAGGAACTTGCCATGGTGATACTTCACCCGTGTCACCGTGCCGTCCACCGGCATGCGGTTGACGTGCACATTGAGCACCGACAGAAAAATCGACACCCGCCAGCGCAGCGCATTGCCCAGACCGAGTTCCTTCGGCGGCGCCACCTGGGTGATCGAAACCACGCGGCCGTCGGCCGGCGCCAGCGCGACCCCGGGGATTGCCGGCGGCACACGTTCGGGGTCGCGGAAGAAGTAGAGACAAAACAGCGTGAACAGCAGCCCCGGCCAGGCCAGCCAGCCGCCCAGCGGCAGGCCGACAAAGAACACCGCGAGCCCGATCGCGATGAACCGATAGCCGGCGGGATGAGGCGGCGCCAGGACGAGGCGCAACGAATCGGCGACGGACATGGTGCTCAGGGAACCCCGCAGGAAGGCCGCGTTTATGGATGTTTCATCGTTCCGCGGCAAGGTTGCCTCCTGACCCGGAGGCCGCGATGCCCCTCGACGCGCCGTTCAAACTCGGACCCTTCACCGTGGACAAAGACGGGCGCCTCACGCCCAGCGCGCCGGAGCGGTTTCCGTCGTTCCGCGTCGCCTGGCGCGGCCATGTGGTGCAGGCGCGCCTGACCTCCATGGGGGCGGAGGGGGGCACGCTGGCGCTGCGGGCCGGGCTCGGGCGGGTGCCCAGCACCGGCCGGCCGGAGGCGCCCGGCACGCTGCCGCGGCAGGCCGTTTTCGCCGCCGTGCGGGCACTGCCGGACCTGCTGCCGCCGGGCTGGAAGCTGGGGTTACGGCCCGACCACTGCATCGTCGCCGAGACGGAGGTCAGCCTCTCCTTGCCCACCACCGCCGGCGAGCTGCTGACCGAGCTCACCCTGTTTCTGATGCGGCTGGCGCCCTATCTCGACCTGCTGTCCGAGGAGGGAGGGGTCGAGCCCGTCGGGAACGCCCGGGCCGCGGCGGAATAGCGCGGATACTCAGCGCACCAGCCCGAGCCGGACCGCCCCCCAGACCACGCCCACGGCAAGCGCCGCCGACACGATTGCAGCCGCCACCCCGCCTGCCATCGGCAGCCGGGAAGCCAGCCGCGGCAGCGCCCAGATCGTCAGCAGCGGCGCCAGCGCGGCGAGATCGAAGCGCGACACGCCACCCCGCCCGAGCCGGCCCAGAACCAACACGGCCAGCCCCGCCAGACCGGCCAGCCCCGCCGCCATCGGCAGGCGAACGCTCGCAGTACCGCGCGGGGCCGCCACCTGGCCCAGGCTGGCAGCCAGCAGCACGAGCGCGCACGCCGCCCACACCGCCGGCGCCCCGGTCGCCGCCAGCGCGCCCCATAACGTCAGCGCAGCGGCAGAGGTTGACCATGGGCTGCGCGGCGCCCGCAGAAGGCGCAACGCCAGCAGCACGCCGAGGGCGAGGCAGCCCATATGCGGCAACACCAGCCCGGCCTCGGCATCGCTGCGCGGCGCCCCGGCCAGCCACCAGCCGGCGGCCACCGCCAGCAGGAACCCGGCCAGCCCCGCCGCCCGGCCGGAAAAATCCACCGCGAGGCCGGCCGCCAGCGCCACGACCGCCAGCACTGTCAGGCGCTCGGCCGGCAGGCGCTCGGCCGGCAGGCGCTCGGCCGGCAGGCGCTCGGCCGGCAGGTGCGGCGTGACCGTCAGCCCCCCCAGCGCCAGCCCCCACCCCACGCACAGCGCCAGCCCGGCAGCGGCCGCCTGCAGCCGGGCCGACCGCAGCAGCCGCCCCGCCAGCCACAGCGCGAGCGCCACCCCGGCCGCCACGATCGGCGCCCGCTCCGCCTGCCACGCCAGCAGGACTTCCCGTTCCCAGAACCCAAAGGTCAACATGCCGCCGGACATCATAACGGAGGACATCATAACGGGGGCATCGCGCGCCGGCCGATTTCGCGTCAAGATGCCGCCACGGACACGCAACGAAGGAGGCCCGCATGGCGCTGCGCGATTTCAACCGCACGATGATGCTGCCGATGCGCGTATGGGACGCGCCAACCCGGCTGTTCCATTGGGCCATCGTGCTGCTGGTGCTGACCAGCTTCGCGAGCGTCGAAGCCAACTGGATGCAGGTGCACCTGCTGTCCGGCTACACTGTGCTGACGCTGCTGCTGTTCCGCCTGATCTGGGGCTTCGTCGGCAGCGACACCGCCCGGTTCCGTCAGTTCGTCGGCAGCCCGGTGAAGGCGCTGCAATCCCTGCGCAGCTTCCGCCAGCGCGGCCCCGACACCCAGGTCGGCCACAACCCGGCCGGCGGCTGGATGGTGGTGGTGATGCTCCTGCTGCTCGGCGTGCAGGTGCTGTCCGGCCTGTTCAACACCGAGGAATACGGCGCCGCCTACGCCGCCGCCGGGCCACTGGTGCAATTCGTCAGCAAGCAGACCGCCAGCCTCGCCGGCGACGTGCACGCGATCAATTTCTATCTGCTGGCGGGGGTGATCGTGCTGCACATCGCCGCCATCGGCGCCTATGCCCGGTTCAAGCAGCACAACCTCGTGCGGCCGATGATCACCGGGGTGAAGCGCCTGCCCGCGGCCACCCGCCAGCCCCGTCTGGTGAGCCCGCTGCGCGCCGCCCTGGTGCTGGCCGTTTCCGCCATCGCGGTGTGGGCGCTCGCCACCCAGCTCTGATTCAATGTTGACGGAAAAAAAGGTGGCACCCGGCGCACGCACCGGCGGTTGAAAGGTAGGCGGCGGCGAAGGCGGCGCGGTCGCCGGCCCGCGCCGCCGCCACCAGAAGCCGCGCCTGTTCGTCCAGGGCGCGCGCCTTCGCCGCGAACCCGGCGCGATCGGACCACACCGCCGGCAGCGCATTGGTCTCGCCCTGGTCGCCGCCAGGCGGGAACAGCGCCGGCAGGCGCCCGGCCCAGTCCGCCACAAGCTGCGCCTTTTCCGCCAGGGGCACGACATCGCGACCGGCCAGCACATCCAGCCGCAGATCGCGCATGATCTCGCCGGCGCGATGCTCACCTGCCCGCCGCTCGGCCACCGCCCCCTGCGGCGCCTCGGCCGCCCCTGCCCCCATCATCGCCAGCAGCGAAAACGCCCCGGCGATCCGTCCCAACCTGCGCATTCCGTCCCCGTCCGACCCAGTGCCCCGGCAAATTCGCTTGCAGCCCGCCCCGCCGCAACCCAAACCGGAGCCCGCGCGTCCAAGACCACCAGGAGGCCCATGTCAGACGTCCACACCGTCGCCGTGTTCTGCGGCGCCCACGCCGGCCACGACCCCATCTTCCGCACCGCCGCCACCGAACTCGGCCGCCGCATGGCCCGCGCCGGCATGCGCCTTGTGTATGGCGGCGGCCGCATCGGCCTGATGGGCGCGCTCGCCGACGGCGCCCTGGCCGAAGGCGGCCAGGTGATCGGCGTCATCCCTGAATTCCTCACCCGCTGGGAAGTCGCCCATGACGGCGTGACGGAGCTGGTCATCACCGACAGCATGCACAGCCGCAAACGCCACATGTTCGAGCTGTCCGACGCCTTCGTCTCGCTGCCCGGCGGCCTCGGCACGCTGGACGAAACCATCGAAATCATCACCTGGCGCCAGCTCAAGCTGCACGACAAGCCGATCCTGATCTGCGACGTGGCCGGCTCGGCGGCGCCCCTGCTGGCCGCCATCGAGGCCGCCATCGACAGCGGGTTCGCGCGGCCGGACTCGCGCGATCTTTTCGAGCGCACCGACGGCATCGCTGCGACGATCGAACGGCTGCAACACTTGCGCGCCGCGAATGGCGGCAAAGCTGCGCGGCTTTAAGAAAGTCAAGGCCAGGGCTCTGCCCTGGACCCGCCAAGGGGCAGT
>CAIXDS010000381.1 GCA_903918195.1 uncultured Acetobacteraceae bacterium | reverse complement strand
GGTGGGACTTGTCGGCGGAGTGTTCCTGGGCCTTGCGCTGTGGCGTTTCCGCTCGGTTGCCGCCCAGACGACGTGACGCCTGCACCTGATGCGCTGCGGCCGTGGCACGAAAAATGGTGCGGCACGCCGGCTGTGCAGTGCGCCTATTCAGGCGCGATCACCTCGCACTGGAACCGACGGGCATGCACGCGCCGGCAAAATTCAGCCGCCTGCTCGGCATCCGCAAAGCCGCTCGTCCGCACCAGCCAGAATGTGCGACGTCCTTGCTCCGTTCTGCTGAGGATCGGGTCGTGACTGCCGAGCAGGTCTGGCAGGCGGTTCTGCAGGCGGTGCCAGTCATATGCCGCACTCGCTTGGGAGTTGTCGGTGGCGAGCTGAACGGTGACCTTGCCTTTGGCGCCGGCGCTTTCCCGCAGCGGCGCGGTCGGGCTGGAACTCGCCGGTTCCACGGCAACCGCTGACGGAGGCGGGGTAGGAGAGCGCACCGCGAGATGGTCGGCGGAGGGTGCCGGCAGCGCCTCCGGCGCCCCGACCGGGTGACTGACGTCCTCGGCATTGCGAGGCGCGCCCGGGATGGTCGTCCCGGCGGTGGGAGGTGCGGCCGTCGGCGAAAAAATCGGCAGGTCCGACCGCATGACGGCCAGCCTCGCCTGGCTCCTGTCCCCAGGCTCAAGCGTCCAGAGGGTGCCGCCAATGAGCAGTGCCAGCACGCCGAGGCCGGCGGCCAGCATGAACGGCTCTGTCTGCGGACCGCGGAAACGGAGCCGGGCGTGTGTCGGCGCCGGGCCACCAACCGGTGCGACGGCGGCACTCCGGTTCGGTTGCAGGGACACGGAAGCAGTGGCCTTCGTCGTCCGTTCCGAGCCGCTCCCGACCTGATCGAGCAGCCGATAGGCCTGCAGTTTCGCGCTGTCATTGATGAGGAACCAGGCCAGCGCATAGGCCCACACGAAGGCCGCCCACCCCCAGCCGAGCGGCGTCATGAACAGCCCGTAAACCGCTATCAGCGTCGCCAGTATCTGCGTGCCGAGCACCGCTGCCCAGAGAATCCGCGCCGGGCGGATCGACCAGAACGGGCCGCGCGTGCGGGTCAGAAAAATCGTCAAATGTCCGGCCACGGACAGCTTCAGGTACATCAGGGTCTGGATGTGATCATGATCAAAACCAAATAAGCGCTCGCCAAGAAAGAAAAGCCCGAATGCGGAGATAACACCAAACACGCCCAGGACCGTGGAGACCCCCAGCACCAGGCGCATGTTCCATGCCTCTGGCTGGTCGCGGTACAGAACATTGTCATACGCGATGGACAGGATGGCGCCGTCGTTGAGCAACGCCAGCATGACGATCATCACCGCCGTCACGGGATAGAAATTAAACACGAGGATCGCGAGCGTCATGAACAGCAGCACACGTAGCGTCTCTGCGATGCGGTAGATCGCGTAGCTGTTCATCCGCTGAAAAATCTTCCGGCTCTCCTTGATCGCATCTATGATCACGGACAGACCGGGGGTCGTCAGCACGATGGAGGCCGCGGCACGCGCCGCGTCGGTGGCGTCGGAAACGGCGATGCCGCAATCGGCCTGTTTCAGCGCGGGGGCGTCATTCACGCCGTCGCCGGTCATGCCGACGATGTGGCCGCGCTTCTGCAGGATATCCACAATGTGGAACTTGTGTTCGGGGAACACCTGGGCAAAGCCGTCCGCCCTGTCGATCGACTCCGCCGCCGCCGGCGACACCTGACCGCTCATGTCGCCAAGGCTGGCGGCATCGAGTATTTGCGCGCCCATTCCGAGCTTCTTGGCGGTTTCCACGGCGATCGCCAAGGCATCGCCGGTCACCATCTTGACCGCAACCCCCATCTGTCGCGCGGTCGCGATGGTGGTCTTGGCATCCGGCCGAGGCGGATCGAACAACGGCAGCACGCCGACGAATTGCCATGCGCCGTTACCATCCGCCCGCGCCACGCCCAGAGAGCGAAAGCCGCGCGCGGCAAATCCGTCAACGGCCTTGTCGACGGCGGGCTTCACCTGCGCGGCATTGGCCGACAGGGCCAGAACCACCTGTGGCGCGCCCTTGGTCACCTTGAAATGCTGCCCGTCGGCGGATTTGACGGATGCCTCGGTGCGCTTGTGCACCGGGTCGAACGGCCGGAAATGCAGCACCTGGTAGGGCTGCAACGCCTGATCGTTCTGCAGGCCGCCCAGAACGGCCAGGTCAATGGTGTCGTTGTCGTCGGCGCGCGACGCCAGGGCGGCATCAAGGATGACCTGCTCGGCGGAGATGTCGTTGACGCTGAACGGATCGCCCAGCGTCAGCTTGTTCTGGGTCAGCGTGCCGGTCTTGTCCGCGCACAGGATGTCGACGCCTGCCAACTCCTCGATCGCCACCAGATGGCTCACAATCGCCTGCTTCCTGGCAAGCAGGCGGGCGCCGACCGCCATCGTCACCGACAGCACGGTCGGCATGGCGACGGGAATTGCGGCCACGGTCAGCACCAGGGCGAACTGCAAAGTGGAGAGGAACGGATCGCCGCGGAAAATGGCGACGGCGATGATCATCGCAACCAGTGCCACCGCGAGGATGATCAGGTAATCGCCGATCTTCAGCACCGCGCGCTGGAAGTGGCTGACGGTGTGGGCCTCCTGCACCAGTTGCGCCGTCTTGCCGAAATAGGTGTTCGCGCCGGTAGCATAGACGAGCGCGCTGATTTCTCCCTGGCGAATGATGGAACCCGAAAACACCGGATCGCCGGATTTGCGCGTGGCGGGCAGCGACTCTCCGGTCAGCGCCGACTGATCCACCTCCACCGGATCGCCTTCCAGGAGGCGCGCGTCGGCCGGCACGATATCGCCCAGGCGCATGCGGATGACGTCACCTGGCACCAGATCACGCGCCGCCGGATTGATCCATTTGCCATCCCTTTTTGCCCGGGCCTTGATCGCCAGCTTGGCCTTCAGGGCGGCGATGGCGTCTCCGGCCTGGCGCTCTTCCCAGAAACCGATCGTCGCGTTGGCGACGAGCAGGACGAGGATGATGAAGAAATCGGGCCAGTGGCGCACCACCCCCGACAAGACTACCGCCACTTCGATCATCCAGGGGATTGGCCCCCAGAAGTAGGTAAGGAATTTCAGGAACGGATTGGTTTTCTTCTCCTCGATCTCGTTCGGACCGTATTCAGCAAGTCGCTTTTCCGCCTCGGCCTGGCTGAGACCGTCCGGCGAGGACGCCAGTCGTTTCTCGACCTCGGGCAAAGGCAGCGACTTCAAATCCGCCGTCGCATCGGGCTTCGAT
>CAIXDS010000380.1 GCA_903918195.1 uncultured Acetobacteraceae bacterium | reverse complement strand
GGGCGTAAGCCCGCCCTCGCTTCCAAAGCATGCCAACCTCCGGTCATGGCCAACCGGAGACCTACGAATCGTACATCACGGGGGTGTCGGAACCGCCATTTTCGCATAGCTGCGATTCCGGTCTGGATGGAAACGCTCTAGAGCGGTTGAAGAAGCACTTGACAGGGCCGATACTGCCGCCGCGGGTTTCCATCATCTGCCAAAAACAATCGCCCCGGGTTTCAAGGCTGACCAAACCATCGCCGCCGAGCAAGATTCGGTTTCCCAACGGGATCTCCTGGCCGAGCGGCTCGGTGATGATCTGTTCCGGCGCATCGGCATGCAGAAGGACGATTACGACGCGGACCAGAACAACCCGTTCGTGTCCAGCCTTCGGGAGGAGGCTACCGATCCTGACATCGCAGCGATCACCGGTTTCTCCCGCAGCGAGGTCGATTACCGGGTCTGTCGTGCAGATGCCCTGAAGCGTGCCGGCGGCGACGAGCGGCTCGCGGCAGTGATCCTGGATGGATGGGCACAACTACACAACATGCCAGCCGAGTTGCTGGAAGAAGAAGCCGCCGAGGGGTGGGTCGTCTGGCTGCGCAAAATAGCGGACGAACGCGACGCTGCCATGGCAGCAAGGATGGCAGAAATGGCAGAACTCGATCTCGAGGATCTCGATGACGGGAGTGCGTCATGACGGTGCCTGTGGTGAGTAAGCACGCGCTCGCGCGCATGGCGCAACGCGGCTTTCAAGCGGACGACACCGACCTGATCATACTGTTCGGCACACCGGTCGAAGACGGGTTCCTCGTGCTCAAGAAGGGCTGCCAAGCCGTCGAGCGCGAACTCAAGCGGCTGCAGGATCGCGTCCGGCGCCTCAGCGGCAAACGTCTGGTCGTCGAAGCGGGCCGCGTCGTTACAGCCTATCGGGCAGGGAAAGGGACGGAACGCAAGCTTGTGCGCGCAGCCGAAGACCGGGAACTGGCCGCGTGAATTCAATAATTCCCGGCAGCACGCCGCCCGACACCTGCGCATCGCCGGCAAGCCTCACAACTCCTCCTGCATCGCCTGCTCGAACGTCCACGGGCACTCGGCCGGGAAGGCATCTTCCGGCAGGCCAGTTTCGCGCTGCGCGGCCAGCAGCGCGTCGCCATAGGCGTCCGCCAGGATGGTATCGAGGCCAGCGCGCAGACTCGGGTTCTGATCCAGCAGCCGGAAGGCCCGGCGGCGCTGCTCACGAATGGTCAGCCGCCAACTGTTCCCGCGCAGCGCCGGCTGGAACCGCCACTTCAGCAGATGGGTGAGCAGCACGGCGAGGCGGTTGGTCAACTGGTTCCGCTCGCTGCGGCCCATGCTCTCGATTTCCTCGGCGATATGCTCGATGTCAGCGGCCGACAGCTTGCCGGCGCGGAGCAAAGTGCTCTGCTCGTTGGCCCAGGCGTAGAAGTCGCGATCATACAAGTCGCTCATGATTGTCCCTCGGCGTCGAGCGCCATGCTGACAATATAGGGCGCTGCCCCCGGATTCCTTACCTTAAGTCATGGGGTCAAGGGGGCCACTGCCCCCTTGCGGGTCCAGGGCAGAGCCCTGGCCTTACCTTCATCTTGCTTCTCCTCCAATCACAAGCCGGAAAATCCCGATCTGTCCCCGGCTGGTCTCCTCCCACCCGAACCGCTCCGCATAGGCCCGCGTCGCCAAGCGCGAAGGCATCGCCGCCCACAGGTCGCGCACTGCGGTGGCGATGCCCTCTGGCGTGTTGGCCGGCGCGATCAGGCCGGCGGCGCGTGCCTGCACCACCTCGTCGTTGCCGGGGATGTCACTCGCCACCACCGGGGTGCCGCAGGCCATCGATTCCAGCAGCACGTTGGCCCAGCCCTCGCGGCTCGAGGCGAGAACAGACAGGTCTGCGGCAGAATAGTCATGTGGCAGACCTTCATGCGGCCGCGGCCCCAGCAGCCGCACCCGCCCGGCCAGCCCGAGCCGCTCAATCAGCGCCGCCAGCCGCGCCCGCTCCGGACCTTCGCCGATGATGAGCAGACAGAAGCCGGGTAGTAGGGACAGGGCCTCGATGGTCAGGTGATGCCGCTTGCGCGGGATCAGCGCGCCCACCGAAATCAGCGTCGGCCCGGTCAGCCCCAAGGCGGCGCGGGCGGCTTGCCGGTCAACCGGGTGGAAGGTTTGCGTATCTACGCCGTTACGTAACACCGTAAGCTTGTCCGCCGCCGCGCCCAGCCCCAGCAACGCCGCCCGCAGCCCGGCGCTGACGGTGATGACGGCGGCGGCGCGCGCCACCGCGTCCTGGATCAGACGCCGCGGCACGGGATGGTCGGGAAACTGGGTCACGTCCGAGCCGCGCGCGGTCAGCACCACTGGCAGGCCGAACTCCGCGCCCAGGCGCACCGCGGCGACGCCGTCGGGGTAGAGGTAATGGGCGTCGATGGCGTCGAACCGCCGCCCCTCGGCCAACAGGCAGCGCAGCGCGCGGCGGCTGGCCTGATGCAGCAGGAAGGGCGAGACATTCATGCCGATGCGCGGAATGACGGGAAAGCGCGGATGGTGGACAGCCACCCCGTGCCGGATCTCCAGCGCCGGCACCCGCGCGAAGGCGCCCCAGCGGCCGAACAGTGCCGTCCCGCTCGGGAAATACGGCACCGGCGCCAGCACCGTGCTCTCCACCGCGCCGGTCGCCAGCAGATGGCGCAGCCGGTTCTCGACGAAGATGCCGTGGTTCGGCTGCTCCCGGTTGGGGAACAGGGTGGTGAAGGTCAGCAGCCGCATCGGCGCCACCACTACGGCTACGGCTACGGCTGCGGCTTCGCCCCGCCCAGCGCGGCCAGCAGCTTGCGGGCGGCCGGCTTGTCGTCGAACTCGGCCGGGTTGTTGACCAACTGGGTCAGCACCTCGACCGCCTTGTCCTTCTGCCCCGCCTCGTTCAGCGCGACCGCCAGGTGGTAGAAGATGGTCACGTCGGTCGAGAGGTTGCGGGCGGCCTGGGTCAGCAGCAGCAGCCCGGTCTTGCTGTCGCCCTGCCTGATAAGAATCCAGCCCAGCGTGTCGGCAGATTGCGCCCCGGGCGCGAGCAGGTAGGCTTTCCGGGCCATCGCCCGCGCGCGCGGGTCGTTGCGGGCCTGGTAGATCCAAGCTAGGTTGTTCAGCGCGATCGGATCGCCCGGCTGCAGGGCGAGCACCGCCAGCAGGTTCTTTTCGGCCTCCGCCATGCGCTTGTTCTGCAGGTCGAGCGAGGACAGCGCCCGGAGGAGTTCGACATCCTTCGGTTCGCGCGTGATCCAGTCCTGCAGCAGACGCTGCGCGTCGGTCGGCCGGCCGGCGCTGTTCAGCGCGGTCGCGGTCGCCACCGCCAGCGGGACGGACGGGCTCGCCGCCAGCTCGGCCTGGTAGGCGGAAGCGGCATCGGCATAGCGCTGTACCGACATGTACAGCCCGCCCTTGAGCATCCGCGCCGCCGGCAGGTTCGCCGTGTCCCTGGCCAGCACGGCAGCGGTGGCCAGGGCTGCATCCAGGCCGCCGATGCGCAGGTCAACCACCACCAGGGTCTGCAGCAGCGACAGGTCGCCGGGCAACGCGTCCAGCCCCTTGCGGAGTACCGCCCTGGCGCCGCCGCCATCCCTGGTCCGCACCAGCAGGTCAGCCAGCCGGCGGATCGCCACGATGTCGGACGGGTTGGCCGTCAGCTGCTCGCGGTAGCTGTCCTGCGCCTCCCGCTCCATGCCAAGCGATTCCTGCAGCCGGGCACGGGCGGCCAGTACGCCGGGCTGCCTGGCCTGTTCCTTCGGCAACTCGTCGAACAGGGCATTGGCGCGGCGCGTCTCGCCGGTGCCGGCCAGCAGGTTGGCCAGGGCCAGCGTCATGCCGACATTGCCCGGCGCCGTCCGGCGGGCGGCCTCCACGAGCGCGACCGCCCGCTCCGGCTGCTTCTGCGCCAGCAGGATGGCCGACATCGCCGACAGCGCCGGGACGTTCGCCGGCTCCTTGTCGAGCACGGCGAGCAGCAGCTTCTCGGCGCCGGCGCCGTCCCCCTGCACGGCCAGCGCCCTGGCCAGGTTCAGCCGCGCCGCGATGGAGTTGGAATCGGCCGCCACCGCCGCCTCGAAGGCGGCCCGCGCGCCCTCGAGATCGAGCTGTCCCATGCGGACGAGGCCGAGCAGGTTGTCGATCTTCGCCGGCTCGCCGGCGGGCTGCCGGCGCAGCTTTTCCAGTTCGGCGCTGGCCTGCTCGACGTCGCCGGCGAGCAGCGCCGTCATCACCAGCCGCTCGCCGATTTCGGCGCGGTCGGGCGTCAGCTCGAGCGAACGGACCAGGTTGCGCTCCGCCCCGCCGGCATCGCCGATCCCCAGACGGAGGGCGGCGATCCGCGACAACTCCTCGGAATCGTTGCTGGCCAGTGCCGCGGCACGATCGAGGGTCTGCATCGCCAGCGCGGTCTGGCCGCCGCGGATGTAGGCGCCGCCGAGCAGCTCAAGCAGTTCGACATCGACCAAGCCGGCATTCGCCGCCCGCGTCAGCACCTCGATCATCTGTTCCGGCCGGCGCGCGCGCGCATCGATGCGGGCGAGCAGCTTGATGCCGGCAATGTCCTGTGGCGCCCGGGCCACGTACCTGGTCGCCGCGTCGGAGGCCTGCTCGGTCTGGCCGAGGTTGATCTTCACCAGCGCCTGAAAATATTCGCCGCGCGGGAAGCTGGAAATGACCGGCAGAATCTTCTGCAGCGCGGCATCCGCCCCCCGCCAATCGCCGGCACGCACCAGCAGCACGGACAGCAGGTAGGTGCCAAGCTGGTTGCGGGCATCAACATTCAGTGCAGTGTCGACATCTTCCCGCGCTTGCTGGTCCTGGTTTAGGACAATCAGCGCGTCGGCACGCTCAAGCCGGACCCGGGTACTGGCCACGGCCGGTGCGACCGTGAGCGCCCCGGTGAAGCTGGCCACCGCAGCGGCGTACTTGCCGCTGGCGTACTGAAGCTCCCCTTGCAGGATCAAGGCATCGACCGAACGGGGGTTGATCTCCAGCGCACGACTGATCTTCTGCCCGGCCGTGGCCGGATCATTGCGGGCCAGCGCGATGCGGGCGGCGGCGAGCGGCACTTCGGCGTTCTGCGGCGTGAGCCGCTCGGCCTCGGCGGCGGTCTCCTGCGCCTCCGCCATCTTTCGCAGCCCCAGCAGCGCCAGCGCATGGGTGGCCAGCAGGGGACCGGCCTCCTCCGGTGCGAGGTCCTTGACGGGGAAGTCGTTCAGCACGTCCTGGAAACGGCCCTGGTCAAGAATGGCGCGGGCCAGCAGCGGCAGCACCGCCCGCCGGTTCCAGCCGCCGGCCTGAGCGAGCCTGAGTTCCTTCTCGGCGACCACCGGGTCGCCGAGCTGCAGCTGCACCGCGCCGAGCCGGTAATGCGCCTCGGCACTTTGCGGCCGGTCGCGCAGCATGGCGCGCAACGCGATCTGGGCGGTACGCAGGTCGCCGCGTGCCATGGCGGCGCGGGCGATGCCGAGCCGGTCGTGCGATCGATGCCAGTACCAGACTCCGCCGGCGGCGACGGTGCCGGCCAGCAGGATCGCCATGACGACCAGAAGATACGTCTTCTTCATGCTGCACCAATGCGAGGGGAAAACCCTGCGCCGCAGGCATACAGCGTCGCTCCCATCCTGCCGAGGCCGTTTTGCCGGCCGGCCGGTATCGGTTTTTCGCCGGAACGGACGACCCGCCGTGGCGGCCTGTTTCCTGCTGCCGCTTTCCTGCTACCGCGCGCCGTCACGGAACAGGATCAGCACGGCAGCGTCAGGCCGCGATGCAGGCTCATTTCGCCGCGCAGCACGTTGACGAGTTGCGGCAGCTCGTCGATGCGGGTGAGCCGGATGACGGCGCCGACGCGGGTGATGCGCGGATCGGGGGCCGCTGCCCGGACCGGGCCGCGCGCCCCGGCGTCCACGCACATGCTGCGGAACCTGAACAGGGTGAACGGGCGGCCGTGCAGGCCGATGCGCTGCTGCCGGTCGAGCACCGGGCCTGGACTTTCGAACCTGACCAGCAGCGCGGTGAGCAGCATCAGCGGCAGAGTGAACAGCAGCAGCGCCAGGCTGAGCAGGATGTCGCCGCCGCGGCGCAATGGCGTCGGTGGCAGGGGGGCGGTTGATATCGGTCGGGTCTGATAAAACGAGCGCACAATGATTTCACGGATGCGGTCAGGTGCTTCCGGGAAAGCAACAGATCCCGGCCGCGTCAGAATCAATCCGGGCAAGAATTTTAATAAGCGTGATGAACCTACCTGCGGGTGGATCAAATAATTTTACTCCCGTAAGGTATTTGTGATAGGCGCGTGCATGTCGTTGACAGGTTGTCTTCATGCCGAAACAAGCCGGTGCCGGCCACGACCGGCGCCTGGCGGAGGTCCCGCGCATTTGGTCGCCTCATCATGGTGCCTCCTGTCGTTGCCTGGAAAGAAACGCCTCCGACCCGTCTGTCCGGCCCGTCTGTCCGGATCGGCATGCGGCAGGCGTTTAGCTCAGTGGCCGAGGGCTGTCATTACGTGGCAAAGGTCGGGGATTCGCTTCCTTCCGCGTCCGCCCCAAAACCCCCTCCTGCCTGCTCATCGCTGACACCGGAACAGTCATGACCGTCACCTTCCGCCTGGCCTGCGTCGCGGCGCTCGCCCTGCTCGCCGGCTGCGCCGGCGACCGCCAGCCGGCCACGGCGCCCATAGCGGCGGAGCCCGGCGCCGCGGCAAGCCTGCCGGCGCAGGCCGCTCCCGTGCCGCCCACGGCAAGTCCGCCAGCGCAAACCTCGCCGGCCGCCGCGGCGGCTCAGGCGGAACAGGAGGGGGGTACCGCCGCGGCGGCGGCAAACCTGCCGGCGCAGACCTCCCCGGCCGCCACTTCGACACCAGCGGGGCAGAGGGGGGATGCCGGCACCTATGTGATCGGCGCCGGCGACCAGCTGAATGTGTTCGTCTACGACTCCCCGCAGCTCAGCATGGCCGTGCCGGTGCGCCCGGACGGCCGCATCTCCACCCCGCTGGTCGCCGAAATGGTGGCGGCCGGCAAGACGCCGGGCCAGTTGGCCCAGGACCTGACCGAACGGCTGAAGGAATACATCAAGGAACCCAATGTCACCGTCATCGTCAACGGCTTCGTCGGCCCGCTGAACCGGCAGATCCGGGTCATCGGCGAGGCGGCGGAGCCGCAGGCGATTCCCTACCGCGACCATATGACCGTGCTCGACGTCATGATCCTGGCCAAGGGGCTGACCCGTTTCGCCGCCGGCAACCGCGCCGTGATCGTGCGTGGCAGCGGCGATGGGCAGGAACGAATCCGCGTGCGGCTGAGCGACCTGATGAAGGACGGCGACATCAGCCAGAACGTCGAAATGCTGCCCGGCGACACGCTCATCATTCCACAGACCTGGTTCTGAGAAGGCGCCCGCATGGACGAATTCCACACCCTGTTCCGCCGCTACGGCCTGGGCGCCTGGCGGCAGCGCTGGTTCGCCATCACCCTGAGCTGGATCGTCTGCGTGGCCGGCTGGGTATTCGTCTCCGCCATTCCCAACCAGTACGAGGCCAGCGCGCGGCTGTACGTGGATTCCGACGCCGTGCTGACGCCGTTGCTGCGCGGCCTGGCGCTGGACGACACGCCGGTCAGCCAGCTCGACGTGCTGCAGCGCACCCTGCTGAGCCGGCCCAACCTCGAGAAGCTGATCTCCAAGACCGACCTGGAGCTGAGCATCGCCGGCCCAGCCGACCTCGAGAGCATGGTCGCCAGCCTGGCCGGCGCCATCCGGATCACGCCGCAGACCCACAACCTGTTCACCATCTCCTACCGCAACGCCACGCCCAGGCTGGCCTACGACGTGGTGCAGTCCATCCTGTCGATCTTCATCGAGAGCAAGGTCGGCACCAGCCGCACCGACATGGAGAACGCGCGGGTATTCCTGCAGCAGCAGATCGCGTTGTACGAGCGGCAACTGCGCGAGGCCGAGGCGCGACGCGCCGACTTCCACGTCAGGTATGTCGATCTGCTGCCGTCGGATGCCGGCGTGTCGCGGCTGGAGGAGGCACGTACCCAACTGAAGGTGCTGGAGGGCCAGCTGAAGGACGTGCTGACCAAACGCGACATGATGCAGCGCGAGCTGTCCACCATTCCGACGGTGCTGACGCTGGATGCCGGTGGGGGGAGCCTGTCCGGCAATTCCGACACCAGCGGCAACGCCGCCCCGGCAAACCAGCAACTGACCCATGCCGAGGAGCGGCTGTTCGAGCTGCAGCAGAAATACACCGACAACCACCCCGAGGTGAAAGCCGCGCGCCAACTGATCGCCGACCTGAAGGCCCGGCCGGCCGCGGCACCGCCGCCGCCGGCGGCGCCCCAGGAAGCGGCGGGGCCAAACAAGCCGCGCGCGCACGGCCTGCCCAATCCGGTGTACGAGCAGATGCGCATGCAATTGTTCGAGCAGGAAACGGTCATCGCCTCGCTGCGGCGGCAGATCGACGAGGGCACCAAGGAACGCGACCGGCTGGAAGCGATCGCCCGCGGCGCGCCCGGACTGCAGGCCGAGTACACCAACCTCAACCGCGACTACGACGTGCTGCACAAGAACTACATGGAGTTGCTGAGCCGACGCGAGTCGATGCGCATCGCCGCCGCCGCAGACAACGACGCCGAGAAGGTCAAGATGCAGATTATCGACCCGCCGCAACTGCCGCAGATCCCGGCGGCGCCGAAACGGGCCCTGCTGCTCTCGGTCGTGCTACTGGCCGGTCTCGGTGCCGGATCGGGCCTGGTCATCCTGCTGCTGCAGTTCGACCGGTCGTTCCACTCCATCGAGGATCTGCGCGATTTCGGACTGCCCGTGGCGGGCGGCATCTCCATGCTGGGCGCCACCGTGCCGTTGCAGCGCCAACTGCTCTCGGTGGCCGGCTTCGCGATGGCGGTGCTGCTGCTCGGTGCCGTCTATGGCGGCCTGCTCTATCGCCTGTTGCAAACGCCGGGCGCGGCATGACGTCGAACCGGGCCGGCCATCTGATCGAACGCGCGGCCGCCTTGCTGCGCAGCGGTGCGGGCCTCCTGCCGGAGACCGACAACGACCTGGCGGTGGCGGCGCACGCCGCGGACCCGCCCGCCGAGACCGCGCCGCCCCCGATCGCACCGGCCCCCATCTCGCCGGCGACAATCCCGACCATGGCGCCGCCGCTGGCCGGGCCGCCGCGCCTGGACATGGAGACGCTGAAGCGGGCCGGGCTGGTGCTGGGCGGGCGCGGACGGACCCGCATCTCGGAGGAGTTGCGCATCACCGTCGGCAGCATCCTGCGCGCCCTGCGGGCCGGCAAAAACCGCCTGGAATCCAGCAACCTGCTGATGTTCACCAGCTCCAGGCCGGGCGAGGGCAAGAGCTTCACCGCCCTGAACCTGGCCGCCATCATCGCCGAGAACGGGCAGGGCGAGGTACTGCTGGTGGACTGCGACACCAAGCCCCGGTCGCTCAGCGGGCTGATGGGCCTGGCCGACGCGCCCGGGCTTTACAACCTGGTCAGCAACCCGACGCTGCGGGCCGAGGACTTGCTGCTCCGCACCGGCATCGGCGGCCTGTCGTATCTGCCGGTCGGCGCGCGCGACGTCACCGCCGCCGAGCCGGGGATGACCAGACCGGTCAGTTCGGCTATCGAACGGCTGCGCCGCCGCTTCGCCCACCATTTCATCATCCTGGACTGCCCGCCATGCCTGTCCACCAGCGATCCGAGCACGCTGGCCGCACTGGTGGACCAGATCATCATGGTGGTGGAAGCCGAGCGGACGCAGCGCAGCGAGATCGAAGCCTCGCTCGAGCTGATCCGCGCCTGCCCGAACATCGTCCTGGTGCTAAACAAGGTCCGGCTCACCACCAACTCCACCTTCGGTGCCTACTACTATTACGGCTCGACGTATTATTACGGCTCGAGATCCTGAAACGGCGCCTGCCCCGGCCTAGCCTGATAACCGCCGCAGCGCTGGTGCTCGCCCCGCCGGCCCACGCCCAGTTGCAGCCCGATACCGGCACCACGGCGCAGGTCGGCGGGCTGCGTCAGCAGCTTGAGGGGCTGCTCGCCCCCGGCGGCGGCCCATCCACCGCGCCGGACTGGACGATCGTGCCGGCACTCGGCATCGAACAACGCTGGACCGACCACCTGGAGGAAGCAGGCGGCTCGGGCAACGCCGCCTTCATCACGGCGCTGCTGCCTTCCGTGCTGATCAACGGCCAGACATTGCGCTCCAGCACGATCGTCGCCTACAGCCCGGCGCTGCAGTATTACAGCGATAACGGCGATCAGAACCGGATCACCCAGAACCTCAACGCCATCAGCCGGCTCACCCTGGTGCCGGAGCTGCTGTTCCTCGACCTGCGCGCCTTCGCGGCCATGCAGCCCATCAACGGCGGCACCGGGCCGGGCAGCACGGTCGCCGTGGCGCGCCAGTCCGAAACCCAGGCCATGAGCTTCTCCGTCCACCCCTATCTGCGGGAGCGCTTCGGTGATCTCGGCTTCGCCGAGCTGGGCGCGACGGTGTCACACACCTCGCAGGACGCCCTGTCAACCGGTGGAACGACCGGGAGCGGACAGAGCCTCTTCTCGCAGCAGGAATATCTCTTGCTCAAATCGGGACCGGATCTGGGCCGCACCAGCATCGCGCTGTCGATCACGGCGGGCCAGGGCGCCGGCGCCGGAGCGATCAACGACAGCAGCAGCGACGAGGCGAAGCTGAGCCTGGGCTATGCCATCACCCGCAGCATCACGGCCCTGGCCTCGCTCGGCTACGACACCCTCCACTACGGCGGAACGCCGCCCTATAACCAAGCTGGCATCGAATGGAGTGCCGGCCTGCGTTGGGAGCCCAACGCCGACAGCAGCATCGTCGCGACTTACGGCCGCCAGGACGGGGTGGACTCCGCCCAGCTCAACGCCAGCTATGCGCCCACCGCCCGCACCCGCGTCTACGCACGTTATTCCGAGGGTATCATCACCGGCCCGGAACAACTGCTCAACGCGATGGACGCCTCGGCCCTGGACCCGTCGGGCAACCCGATCGGCCTCGACAACGGCACCCCGCAGCAGATCGTCAACAGTTTCTACAGCGTGCAGAGCTACCTGGCGCTGGTGACCAGCGCCTCGGTCACGGCGGTACTGCTGCAGGATCGCGATTCCTTCTCGGCCAGCCTTGGCCGCCAGGAACGCCACCAGCTCGCCGCCGCCACCACCGCCACGACCGGCCCGCAGGACTACACCGGACTTTATGGCTCGCTGAACTGGCAACACGATCTGCGGCCGAACCTGCGCTCCTTCCTGTTCGCCCAATGGGGCACCACCCAGAGCAGTTCGGCCGGCCAGAGCAGCCCGGCCGGCAGCAGCCAGAATTACGATACGCTGGTGTTCAGCCTGCACCTTTCCTATTCGATCTCGGAGACCCTGACCGCCTACGCGCAGTACAGCTGGACCAACCGGGGCGAGCAGGCGGTGACCGGAGCCGCCGGCACGTTGCCCGGCTACCTGCCGACCAACCTGATCATCATCGGCGCCCGCAAGACATTCTGAAGCACCCGGACATGTACGAAACCACCTACAACTTCACCGGGTCGCCCTTCCAGCTCACGCCAGACACCCGTTTCTTCTACGGCAGCCGCGGGCACAGCCGGGCGATCGCGCATCTGACGTTCGGGCTCGCCCAGGGCGAGGGCTTCATCATCGTCACCGGCGAGGTGGGCACGGGCAAGACCATGCTGATCGAGCGGCTGCGATCGCAGTTCGACCGTGACACCTACGCGGCGGCGCGCATCGATACCCCCAGGTTTCCGGCGAGGATCTGTTCCGCCTGGTGCTGGCAGGCTTCGGCGTGGCGGAATTGGAGGCGGGCAAGGCGACGCTGCTGCAGCACTTCGAGGCGGCGCTGCGCGGCCACCGGCTGGCCGGGCGGCGCTGCCTGCTGATCGTCGACGAGGCGCAGAACCTGTCGCTGGCGGCGCTGGAGGAGCTGCGCATGCTGTCCAACATCACCGAGGGGAGGCGGGCCTCGCTGCAGACCATCCTGATGGGGCAGCCGCAGTTCCGGCGCCTGCTGGCCAGTCCCGACCTGGACCAGCTGCGCCAGCGCGTGCTGGCCTCGTATCATCTCGGCCCGCTCACGCGCGACGAAACGCGGGCCTATATCGAGCACCGGCTGGCTCTGGTGGGCTGGCACGGCAATCCGGGCTGGGAGAATGCCGCCTTCGCCGCCGTGCACGACCATACCGGCGGCATTCCGCGCCGGATCAACCGGCTGTGCGGGCGGGTGCTGCTGTACGGCGCGCTGGAGACGGCCGGCACGGTCACCATGGCGATGGTGACCGGCACCGCGAAGGAACTGGCCGAGGATTTGGAGGGCGCGCCAGACCTGCCGGGCCAGCCCGATCTGCTGCGCCGTATCGAGGCGCTGGAGGCGCAGATGGCGAAGCGAAAGCCGCTGTTGCGGCGGCTGATGGATATGTTCGCCAACCAGGGGCAGCCATGACACGTTCAGCCGTGGTGAATGCGCTCACCGTCGATGTGGAAGACTATTTCCAGGTGCGGGCGCTGGCCGACACGGTGCCACGCGCGGCCTGGGAGAACATGCCACGACGGGTGGAAGCCAACACCAAACGGCTGCTCGCGGCGTTCGAGCATGCCGGCGTGCACGCCACCTTCTTCGTGCTGGGCTGGGTGGCCGAGCGGCACCCGGCACTGGTCCGGCGCATTGTCGCCGGTGGGCACGAGCTGGCCAGCCACGGCCATGGCCACGAGCGCGTGGACGGGCTGGAACCGACGGCGTTCCGCGCCGATATCCGGCGGACGCGGCGGCGGCTGGAGGATGTCGGCGGGGTGGCGGTGGACGGGTATCGCGCGCCCACCTTCTCGCTCACCGCCGCGACCCCCTGGGCCTTCGCCATCCTGGCCGAGGAGGGCTACCGCTACAGCAGCTCGGTCTATCCGGTGCGGCATGACCTGTACGGCATGCCGGGCGCGCCACGCTTTCCCTATCGGCCCGATGCGGGTGCGCTGTGGGAGATTCCCATGACCACGCTGCGCGCGCTGGGCCGCAACCTGCCCTGCTGGGGCGGCGGCTGGTTCCGTGTGCTGCCCTATCCGGCGTTCCGGCTGGCGCTGCGGCGGTTTCACCAGGCGCAGCGCCAGCCGGGCGTGTTCTATACCCACCCCTGGGAGATCGACCCGGCGCAACCCCGGCTGGCGGTGCGTAACCGGCTGTCGCGCTTCCGGCACTACGTGAACCTCTCGCGCACCGCCGGGCGGCTGGAACGGCTGCTGGAGGATTTCGCCTGGGACCGGATGGACCGGGTGTTCGCGGGAGTGCTGGAGGAGGGGCCGGTGCCGGCCGTCAGGACGCAAACCATGCGTGCGAGGCCGAATTGACCTTCCCTGTCCTCGTCGTCGGTGCCGGATTTGCCGGTGCGGTCCATGCCCGCACCCTCGCCGAGCGGGGCTGGCAGGTAGAGGTGATCGACCGCCGCCCGCATGTCGCCGGCAATGCCTTCGACGAGGTGGTCGCGACCGGCACGCGCGTCCATCGCTATGGCCCGCATCTTTTCCACACGAATAACGAGCGGGTGGTGGAGTGGCTGTCCCGGTTCGGCGCGTTCGTGCCCTACCAGCACCGTGTGCAGGCCGAATTGCCGGACGGACGTTACGTGCCGCTGCCGATCAACCGGCAGACGATCAACGCGGTGTTCGGGGTCGATCTGCCGGGCAGCGACGCCGTGCGGACCTTCCTCGCCGGGCAGGCCGAGCCGATCCCGGCCCCGCTCAGCGCCGCGGATTTCCTACACGCCCATATCGGCCGCCGGCTAACCGAGCTGTTTTTCCGGCCGTACACGCGCAAGATGTGGGCGCTCGACCTCGAGGAGCTGGACGCCGCCGTCGTCAAGCGGATTCCCATCCGCTTCGATGACGAGGACCGCTACTTTCCCGATGACCGGTTCCAGCTGCTGCCCCGCGACGGCTATACGTCCCTGGTGCAGTCGATCCTTGACCATCCCGCGATCCGCGTGACGCTGGAAGCGGGGTTCGAAAAGCCGATGCTGCGGAGCTGCCGGCATTGTTTCAACAGCATGGCGATCGACGAGTATTTCGACGACGCCTTCGGACCGTTGCCCTACCGCTCCATCCGCTTCCATCATCTGACCGTGCCCGCAAGCTACCGGAACGGCGAGGCGGCGACGGTGAACCGCACGGATGACGGTCCGCTGACCCGGGAAACCGACTGGTCCCGCCTGCCCGGGCACGCCGGGACGGCCGCCGCCCCGAGAACCATCACGCGCGAGGAGCCGTGCGACTACCGGGACAACAATCTCGAGCGCTACTATCCGATGAAGACAACCGATGGCCGGTATGATTCGATCTACCGGCAATACCGCGCGCTGGCGGAGCAGGAAGGCAAGGTGACGTTCATCGGGCGGTGTGGAACGTACCAGTATCTCGATATGCACCAGGTCATCAATCAATCCCTTGCAGGCGCGACCGCCTGGGCCGACAGCCAGTGCCCCTGACCTGCCGGCCGCTCGACGAGGCCGGCTATTCCTGGCGGGCCGGACTGGCGCGGCTGGACCGTGTCCCGGCCGCCGTCACGCCGGCGGCGGGCCGATGAGCGCCGGCCCCGTCATCGCGCTGGCGTTCGGCCTGGCCGCCTGGGCAGCGCTGTTCCACACCGAGATCGCGCGGGCGATGGAGGTCTGGAATGCCTCGACCGCCTACGGTCATTGCTGGTTCGTGCTGCCGATCGCGCTGTATCTCGCCTGGAACCGGCGCGCGGCGGCGGCGGGGATCACGGTGCGGCCGATCCTGTGGCCGGCGCTGCTGGCCATTCCCGGCACGCTCGCCTGGCTGGCGGCCGAGCGGGTGGGGATCATGGAGGGACGGCAACTGGCCGCGCTGGGCTTCGTGCAGTTGCTGTTCCTCGCCGTGCTGGGCTGGCGGCTGGCCTGGGCGTTCAGCGCGCCGCTGCTCTATTTGTTTTTCCTGGTGCCGTTCGGCGCCTTCCTGACCGACGACCTGCAGCGCTTCACCGCCGCCTTCACCGATGTCGGGCTGAACGTGCTCGGCATCCCCGCCATCACGGAGGGGTTCACCATCGAGATTCCGGAGGGCACGTTCTACATCGCCGAGGCCTGCGCCGGCTTGCGCTTCCTGATCGCCTCGATCGCCTTCGGCGCGCTCTATGCCTGCCTGATGTACCGCAGCCCGTGGCGCCGTGCGGCGTTCATGCTGGCCTCCTGCTTCGTTCCGGTCATCGCCAACGGGTTCCGGGCACTCGGCATCGTGGTAACCGGCCACCTGCTGGGCAGCGCCGAGGCGGCGGCGGCCGATCACATCCTCTATGGCTGGGTGTTCTTCTCGGTGGTCGTTCTCCTGCTCATTCTGGCCGGGCTGCCGTTCCGCGAGGACGGGGGGGAACAGCCGGCGCCGCGGCAGCCGGACCCCGTGCCGCCGCCAGCTGGTGGTCCGGCTCCCTGGCTCGCCGCCGGCCTCATGGCGGCGGTGGTGGCGACCGGCCCCGGGCTGGCCGCCGCAATCGACCGCGCCGGGGCCGCGGCACCGTTCGCGGTCGCGCTGCCCGGCTTCGGCCCTGGCCCCGGCTGCACCGCCACCAGCGGCCCGGCCCGGCCCGGCGTGCAGCGTTTCACCTGCGGCGGCCTGCTGCTGACCGCGACGGTGCAGGTATTTCCGCCGCGCACCAACCCCGCAGCCCTGATCGCCGCGCGGCGCGGTGCCGGGGCGGAGGATTTCGCCGAGGATGTCGTCACTGGCCAGATTGCCGGCGCGGCCGCATGGCGGCTGGTGGAGACCGAAAAGCCGGACCGCATGACCGCCACCGCCCTGTGGATCGACGGCGATCCCGGCCTGGGCGGGCTGGCCGGGCGGCTGCGGCAGGCCCGCAACAGCATCATGGGCGGCGATTTCGCGCCGGTGCTGATAACGGTGCGCGTCGATGGCAATGCCCCAGACGGCGTTTCGATGAGCCGGGGTCAGCGCCAGCAGGCGCGCGAGGTGATCCGCGCCTTCATCGATGCCCAGGACGACCTGCCCGGCCGCGCCATCCTGCTCGCACGCGCGGCCGGGCGCTGATGCGCATCCTGTACAGCCACCGCATCCAGTCGCGTGACGGCATGAGCGTGCATCTGGAAGAACTGGTGGCGGCGCTGCGGCGGCGGCTGCCGGGACTGGCCTATAACCTGCCGGCCTATCGCCGCCTGCGCCGGGCCTGCCACAGCTTCCGGCCGGAGCTGATCTACGAGCGCTACAACCTGTATTTCCTGGCCCGCGCCGCCGAGCGGTGGGTCTGGCGCCGCGCTGACTGCGTACGGGCGGTGACCGAGGTGCTGCGCCAGCGCATCCTGGCCGTTCGACTACATGGCGACCCGGCGCGCGAGGGGACGATGTGGGCGGCGATAGCGCGGCTGCTCGGCGATGCGGCGCCGGCTGGGTACGGCGGCGCGGGCCGAACTGGAGCGGCGCGATTTCACCTGGCGGGGCAACGCGGCCCAAATCGTCACCTGGGCGGAGCAAGCGGCGGCGCGTGATCCGGCGTACATCCAAACGGTGAACCCATGATGCTCAATGCTGTCGCCACGTTCGTGCTGGTGCCGCCGGCCAACCTGCTGCTGCTGGCACTGGCGGGCTTCCTGCTGTCCCGGCAGCGGCCTGGGGGGCAACCCGCACGGTGGCATTGGGTGGGACGCATCCTGTGCGGCCTGGGCCTGACCGGTCTGCTGCTGTTCGCCCTGCCGGTCACCAGCGAGTTGCTGACCGTGGCGATCGAGAACGTCGCGCCACCGCCACCGGGAACGCCGCCGCCGGCCGCCATCGTCATTCTGAGCGGCGATCTGAACCGGGTCGGCGACGCGCGGTCCGCGGTCGATGTCGGTCCCCTGAGCCTCGAGCGGCTGCGCGCCGGGGCCGCCCTGCAGCGTGCCACCGGGCTGCCGGTGCTGGTGAGCGGCGGCGTGATCGGGCGGGATCAGCCGGCGCTGGCGGCGCTGATGGCGCGCAGCCTCGAGACGGATTTCGCCGTGCCGGTGCGCTGGCAGGAGAGCGCTTCCCTCGATACCTGGGAGAATGCCCGCGACAGCGCGGCGATCCTGCAGGCGGCGGGCATCCGCTCGGTGTTCCTGGTCACGCATGCCTGGCACATGCGGCGGGCGCTGATCGCCTTCCGCCGGTTCGGCATCCAGGCCACGTCGGCCCCGGTGCCGTTCAGCTTCCTGGTGCCACTTGACCCGCAGGCGTTCATCCCGCGCGCGCCGCCCTGGTCGGCCAGCTATTACGTCATGCACGAATGGATCGGCTGCGCCTGGTACGCGCTGCGGGCCGGCTGGTGACGACCGCGGCCCTGCATGTCTTCCACGATCCCGACGCCCTGCCGCCCGACTGCGAGACACTGTTCGCGGCCGGGGCACAGCGCTGATGCGCACGGCGGTCGCGGCCCAGTACTGGGTGGTTGCCGGCGGCGCTGCCACGGTGCTCAAGCTGGCGCATGACGAGGCGGCACGGGCGCACTCGCCCGGCACCGTGCTGACGGCGGCCATGATCCGTCACCTGCTGGACCGGAAGGGGGGCGCGGAGCTGGATTTCGGCCGCGGCGAGGATGCCTACAAATCGCTCTGGGCCGGACGGCGGCGTCGGCACATCGGCGTGGTCCTGGTCAGCCCGCGCTGGCCGGCGGGTCTGCTGGCACTGGGGCGGCTGGTTGCAAACATGACGGAACAGGCATGACGGAGCGGGTCAATCGTTGCGCCAACTGGTATTATCGCCGGCTTGTCCACTCCGGAGAACGCACAGGATGAATCTTGCCGGCATCGAGGCAGCCCGTGGCCTGGCCGCCATCCTGGTGGTTTTTGTCCATACCTCGACCATGCTGTCAGGCGCCAAGGATTTCGGAGTGCCGCCGTTTGCCGGCTTGTTCAGGTTCGGCCATGCCGGCGTCGATTTCTTCTTCGTGCTCAGCGGCTTCATCATCCTTTTCATCCATCAAAGGGACATCGGCCGCCCTGGTGAACTGCCGCGATACGCCTGGAAACGATTCGTTCGTATCGTCCCGGTCTATTGGATCGCGCTTTGCATCTACGGCCTTGTCCTGGCCTTCAGCCCGAGCCGCGACCACTACGAACGGAGCATCCTGGCCGTGCTGACAAGCGCCTTGCTTGTGCCGCAAGCCGAACATACGCCGATCATCGGGGTTGCCTGGTCCCTGCAGCACGAAGCGCTGTTCTATCTGTTATTCGGGCTGTTGTTCCTCAAGCGCGTCGTGGGGATCGCGGTGCTCGGCACGTGGGCCTTGCTGTGCGTGGCCAACGTCGTTACCGGCAGCCACGCCGCGTTTCCGGGCGACTTCCTGTTCCGCCTGTTTAACATCGAGTTCTTCTTCGGCATGGCAGTGGCCGATGCGCTGCGACGTTGGCGGCCCGTGCTGCCCGAGGCTCTCGCGATTGCCGGTCTGGTCGTGTTCTTCGCGACCGGCATTCTGGAATCCTGGGGACCGGCACGGCCGATCGAATGGCCGCCGTTTCACCTGGCCTATGCGACCGGGGCGGCCCTGACCCTGTATGGTCTGGTCGGAGCCGAAACAACAGGCCGGCTGCCGCAAATTCCAGGCTGGATCATGGCGCTCGGCAGCGCCTCATATTCGATATATCTGCTTCATGTGCTCGGGATCATGCTCGTTGGGCAGGGTCTGCGCGTGGTGGTGCGGCATCTGCCCTTAACTCCGGAGTTGGGGTTCGCGGCGGCAGTTCTGATTGTGGTTCCTGCCGCGTGTGCATTTTCCCGCCTGGTCGAGCAGCCGCTGTTGCGCTGGTGCCGAAAGCCTGTATCGCCGCGACGCATGCTGCCAGCATCCGGCTCCTGAGGAGAGCCGCAGCCATGGAGATCATCCCGTACATCTTCAGCGTCCTGCTCACTACCCTGGTGATTCGATGGAGCCGCGTAAATGCGGCCCGCAAGCCCGGCACCAAGGTGTCGGGGCTGTTCCGCTACCGCGACAGCCTGGCCAGGCCGGTTGCGCGCGGGCCGAAATTCGCCGCCCCCGATGTCACCACGCTCCGCTAGTGGTATGATACCAACAGATGGGTTACCGCGTTGGCTGAATCAGACCACCAGACAAAGGGCTGGTGCTCTGACGCGGGCGATTCTTTCGTCTGCGTCAGAGCACTAGGCCTGCATGCGCGACCTTGCCTTCATGGCGTTGTTCCTGTTCATGCTCGTCAACGCGGCGCGCTGCCTGCATGCCGGAACGATGCTGTGGGCGTGGATTGCTTTGTGTGCCCCGCAGCAGTATCTGTACGGGATCGCCACCAGCCTGCCGCTGAACAAGATCGCCGTCGCGGTCACGCTTGTCGGACTTTTTGTTGATCAGACCAAGAAGCCGCCCTATATCGACGCGCATATTCTTCTTGTCGGATTGTTCGTGCTGCAGGGCGTGATATGCTATAGCGTTGGGTTGTCGGATCTTGATCGATCCTATGATATTCTCGACAAGATGATAAAAATTTATGCCTTGTGTTTTGTGACGACGATGGCTGCGCGTGATCGCCTGCAGATCCATTCCATGTTGATCGTCATCTGCCTTGGGATGGGAATTCACGGGGCGTTGGAAGGATTGAAATACATCACGTCCGGCGGGAACCACACCGTCATCGCGCCCGCCTCGATCGGGGACAACAACTACCTGGCCATGGCCACGCTCATGGTCATGCCCCTGCTGGTCTACCTGTTTCGCTATTCGGAATCGCGGCTGATCCGGCTTTCCTTCCTGGGCGCGCTGCTGGCCTGCTTCGCTGGCGTGATCGCGACCGCATCGCGTGGCGGACTGGTCGGATTGCTTGTGCTCGGTACCTTCCTGTTCCTGCACAGCCGCCGCAAGCTGCTGGCTCTGTTCGGAATCGCCGCGCTTGCGGCCGGGCTGCTGGCGTTCGCGCCGGAGCAGTGGACGGAGCGGATGACGACGATCGGTGCCGCCGGGCAGGATAATTCCTTCATGTCGCGTGTGTCGTCGTGGAAGCTAAACACCATTCTGGCGCTCGACCGGCCGTTGGTGGGCGGCGGATATTCGGCGCTTGAGAACTGGGCGGTTTTCGATATCTATAAGGAGAAGTTCCATACGCTGGACGGCTTCATCGATTCACCGGAACCGAGCTTCGCTCTTGCAGCCCACAGTATATACTTCCAGACTCTTGGCGATCTGGGGTTCCCGGGCTTCTTGCTGTTCATGGCCATCCTGGTCACCGGCTTCCGCAATCTCGGCCGTATCCTGCGTATGACACGTGGCAGGGAGTCGCTTGTCTGGGCATATGACCTGGCCGTGCTGTTCCGGTTGAGCCTGGTGGTATTCATGGTGAGCGGGGCGCTGCTCAGCGCGGCATATTTCGAACTGCTCTACATCATGCTGACCCAGGTTTCCGTCCTGCGGCGTCACCTGGAGGAGACGGTGGTAGCTGCGAAGCCGCGGCCGCGTATGTCCGCGCAGACGCATGACGCTGCCATGGGCGTTGTACTCCCGATCGGTTGGGACTCTACTGACGCCCGTCAGCCTGGTCGGGAGTGGTGAAACCGGCGGAAATCCTGGATTTCGGTCCCGTCGGTAGAGTCCAGGTTCAGGCGATGCCGAGCCGCCTTGCCTCGCTCCGGGGAACTGCCGGCGGGGAAGGGTGCAGCGTCAGCCCCTCCTTGTCGGCTTCCACCCTGGCTTCGGGATAGACCGCCAGCGCCAGGTTGAGGGCTTCCAGAAAGGTCGGCTTGATCTGGCGTACCAGGCGGAATCCGGCGCCGAACTGGCCATGCACCGCCGTCCAGCTTACCGGCGCCGGGTTGGTCAGCGCATGCAGCCGGTAGGCAAGCCAGATATAGACGTCGATCGCCAGGCTGCGCGTGCCGATCGCCTTGATCGCCTCCTCGCGCACGGGCACCGGGTGATCGCGCAGTGAGCGCCAGAATCCTTCGTCCAGCCGTACCCGGTCCTGCCACAGTAAGGGCTGGTTTTCGTCGGAGACGCCGGCCAGGGAGATCGCGTCCTGAACGAAGGCGCCGTTATGGCGGGCTTCGGCGCCGTTGTCGCGTTCGGTGAAGAAGGTCAGCCGGCAGGCGGAAATCCGGCGTGCCTGCTCGGTAACCAGCTGGTAGGTACGGCCGCCGGTGGACAGCGACATCCGTCCCATCCAGGAGTTCATCGAGCGGCCGAGTTCGACTTCCGGGCAATTGGTGCGGATGGCCTCGGTTTGCAGGTAAAGCAGGATCAGCCGGGCGATCGATCCGTACGGCACGCCGACCAGATCGCCGTGCCGGTTGCGTCCGGATTCGACCAGCAGGGTGGTGCGATGACCTTCCCGGCGCCAATAGCCGTCCTCGATGCGTTTGTGCGGTAACGATGTCATGGCAAAGCCGGCATGGGTAATGCCAAGCCGGTTTTCCTCATCCGAAAGGACGGCCATGGCGGCGTCAATCGCGTGGCGTTCGGCTTTGCTGGCGGCCATGGCGCGCGCGCCCTCGATGCCATGCTGCTGGATCAGCCTGTGAACTTCACCCATGACGCACAATGAGCGAATTGTTGCGCCTGACGCAAGTGGGACTCTACTGACGCAAGCTATTAGGAAGGCTATTTGAAGCTACTATTAGATTCGTCAGTAGAGTCCTGGGGATAACCCCGAGTCGCGTCACTAGAGTCCAAAGTCGCGTCAGCAGAGTCCTGGGGATAAGTACGGCTGCCTGGGGACGACTCCGGGGCCGCTTGCTGCGTCAGTAGAGTCCAAACTCCGGCGACTCGGGGGGCTTCTCAAGGAGCGGGGTGCAGGGCAGTGCCTAGGCCCTCCTTTTTTTCCCGCTCAGCCGCCGAAGGCGGCATCTCGGGTAGGGTCACGGTGAACCGGGACCCTGTTCCCTCGCGGCTCTCGAGCGCGATGTCGCCGCCGTGCAGGTGCACCACGGTGGCGACAAGAAACAGCCCGACCCCGGTCCCGACGAAGCCGGTTACATTGCTGCCACGGTAATACCGCGTGAAGACCCGTTCCCGGTCCCGTTCAGGAATGCCGATCCCGTGATCCTCGACCACCACGGAGGTCACTCCGTCGGTCTGCCGCGCATCCAGCACGATTTCCGCGCCATTCGGCGAGTATTTTATGGCATTGGAGAGCAGGTTGCTGAACACCTGGAACAGCAGTTTCGGATCTCCATGCATGGGCAAAAACAGCGGGCTGTAATTCTCCAGTATCTGCGCACCCGGTGACGTTTCCCGGTGCAGGGAGCAGGCTTCGCGCAACACGGTGGCCAGGTTCATGGGCTCGGTGTGAAAGAACAGATCGGTGTCGCTGTCCAGCAGGCGCGAAGTATCCACCAGATTGTCGATCAGCCGCACGATCCGCAACACCGCCGCCCGTACCCGGCCTGCCCGCTCGACGACATCCTCGCTGCGCAGCCGGTCCTTGAGGCTGATCAGACGCTGCGCCTGGGCGTCGATTTGGGTGAGCGGCGTGCGGAATTCATGCGTGATCATCGATATGAAGTTGCGCTGCAACTCGGCCACATTGCGCTCTTGTGCCAATTTTTCCTCCAGCATCGAGGCCTGTTGCGCCAGGTCGCGTTGGCTTTGCACCAGTTCGATCGCGTTGCCGCGAAATACCACGACCGCGCGTGCCATCTCGCCGATTTCGTCGGTACGCCCGGTGTGCCCGATCGTGATCCCGGTGTCGTCCGCGGCAAGCTGAAGCATGGTCTGGCCGAGATCGATCAGGGGACGGGAGACCGAACGCCTGACCTGGAAGATGACGACGGCCAGCATCAGACCGGCGGCCAACAATCCCCCGATCATCAGCCAGCGTGCCTGCCGGAAGGCCAGCACGGAATGCTCGCTGGCCTGGGCTGCCTGCACCACGTTGTAGTCGGTCAATCGTCCAAGCAGATCGCTCGCGGCGTTATATGTCGTCCCTGATATCGTACGGTAGAGCGTGGCCGCTTCGGCATTGCGCCCCGCTGACGACAGGGCGGTGACCTGATCGGCCGAGGTCTTGTAGGCGGCCCAGGTGGCGCTGAATTTCCGGTAGAGGTCGGACTCCTGACCGTCGTGGCGGATGCGTTCGTAGCCCTGTTGCGCGTGGGTGATCGCCTGATCGAGTGTCTGCAATTCATGCAGGGTGGCGGCGCGCTCGGCCGCGGTCGACACCAGCAGGCTGTCGGCCTCGGCGGTACGGTAATCCGAGGTGAAGTTGTTGAGATCGCCGAGCAGCCGCGTGTTGGGCAGCCAGCGATCCCGCACGTCGGTTGACACCTCGTTGGAATTGCTCAGGCTCCAGGCGCTGGCCAGGCCAAGAACCAGGATTGTCGCGAACAGCAGGAAGAACAGCAGGGAGAGCCGGCCGCTGAGGGATTGCCAGTATTTCATCATCCCGCACCGCTCTGGGGAAACCCGCGAAACCGCGGAAGTCCAAGGAAATCAGCCAGTTTTGTGTCGCCGGACCCGCTCCGTCGCGGAGGTCGGGTTTGACCGCTGCAATGCAACGAGATAGGTGAGGGGGTAGGTGGTGGCGAGCCATGGCAGGGTGCATGTCGCACCCCGAGGGTGGCGCTTGCATGAACCGAGGAGAAAATGGGGGACCAGCGCCGGCACGTACTTTGCATCGACGACGACCGTGACACGGTGAGCCTGATCGCCGAAGAGTTGGTTGACCGTGGCTTCAAGGTGAGCATGGCGTATGACGGCGAGCAAGGGTTCCAGGCAATCCTGGCGAAGCAGCCGGATATCGTGTTGGCTGACATCAGCATGCCTGTCCTGTCCGGCTTCGACCTGCTGGAACGCCTGGTCGCGATCGCGCCGCGCTTCAGTAGCATGCCCTTCATCTACCTGACGGCGCTGTCCGACCGGGCGAATGAGCTCAAAGGGCGGCTGCTCGGGGCGGATGACTACATCACCAAGCCGGTCGATTTCGAGATATTGATTGCGATCATTACCGCCCGGCTGGCGCGGGTGGCCCGCACGGCGGTGTGGCCGAGACAGGTGAACCTCACCGAGCGGGAGGTGGAGACGCTGACCTGGGCCGCGCGCGGCAAGACCTCGTCGGAAATCGCCCAGATCCTCGGCCTGACCAAGCGAACGGTCGATTTTCATATCGACAATGCCCGGCTGAAGCTGAACACGACGACCCGTATGCATGCGGCGGTGAAGGCGGCGGCCGGGCAGTTGATTGAGCCCTAGAGCCGGGGCTTTGCCCTTGGAACCCACCAGGGGCCAAAGGCCCCTGGACCCCATCCTTAAAGAACGGGTTCCAAGGGCCTCCCGGCCCTTGGCGGGTCCAGGGCAGAGCCCTGGCCTTCTTTTTCCTAATGTCGCCGCTGAATTGCCGCCGCCCTGAAGCCGCCGATATTCCGCGCCGGCCCGCCGATGAAGGTTTTGTTCTTCGCCGCCCCGCCCACGAAACCGGGAGCGGAGGGCTTGCCGGCGGCGCAGGCCTGGGTCACCACGCCGGTGACCCAGGCGCCGCACAATGCCAGCATCAGCACGATCCGTAAGACCATCATGTGCATTCCCTTCGGGTGGCATCAGTCGTCGATATCATCTGGCCCGGTCATCTCGGCTTTGCCGGAGCCCGGGGGGACGGGGGTATCGTTGAGGAACAGCAGGCCGAAGGCGGGAACGACGACCAGCAGCAGGAGCGGCCCGACCAGCATGCCGCCGACCACCACGGTCGCCAGCGGACGCTGCACCTGGCTGCCAATGCCGGTTGAAATCGCCGCCGGCAGCAATCCGATGCAGGCGGACAGCGCCGTCATCAGCATCGGCCGCATGCGCTGGCTGGCGGCGCGGAACATGGCGGACCGCGGGCTGGAACTGCTCCCCGCCCGCACCTGATGATAATAGGTGAGCACCAGGATGCCGTTCATCACCGACACGCCGAACAGCGAGATGAAGCCGATGGCGCCGGAGACGCTGAAGTCGAGGCCGGTCACCAGCAGCGCCAGGACACCGCCGGTGATCGCGAACGGAATGCCGGACAGGGCGAGCAGGCTGTCCCGCAGCGAGTTGAACAGGATGTAGAGCAGCACCAGGATGATGGCCAGGCTGACCGGCACCGAGATGGCCAGTCGTTTCTGCGCCTGCTGCAACTCCTCGAACTCGCCGGCCCAGACCAGCCGGTAGCCGTTCGGCAGCTTCACGTTCTGCGCGATCCGTTCGCGCGCCTCGGCCACGGCGCCGCCGAGGTCGCGGCCGCGCACGCTGAACTTGATCGGCATGAACCGCTCGTTCGACTCGTGGAAGATATACGAGGCGCCGGTGTCGAGCGTGATGGTGGCGAGTTCGGTCAACGGAATGTAGGCATTGGCGCCGCTGGCGGTGGTGTAGCCGACCTTGATGGCGCGGGCCTGGTCGATGTTCTCGCGGTATTCCGGCGCCAGTCGCACCGTGATGTTGAACTGGCGGTCACCTTCGAGCTGGGTGGTCGCCACGGTGCCGCCCAGGGCGGCCTGCACCACGGCGTTTACGTCGCCGGTGTTGAGGCCATAACGGGCGGCCTTGGCGCGGTCGATGGTGATGTTCAGGTTGGGCTGTCCGAGGACACGGAAGATTCCCAGATCTGTGATCCCCTTGACCTGCTGCATTTCAGCCAACACCTGGGTGCCGAGCGCCTCCAGCGTGTTGAGGTCGCGGCCGATGACCTTCACCGAGTTGGCGCCCTTGACGCCCGACAGGCCCTCTTCGACGTTGTCCTGGATGTACTGTGAGAAGTTGAAGCCGATGCCGGTGAACTCCTTGGCGAATTCGGCCTGCAAATCCTTGACCAGCATCTCCTTGGTGTAGCCGGGCCGCCACTGGTCGAACGGCTTGAGTGGGACGAAGAACTCGGCGTTGAAGAAGCCGGCGGCGTCGCTGCCGTTGTCCGGCCGGCCGTGCTGCGAGACGACGGTGATGACCTCCGGGTGACTTTTCAGGATCTCCCGCATTTTCGTCACGTACGGCATCGCCGCTTCGAGCGAGATGGTGGACGGCATCGCCGCGCGGATCCACATGTTGCCTTCTTCCAGGGCGGGCAGGAACTCGCTGCCGAGATTGCGGCCTAGGAAGCCGGTACCGACCAGGACGAGCAGGCCGAAGGCGACCACCAGCCGGCGGTGATCGAGCGACCAGTGCAGCACCGGATCATAGATGCGGCTCAGCAGCCGCACCACCAACGTCTCGTGTTCGCTGACGTTCTTGGGCAGCAGGTAGGAGGTGAGCACCGGGGTGACGGTGAAGGTGGCGATCAACGCGCCGGCCAGGGCATAGCCGTAGGTGCGCGCCATCGGGCTGAAGATCTGGCCCTCGACGCCCTGCATGGTGAACAGCGGTACGAAGGCGGCGACGGTGATGGCGGTGGAGAAAAAGATCGCCCGGTCGATCTGCATGGAGCTGAACAGGATCAGCCGCAGGCGGTCGGTCCACCCGTGGGCGGAAGGCCCGGACGATGGGTCGTCACCGAACACGCCCTCCGACATGTCCTCCAGCACTTGGCGTCTTTCGGCCGGTTCGGCCTGGAAATTGCGGAAGACATTTTCTACCAGGATGACCGCGGAGTCGATGATGATGCCGAAGTCCACGGCGCCGATCGACAGCAGGTTGGCGTCCTCGCCGCGCAGCACCAGGATGCAGATGCTGAAGAACAGCGCGAAGGGGATGTTGACGCCGACGATGATCGCGCTGCGCAGGTCGCCGAGGAAGATCCACTGGATCAGGAACACCAGCAGGCAGCCGAAGATCAGGTTGTGCATGACCGTGTGGGTGGTCACGCCGACCAGGTCGGTACGGTCGTAGAACGGAACCAGCTTCACGCCCGGCGGCAGGCTGCCGTCCGTGTTGATCTTGTCGACCTCAGCCTTGATGCGCGGCACCACGTCGTTGGTGTGCATCGTGCGGTTCATCACCACGATCGCCGCCACCACGTCGTCCTCGGCATCGCGGCCGGCCTTGCCTAGCCGGGGCGCATAGCCGACATAGACGCGGGCCACGTCCTTGACCAGCACCGGCAGCCCGTTGGTCTGGGTCAGCACGATGTTCTGGATGTCGTTGACCTTGTAGCCCTGGGCAAGATTCTCGGTGCCACCGCTGTCGATCAGGCCGACGCCACGGATGTTGACCGATTGCTGGCCGATGTTGATCGTGCGGCCGCCGACGTTGATATTGGCGTTGCCGATCGCGGTCAGCATCTGCGGCAAGGTGACGCCGTAGGCGTCGAGCTTGTGCAGATCGACTTCGATCTCGTACTCCTTGGTGGTGCCGCCCCAGGTGTTCACCTGCACGACACCCGGAACGGTCAGCAGGCGCCGCTGCAGCACCCAGTCTTCCACCGTACGCAAATTGGTCAGCCCGAAATGCGCCGGACCGGTGACCTGGTAGCGGAACACCTCACCGACTAGGCTCGAGCCCTGGATCTGCGGCTGCACGCCATTGGGCAGGCTGACGTTCTGCTGCAGGCTCAGGGCGGCCTGCGTCAGTGCGAAATAGTAGTCCACACCGTAATCGAACGTGACCCGCACGAACGACAGACCATAGAACGAGGTCGAACGGATGTTGTTCACCCCAGGGGTGGCCGACAGGCCGACCTCCATCGGGATGGTGTAGTACCGCTCCATCTCCTCGGCCGATAACCCGGACGACTGGGCGGTGATTTCCAGAATGACCGGGGCTGGGTTCGGATAGGCCTCGATGTTCAGCTTCAGGTAGGCGGCGACACCGACGCAGATGAACACCATCAGGCCAAGTAGCACGAGCGGCCGTTTGGTCAGCGCGAAAACGAGAACAGACTTTAACATCGAACTACCTATCCTGGATTATTCAAGGGCGCACGCTGGCTTTGCGCAACCTATTGAAATAATGACCGCCTCACATTGGTGGACCGTTCCGTCATGGACATGGCAGCGAACCTCGGAAGCCCAGGGCGACGGGCTTCCTGGGGGATTGGCGTTCTTCTGATCGCCGCCGGCCGGACCGTGCCGCATCCGGGCGATGGCCCGGCGGCGGCACGGCGAGTCCGGTCACTCGTCGACCCCGTTCAAGGCGTTGCTAAGGAACAGGGCGCCGCTGTAGGCGATCAGCTCGCCCGGATGCAGGCCTTCGAGCACCTGGTGATAGCCGTCCTGCTGCAGGCCCAACTTCACGGTCCGGCGGGTGAAGCGCTTGCGATCGGTGGTCACCCAGGCGGTCATCGTGCCGTCGCCCTCGCGGGCGATGCCGTCCAGCGGAACGGCAAGCGAACGCTCCGTCTCGCCGGTCTTGATGACGAAGCCGGCGAACATGCCGGACCGCAACAGGTGTTCCGGATCGGCGATTTCCGAGCGCAGGAACACCCGCCGCGTATTCGGATCCACCGTCGAGCCGATGGTGGTGATCTTGCCCTCGAAGCTGCGGCCCGGATAGGCCCAGACCGAGACCGTGACCGACTGTCCGTTCCTGTAGCGCGCGATGTCGCTTTCCGGAACGTTCGCCAGCATCCACATGGTCGAGATGTCGGCCACCGTGTACGGCGCCGGCGCATTGCCCGGCTGCACGAACAGTCCGGGCGCGGCGCTGCGCGCCGTGATCCGGCCGGAGACCGGGCTCGGAACGACCAGGATGCCATCAAGCACGTGCGTCGTTGCCACCTTCTCGATTTCTGCCGTGCTCTTGCCGAAGATACGGACCGAATCGAACGCCGCCCGGTAGGCCGCCTCGGCGCCCTGCTGGTCGGAGGTCGCCTGGTCGTAGTCCTTCTGCGCGATGCCGTTCGCCGCATACAGTTCCTTGGCCCGCGCCAGCGCCCGGCTGGTCAGGCGCAGCACGCCCGCGGCACTGATCAGCGTCGATTCCGCCTGGAGGAGATCGGCGCTGTCGATGGTGAACAGCGTCTGCCCCTTCTCGACGTCGTCACCGACCTTGGCCGACAAGGCGACAATGCGTCCCTGGTAGGGCGTGAAGACCTGGACTGCCATGTCTTCGTTGAAGTCGATGTTGCCGATCGCCTGGTCCTGGATCGGAAAGGCGCGGTAGGCGACCGGTTCGATCTTGAACGCGCGCAACTGCGCCTCGGTCAGATCGACGCTGTCGGCGGCAAGCGGATCGGCGGCCTTGCCTTTGTCTTGGTCCGCCGCGGGCTTGTCGGCCGATGCGGCACGTGCCGTGGCGACAGCAAGACCGGACCATGTCGGCCGGCCGGGCACCAGAAACGCACTGACCAGCGCCGCGCCGGCAACCGCCGCGCTCAGCAGATACCTGGTCCTTGTCCGCCGCAGCAAATTCTGGAAATTCATGCCATCACCTCGTACCGCAACACCCGCGACGATCGTGGCAACGACACTTTGGGTCTACTGTGACAAATCGCACGCCGCGCTGTGACTTGTGACAGTTCCGTCCACCACCGCCGCTTCGTAACATCGCCGGACATTGTTCACATGGAGTGGCAAGCGTGGCCGCGCGACCACAACACGTTCGGATACAGGCGAGCCGTGCCCCCACGGGAAGAACCGGGGTGATCGCCGCTGCCCTGGGAGCGGTGTCGCTGCTCTCGGCATGTGCCGTCGGTCCCGACTTCAAGCCCCCCGAGGCACCGGCAGGGGCGGATTATACCCCGACACCGTTGCCGCCGGCGACCGATTCCGCCAAAGTGCATGGCGGCGAGGCGCAACGTTTCGCGCTTGGCCATGACATCCAGTTCGACTGGTGGACGCTGTTCAAGTCGCCCGCGCTGGATGCGCTCGTGCAGCAGGCCTTCAAGGCCAATCCGACGATCCCCGCGGCGGAGGCGGCGCTGAAGCAGGCGCAGGAATATGTCTACGCCCAGCGCGGATTCTTTTTCCCGACGGTGCAGGCCGGATACAGCGGAACCAATCAGCAGATCGCCGGCAACATGGCCGGCAACAGCTCCCCCGGCTACCAGGGGAGTGGCAACTATATCGGCCCCACCTACAACGGTCAGCCGGTCGTCTATACCTTCCACACCGCGCAGTTGACCGTCGGCTTTACCCCGGACGTGTTCGGCCTCAACATCCGGACGGTGGAATCGCTGCAGGCGCAGGCCGACAACCAGCGCTTCCAGCTGGAGGCGACCTACATCACGCTGGCTTCGAACGTGGTGGCCGCGGCGCTGCAGGAAGCCTCGACGCGGGCGCAGATCGCAGCGACCAAGGAGATCATCCGCGTCAACCAGGAAGGTCTGGACATCCTGAAGCATCAGCAACGCGTCGGCTATGCCATGGGCATCGACGTCGCGGCGCAGCAGGCGGCGCTGGCGGCCGCGCAGGCGCTGCTGCCGCCGCTGGAAAAGCAGTATGAGCAGACGCGCGACCTGATCCGCGCCCTGGTCGGCAATCTCCCGAACCAGGACGTGCCGCAGACCTTTGAGCTCGATACCATCCAGTTGCCGGAAGAACTGCCGGTGAGCCTGCCATCGGCACTGGTCGAGCAACGGCCGGACATACGGGCGGCGGAAGAGAATCTGCATTCCGCCAGCGCACAGGTCGGCGTTGCCATCGCGAACATGCTGCCGCAGTTCAATATCACGGCGGGCGCCGGCGGAACGGCGTCGGTCTTAGGCCAGTTGTTCTCGCCTGGCGGTCCGTTCTGGAACCTGGGATGGGGTGTTACCCAGCCCTTGTTCGACGGCTTTACCCTGCTGCACAAGCGCCGCGCTGCGGATCAGGCGCTCATCCAGGCTGAAGCGCAGTACCGGAGTACGGTCATCACGGCATTCCAGAACGTTGCCGATACGTTGCACGCGGTGGTCTCCGACTCCACCGCGCTGCGGGCGGCCGTCGATGCCGAGCAGGCGGCGAAGGTGACGCTCGACCTTACGGAAAAGCAGCAAAAGAGCGGCTACGTGAACTATCTCACGCTGCTGCAGGCCATTCAGGCGTATCAGACCGCGGTGTCGACGCGGGTGCAGGCGCAGGTGACCCGCTTCGGCGATGCTGCGGCGCTGTATCAGGCGTTGGGCGGCGGATGGTGGCACCGCGAGGAACAGAAGGTGGCGTCTCGTTAGGCCAGGCCGGTCCTAAAAGTCATGGGTTCCAAGGGCGTGGCTCTTGGTGGGGGCTGGGGCGAAGCCCTCGCTCGACGGCGCGCCGTGCGCGGGGCGGGGTTCGGCGCTGCGCCCCGGGCGATGGTCGGTTTACCACCGCCGCCTGTCGCGCTACCCTGCCTTCCAATGTCGTTGCAGGACGCACGTGAACGCAACGACTGGTGACGACAAACACGGGAGGAAACCCATGCGACGCCTCATTGTAGTTTCGGCTATTTGCTCGAGCCTGCTGTTCATGTCCGCCCTGCCGGTGCGGGCCGCCGATGGCACCGCCGCGGAGGCACGGGCATTGCTCGACCGCGCTGTTCCGGCGGTGAAGGCGGACAAGGCCAAGGCGCTCAGCCAGTTTACCTCGGGGGAGAACGGGTTCAAGGTCGGCGACCTCTATGTCTTCTGCCTCGACCTTGACGGCAAGTTCGTCGCCCACACCAACCCGAAGCTGATGGGACAGGACGGCAAGGCGCTCAAGGACGGCAATGGCAAGGCATTCGTCGCCGAGATGCTGACCGTTGCCCAGGATGGCAAGGTTGCCGAAGTCGATTATCTGTTCCCCCGTCCCGGCACGAAGGACCCGGTGCCGAAATCGTCCTACGTGACCAAGGTCTCTGATCTCGTCTGTGGGGTCGGCTACTACAAGTAGCGTCGAGCCGCCTGGCCGGGCGGAGCATCTGCTTGCGGGCCGACGGGCGTTCCCGGATATTTTTCCGGAAACACCCGCCGGACTCCAGCTCTTGCCGATAAGAACGAAGCTCGCCGCGTCGCTCGTGCTCATCGCAACGTTCGGGAGCGGTCTGGCGCGGGCCGAGGATTGGCAGGGATTCAAGGACCAGTTGACGGCGGCCGGCGTGACCCCGTCGGTGGTCTATGACGGCGACGTGGCGCAGGCCATATCGGGCGGCGTGAAGCAGGGCACGATCTATTCCGGCAACCTGCATCTGCAGCTTGCGCTGGACGGCAATCGCCTCGCCGCGCTGCCCGGACTGTCGGCATTTCTGGACGGGCTGTGGATCAATGCCGGCCAACCCAGCAAATATGTTGGCGACGCGCAAGGCGTTGACAACATTGCCACGCTGCCGACGCTGCGGCTGTATGAGGCCTGGCTGCAGTACAATTTCCCCGGCAGTCACGTCTCCATCCTCGCCGGTCTGTATGACCTGAACACGGAATTCTATCGTCTCACCTCGTCGGACCTGTTCCTGAACGGTTCGTTCGGCACCGGCCCGGAGTTCGGGCTGAGCGGCATTGCCGGGCCATCGATCTATCCCGCCACTGCCCTCGGTGTCCGTCTTGCCTACAAGCCAGGCCTGAACAGCGTCGTGCGCATCGCGGTTCTGGACGGCGCGCCGCTCTACCCGCAGGACGGATCGCTGCCTCCGCTTAACCCGGACAACGGGCTGTTGCTGGTCGGGGAGGTGGCGTTCCTGACGCGGCCCCCGCCAGACGATGGATCGCCCGGGCCGCAAGCCCGCAAGCACATTGGCCGGTTGAACACGTTGCCGCCCTACGAAGACAAGATCGCGATCGGCGCGTGGTACTACACGGCCAGTCCCGACCAACTCAGTGCCGCCAGTGCCACCGGTGGCCCGCTGCCGCGGCGCGGCGAAGGCGGCGCCTACCTGCTGGTCGATCACCTGCTGTTGCAGTCAGCGGATGATCCGAAACGGCGGCTCGCGGGGTTCGTCCAACTCGGCGTCGCCAACCAGTCCGTGGACCGGATCGGCAGCTATATTGGCGTCGGCCTGGTTGCCTCCGGCGTGTTCCCGGGGCGGCCGGACGACCAGCTTGGCATCGCCGCGGCGATGGCGCGCAACGGGTCGCGCTATGTTGCAGAACAGCAACAGGATGGCGTGCCGGTCGCTCCGGCGGAAACCGCCCTCGAGCTGAGCTATGTTGTGCAGGCGACGTCCTGGCTGGCGGTGCAGCCGGATGTTCAGTACGTGATCAGCCCGAATACCGACCCGCGGCTGCGCAACGCCACGGTGGCGCAGCTTCGCTTCGAACTATCGTTCTGAGCCGCGCGCGGGATCAACGCGATACCGGGGGGCAGGGGATGACGTTCCGCGACGATAACACGGCATACGATACCTGGCTGCGCACCCAGTGCGACGTGGTCGAGGAGGACCTCAGGTACAAACGCCAGCTTATGAAGCAGAGTCCGTTCATCTTCCTGCGCGCCACCTGTTTTCGCTGGGCGCGGCGGATCGAGCGGATCTGCCCTGAACTGGCCGGTGCCCCCGCCGTGCTGTCCGTGGTCGATCTGCACCTGGAGAATTACGGCACCTGGCGCGACGCCGAGGGCAGGCTGGTCTGGGGGGTCAACGATTTCGACGAGGCGGCGGTGGCGCCCTATCCGTTCGACCTGGTCCGCCTGGCCGCCAGCGCCCGCCTGGTGCCCGACCTGCGGATCGAGAAGCCGGCGATCGCCGCCGCGATCCTGGTCGGCTACCGCCAGGGGCTCGACTTTCCGCGGCCGACCCTGCTCGACGAGCAGGAGACCTGGATGCGCCCGCTGGTGGCCTGCTCGGACCGGCAGCGGGCGAAGTTCTGGGACGAGGCGCACGCCTGGCCGGATGCGCTGCCGCCGCCGGCGGTCGCCGCCGGGCTGCGGCAGAGCCTGCCGGCCGATGCCGTGCGGCTGCGCTTCGCCTCATGCCGCAAGGGCGGCGGCAGCCTGGGGCGGCCGCGCTACGTTGCGATCGCCGAGTGGCGCGGCGGGCATGTGGTGCGCGAGGCCAAGGCGCTGGTGCCCTCCGCCTGGGACTGGGCGCACGGCCGGACGGACCCGCAGTCCCGCTTCGCCGACCTCGCCGGCGGCGCGTTCCGCACTCCCGATCCGTTCCTCCGCGCCGCGGACCGCTTCATCTACCGCCGCGTCGCCGCCGATGCGCGGAAGGTGGAATATGGCGGCGACCGCAGTGTGCCGGCGGCGCTGCTGACCGCCATGGGGCGCGATCTCGGCGCCATCCATGCGGCCGACCCGCGACTGCCTGAACTGCGCGCCGATCTGGCAAGCCGTCCGGCGAAGTGGCTGCACGACGCCGCCAAGACCGCCGCGGCGGCGGTGGAGGCGGATTACCGGAGTTGGGTGTGAGGCGGCTCGCTGAGCAACTCATCCAGCGTCACCGTGCAGAAATCCGGCACCGGCAGCGGTGGCTGGCTGTCGATCATGTCCGGGAGAGACAGCAGCGCCTCCGCATAGAGGTCCGCCAGGTCGATCTTCTGCCGCATGGATGGGACGAAGCGGCGCCGGAGCTGCATCCTGAACACCCGGATTTCCTTCTGCCAGCCGGGGACCGCCGCCGACAGCGGCCACGCCCGGGCCTTGAGAATGTGCAGCAGCGTCTGGACGAGCAGCGATTCGACCGCGTGCAGCTCGTTGCGTCCCACGGTCTCGACCTCGTCGATGATGTTCGGCCAGTCCAGCTCGGCATTGTTGATCCGCTCGCCGGCCGCGACACGGCGCAGCAGCGCGGCCTGGTGCTCTGACCACAGCAGGATGTCGGTCTCGTACTCGCTCATGCGGCCTCCGGATCAGGGTGGCGAGGGCAGCGCTTATCCCGGCGCGGGTGCGAACATGGGCGGCCTGGCCGTAGCGGGCAAGTCTGGCCGCAATCGGGCATATCCGAGATCGCAAATCCCGCCAGCTGGTTCGGCGTCATTGCGTCTGTGGCATAAGCATCGAGCAGGCGGGACGAGACGGCGGCCAGTTTCCGCCGCGACCTGACCTGACAGCGCCTCGCGGTCGGTGAGGGCTGTCCTCCTCGGCCAGCGCTTCGACCGACACGCCGGCCTTGACCCGGCGGGCGTTGGATCAGAGGGGGGCCTGGCTCAGCACCAGCTTGTTGAAGGGAATGTCCTGCGACCGGCTCAGGACGATCCTGGGGGAAGCAGCCATCTCGGGTTTTCCGCGACGGGCCGGTTGGGAGACGCTCTCCTAGGTCCTGTGGACACTTATCGCAACCACAGGATGGTTGCGGCGAGGGTTACGACGGCCAGATAGTTTCTCGCG
>CAIXDS010000379.1 GCA_903918195.1 uncultured Acetobacteraceae bacterium | reverse complement strand
GCCTGGCTCAACCGGTGTCGCAGCCTCGCCAAGGATTGGGAATGCCTGAACCGTAACGCCCTCGCATTCTTGCGCTGGGCTTCCGTCAGGCTGATGGTCCGAAAGCTCTGCCAGATCACGATATGATCTTGGACGGACTCTAAGGACGACCTCTCGACAACCTACCCCCGGAGCAAGTGCGACCTGGCGGCGATCTTCGTCGAACGCGGACTGGAAGTACTCCGACTTGAAGGACTGCTTGGTGCTATCACGTCGCGTACCTGTTTCTATCTGTCGAGCTTCCAAGCATGGCGCGAGCAGGTGGTACTGGGGACCGCACGTCCTGAAGTAATGGCCGACCTTGGCTTCGGGGTTATGGACGAAGCTGCGGTCGAAGCCGCTGCCTATGTGTTGGAGAAAGCGGCATGACAATCTTCTTGCGCTTGCTCTCGGGCGACAACAAACAAACCAATTTGCTCGATGCCTGTGGCTCACTACGTGCCGGCGGGACGGATACGCGAATATATCAGGTTGCTCCTGAGGCGTTTAGAGCTCTCCCTGGGGCTCCGTTCGCATATTGGGTGAGTGACGTGGTCCGCAACGCGTTCGAGCGGTTAGAACCGTTCGAAGGGCCGCGCCGGATTGCCCGCATAACGAATCCAACGAGTGACAACAACAGATATGTTCGGGCCTGGTGGGAAATATATTATCTATCGACATATCGGGCGTATTGTTGGAAAGTTTTCGTGAAAGGAGGCGCCTTCAACCGATTTTATTATGACGCCTATCTTGTGGTTCGCTGGGACGAAACACGCCAAACCTACCATGGGTTTGTCGGTACCGAACACCGGCCGCTGGAGAAGCCTGCCTGCGTAGAGCATTTCTTTCGTCCAGGTCTAACATGGCCAAGCCGTACCAATGGCCTCAGTATTCGCGTGATACCGAAAGAGTGCGTGTTTTCTGGAAAGGGGCCTGCGGCGTTCGTATCAGACGATGACCCGGAAGCACTACTGGCCTTGCTCGCATTGTTGAACAGCGGAGCCTTCGGCCTTCTTGTGTCTGTGCAGTTGGCCCGCGTCGAGTTGGCACAATCCTTCGAGGTGGGGCTTATCCAGCAAACCCCTGTCCCAAACATTCCGCACGATCCACTGATCAGACTCGCCGCCCTTGCTCGTCGCGCTTGGTCGTTGAAGCGGAGCCTCGACACTGTGGACGAAACCTCACACGCTTTCTTTCTGCCAATTGCCTTGCATGCCCGCCAAGGCGACTATCGTCCGTCGGCCATCGAGGCGGAACTGGCGCGCGTCCAGATCGAAATCGATGCCATCGCTTTCGATCTTTATGGTTTTTCCGAAGCTGACCGCGCTGTCGCGCAGAACGCAAATGTCGCCATCGGCAACAAAGTCAAAAGTGATGATGACGATGATAACGACGGCGACGAGGATGCTTCCGCGCCCATCGACCAACCCGCCGGCCTCCTGAGCTGGGCCGTAGGCGTCGCTTGCGGCCGCTTCGACTGGCACCTCGCCACCGGCGAACGCGCCGCGCCACCTGAGCCCGATCCCTTCGACCCTCTGCCGGCGAAAAGCCCTGGCATGCTTCCATACGAAGCGGCGCCGTTCCATCTCCACCCCGGCCTCCTGGTGGATGATCCCGGCCACCCTCACGACCTGCCCCGGCTGATCGAAGAAGTGCTGGGACGCGTCGAGGCGCCGGTGCCGCCCGACATACGGCGCTGGCTACAACGCGAGTTCTTTCCGTTCCATCTGCAACGCTATTCGAAAAGCCGCCGCAAAGCGCCGATCTACTGGCCGCTCCCCACCGCCTCCGGCAGCTACACGCTCTGGCTCTACTACCCCAGCCTGACCAGCCAGACGCTCTATACCGCGGTCAACGACTTCGTGGAGCCGAAGCTCAGGCAGGTGGGGCAGGAAGCCGACGCGCTGCGCGGCAAAAGCACCGCCCGCTCGCGCGACGAGGACAGGGGGCTGGAGACGCTGCAAATCCTCGAACAGGAACTGATCGAGTTGCGCGACACGCTGTTGCGGATCGCCCCGGACTACCGCCCGAACCACGACGACGGGGTGCAAATCACCGCCGCCCCGCTCTGGAAGCTGTTCCGCCACAAGCCCTGGCAGAAACTGCTGAAGGAGACCTGGGCCAAGCTGGAAAAGGGCGAGTACGACTGGTCCCACCTCGCCATGGCTTACTGGCCCGACCGCGTGCGCGAGAAATGCAAGAGCGACAAGTCGCTTGCCATCGCCCATGACCTCGAACAGCTTTACGTCGAACCGCCCCCGCCGCCCGCCAAGGCGCGCGGCCGGCGCAAGGGGGCCTAACGCATGGGGATCACCGCCTTCCTCCTCGCCGAGGTGTTTCGCCCGCGCCTGAAGAAAGCCTCGGTGCTGGCGGTGTATGACCCCGACCGGCGCTACCGCGACATCTGCCTCGCCATGGCCGCGGCGGATGTGGCAGTGGTCGATGTCAGCGAGAGCAGCATCGAAGCCCGCGAGGCGGCGATGCGCGCGCTCGCCACGCTGGGGCGCCCGGGCTGCCCGAAGGAATTGCTCGTCTATGTGCCCGCCCGCGCCCCGCTGACCGACGAGGCGCGGCAGGCCGATCCGTTCGCGGTGTATGCCGCCTGCGGCGCCACCTTTCCCAACGGCGACGGCGACGATTACGAAAGCCTCTGCCTGAAGGCGAAGCCCGACAATGCTTCCGAGATCCGCCGCCTGTTCGGCGAAAACCCGTCGCCGCCGTTCGCCCTCATCGACAATGTCGGTGGCGGCCTGTCCTATCCCACCCTGCGGACCAACCTCAAGGCGGACTCTGCCCGCGAGATTCTCTTGGCACTCCTCGTGCCCAGCGCCGCGCAAGGTGAGGCGCTGAAGGTGAACGAAGGATGGGTGCCGGAAGCGAAGGCCCTGCTGGAGAAATCCCTCGGCCTCAAGCTGATGACCAGGGGCAAAACACACTCTTCGATCGCCGATGAGCTGTGGCGGTTCCTGCTGTTCAGCGAGTTCGCCTTCGATCTTCCGGGCCAGCTGCCCGAAAGCCTCAGCAACGTCCCGAGGGCCGCCGAGGCGGCCCGCCCCCTGGTGGAGCATCTCTGCGACGCGCTGCGCGGCGGCGCCGCGACCCGCGCCGACTACATTGCCCGCGCCGAGACCGTCGAGGAGGAGCTCAAGCTGCGCGAGACCTGCGCCGGCATCGCCGATCTCGGGGTGCGGAGCACCTTCCCCTTCGAGGAACGGACCGTCCTGGCCGCCGCGGTGACGGCGCTGCGGGCCGGCAACCTCGACGCCGCCCGATCCATCGTGGCTGCCCATGTCGGGTCCGTCTGGACCGGCAAGGGCGAGAGCCAGGCGCAGTGGACGCTGGTGGAGGCCGGGCTGCGCCTGATTGAGAGCTGCGAGGATGCCGACCGCCAGCTCGCCGAGAACGCCCGCAGCCTCGATGCCCTGATCGCGCATTACGCCACCTCCCTGCGCGAGGCCGACCGGCTGCAGCGCGAGTTCGAGCAGGCGGTGGGTGATACGCTCGCGGCCGACGACACGCTCACCGAGGCGGTTGAGCATTGCCGGAAGCGCTACGCGAAGCTGGCCGGGAAGGTGCAGGGCCTGTTCATCCACCACCTGGAGACCGCCGGCTGGCCCCCGCAAGGCCGGCTCTCGAATGCCGATATGTTCGACAGCGTGGTCGCGCCCATGCTCAAGGAGAGCGGACGCCGCGTGGCCATCATCATGGTGGACGCGCTGCGCTACGAGTTGGGCATTACGTTGCACCGGCAGCTCGCCGAGACCGAACAGGCCGAGATTCGCCCCGCCTGCGCGCAACTGCCGACCGTCACGCCGGTTGGTATGGCGTCCTTACTGCCGGGAGCCGGCACAGGCTTGCGGCTGGCACGGGACGGCGACGGGTTCGCCGTGACGCTGGACGGCACCAGACTGGCGAGCGTCGCTCACCGCATGGACATGCTACGGGCACGCTTTGGCGACAGATTCGCGGAAGCGGCGCTCGACGTGTTCATCCGGTCCAAGACCAAGAGGTCCGAAACCGTCGAACTTCTCGTTCTGCGCACCAGCGACATCGATGCGCATTTGGAAAATGCCCCCGCTGGGGCACTCTCCACGCTGACCTTGATCCACCAATCGCTGAAAGCCATTCGCGTTGCCATCCACAAACTGAAGCAAGCTGGCTTCACCGACGTGGTGATCGCCACCGACCACGGCTTCGTGCTCAATGCCCATGCTGAGGCCGGCGACGTCTGCGCCAAACCCGCGGGCGCCTGGACGGTGGTGCATGACCGCGCCCTGCTGGGGGACGGCGCGGCAGATTCGGGCAACTTCGTCCTGCCCGCCGAGAAGGCGGGGGTGCGGGGCGATTTCGCCAAGCTGGGCGGCCCGCGCAGCATGGCCCCCTACCGCAAGGGGCTGCTGTATTTTCACGGCGGCGCGTCTCTCCAGGAGGCGCTGGTCCCCGTGATCACGGTGAGGCTGAAGCAGACTCAGCAGCCGCAGCTTGCGGCGGTGACCGTCACCCTTTCCTACAAGAACGGAGCCAAGCGGATTACCACCCGCCTGCCGGTGGTGGACCTGGCGGTGGAAGGCGAGAACATCTTTTCCCTCGGTGAAACCTTCGAGATTCTCTTGGAGGCGTACAGCAAGAAAGGGGAGATTGTCGGCGAAGCGAAACGAGGTGGCCCGGTTGACGCGGCCACCGGCACCGCCACGTTGAAGCCAGGTGGCAAGGTTCAGGTCACGGTTAAGATGGCGCTGGAATTCGAGGGCAAGTTCACGCTGAAGGCACTGAACCCCGTCACGATGGCCCAATACGCTGCGCTGGACCTGGAGACCGATTATGCCGTCTGACTTCGTCATGGACCCCCTTGACGTCAAGCTCAACGCGGCCTTCGACGGCAAGGTGGTTCGCAAGGACCTGCTCCATCGGATCAAGAAGGGCACCAACGTCCCAACCTTCGTGCTGGAGTTCCTGATGGCCCGCTACTGTGCCAGCAATGATCCGGCGGAGATCCAGGAAGGGCTGGAGGCGGTGCTTTCCACACTGCAAGAGAACTATGTCCGCCCTGACGAAGCCAATGCGGCCCAATCTCGTGTGGCGATGAAGGGGAAGCACAAATTCATCGACAAAATCCATGTCCGCTACGTTGAGAAGGAGAAGCGGCACTGGGCCTCCCTGGAAAACTTCGCATCCCAGCGCATTGCCATCGGCGAGAAATTTTACCGTGACAACGACCGCCTCCTGGAAGGCGGCATTTGGGCCGAAGTGGTCATCGCCCACAATGACGTCGACGCCGATGCCTATGCGTTTTACGTGGAGGATCTGCGGCCCATCCAGCTCAGCCGCTTCGACTTCGCCTTCTACGGTGAGGCAAAAAAGGAGTTTACGCGCGACGAATGGATAGACGTCGTGCTGCGCTCCGTCGGCCTGGAACCGACAAAACTGTCCAAGCGGGTAAAGCTGCACTTCATCGCCCGACTGGCGCCCTTGGTTGAGCCGAATTTCAACTTCATCGAGCTTGGCCCCCGCGGCACCGGAAAATCATATTTCTTTTCGGAATTTTCTCCCTACTCGACGCTGATCAGCGGTGGGCAGGCGACCAAGTCGGTGCTTTTTTATAACAATGCCCGCCACAAGATCGGCTTGGTGGGCTTCTGGGACACGGTGGCGTTCGACGAGGTTAGCGGCATCAAGGTCAAGGATCCCGACACGATCCAGATCATGAAGGACTACATGGCCAATGGCCGCTTCTCGCGCGGCGTGGAGGTGATCGCTGACGCTAGCATGGCGTTCGTTGGCAACATCGACATGTCGGTTGAGCAGATCGTCAATTCAACTGAATACGACCTGTTCCAGCCCCTGCCCGAACAGTTTGATCTGGCGGTGATGGACCGGTTTGCCTGCTACCTGCCAGGCTGGGAGATGCCGAAGAACAGCAGTGCCTTTCTGACAGATCGGTTCGGCCTCATCACCGATTATCTGGCGGAAGCCTTCCACTACCAGCTTAAGCACAGCAACCGCTATGAGGAGGTCACCAAGCGGCTGAAGCTGGGTTCCGCCGTTGAGGGGCGCGACGAGAAGGGCATCAAGAAGACCCTTTGCGCGATCCTCAAGATCCTGCACCCGGCTGACTCTCCGACCGACGAAGAGTTCGACGAGTACGTCGCCTATGCGATCGAATGCCGCCGTCGCGTCAAGGAGCAGATGAACAAGCGCAAGCCCGATGACGAATTCGCCAAGATCGGCTTGTCGTTTTTCGATAAGGACGGGAAAGAGGTTGTCGTCACCTGCCCCGAAACCGTCGGCGCCTCGGCGACACTGGAGCCCGCCCGCCGCCGTCTGCGATCCAAGACCGAGGAAGCTGCTCCCGCCGCCGAACCAACTGGAATGTACTCCACCTCCCCCGCGCCGTCTCCCATCGCGGACTCCAAACCTAGAGCTGAAGCGCCGACGGAGCGGCACTACACGATCGCTTATGGCGACACCGGTCATTCCTATGACACGATCTTCGGTCCTTACTTGCCAGGGGCAAAGGCCGTTGTTGTCGAGGACCCTTATATCCGTATGCCGCACCAGATCGCGAACTTTGTTCGGTTTTGCGAGGCAGTCGTCAAGGCAGTAACGGTCAGGAGCATCACCCTTTTGACCTCCTACGACCAGCAGACCGACATGGCGAACCTCCAGGAAAAGCTGGACGAGCTAAAGCAAAGCCTGCTGGAGTATGACGTGGCGCTCGATGTGCGCCTAAACGACAAGATGCACGACCGAGAGGTTCGCCTCGACAATGGCTGGACCGTCAAGATCGGCCGAGGTTTAGACTTCTATCAAAAGCCTGAAGGTTGGTTCACGATCGGCGCAACCGATTTGAGCCTGCGGCGCTGCCTGGAGACAAAGGTCGACGTGTTCCGCGCCCCGTTGGGGGGCGGCGAAAGCGCCGGCTGAAGTTCTTCGCCCCTCATCCACCGACGGGGTTGTGAAAGCGGCGGACCGCGCGAGGTATGGTGGTCTCTTCGACGATCGGAGCGTGCCACCACTCCGGGGTTAAGGACCGTCCACCACATCACCCCGATCTGACGTGCCTCCGCACATTGTGCATAGCGCTCAAGGGGTCACCACACGATTTGTACAAAACCGCACGCTAAGCCGAAAGCCAAACGATATCAGAGGCTTTCACAAACGTTCGTTTATGCACGGCTCATGCCCTGCACGGCGAGTCCTGGGGATTTCCCTTTCAAAACCCTCTTTCAGAGTCCGTCCAAGATCATATCGTGATCTGGCAGAGCTTTCGGACCATCAGCCTGACGGAAGCCCAGCGCAAGAATGCGAGGGCGTTACGGTTCAGGCATTCCCAATCCTTGGCGAGGC
>CAIXDS010000378.1 GCA_903918195.1 uncultured Acetobacteraceae bacterium | reverse complement strand
GGTGCGGGTGAGCGAACGCGACGCCATCGCCGCCGCCCGCCGCGCGGCCCGCGAGGAGGGGCTGCCGATCGGCATTTCCTCCGGCGCCGCGCTGCATGCCGCGCTGACGCTGGCGCGCGATCCGGCGAACGCGGGGAAGCTAATTGTTTCGATCGCGCCCAGCTTCGCCGAGCGCTACCTGAGCACGCCGCTGTTTGCCGGGCTTTGAAGGGGAGATGGCACCTCGTTGCTGTCCTTCTCTCGCGTTGGCGCCCCGGCGGCCTGACGGAGCAGGAATCCGAGGACGACGGACGTCGCGTCGATTGCGAACGGTGTCCGGCCGACGAGGAACTCCGGGTAACTGAAAGTGCTGCCGGGCCAGCCGTGCCCGCCCCCCTGCACGAACCAGGCTTCGGTGTCGCCGCCCCGGCAGTTCCGGCCGATCGCGCGCAGGATGGTCACGCCCGCTTCCCGGGACTCGGCACCGGCCTGGTCGAAGCCGCGGCAGCGATTCTGGTTGGCCCAGAACGCCAGCGTCTCCGACGCCGGCAGGATGCGTCCCTCGCCCGTGCCGGTGCCATTGACGGGGACGATCGGGTCGTCGGTTCCCTGGATCAGCAGGAACGGAACGGCGACACCCGGTCTGCAGGAAGCCGCGGTCGGCGCGGCCAAACCCGACGCAACCACGGCGATGCCTGCCAGACGCACGCGGCCCGAGCAGGCGAGTGCCTGGGCCATGAAGCCCCCGTTCGAGAAGCCGACCGCGTAAATCCGCGCCGGATCGATCGGAACTCTGGCGGAGACATTCGCCACAACATCGGCCAGGAAGGCGGCATCGGCAGCGCCGCGCGGGCTGGACGGGTCGAACGTCCAGGAGCGCCACTCGCCCTCCGGGTAGATGACGGCAAACCCAAGTCTGGCTGCGGCGGACGACAGCCCCGACATCCTGGCCATCTGCTCCGGCGTGCCGAGCCACCCGTGCAGGGCGATGACGAGCGGACGGCCGGCGCTGTTGCCTGCGGGGGCCGCGACCAGCTTGTATGAGCGTGGCTCGCCGCCGGACACAACGCCGACCATGCCCGCCTCCGCGGCACACCCGACCAGCGCCACCAGGGCGACGGCGGCCATGACCATCCGAACGAGCATTAACAAACCAATGGCACCATCCTGTTTGCGAGGGATAGCATCACCCGCCGTGACTGCACGCAATGCCGCACTCTGAGGTCATTGTCGCCTGTCAGCGACGACCTGTGGAAAGCTCCGTGCCGTCGTCATCCCGTGCGCGGGCAACCGGTTGACAGCGCGAGGCAGGTTGGCACCGGCTTGTTGCATTCTGGCGGCTCCTCGAACACCATACCCCGTCGGTGATATCCGGCGGCCTCTGGAGGCGGGTAAGATGTGCAAGTTCGTCCTGGGCGTATGTGTCGCGATCTGGCTGATGATTGGGTGTTGCGCCGATGCGTATGCGGCATCCGCACAGGTGAATTCGTCGTTTCCGCGTCCGGAACAGACTGTGTCTTCCGATGATGACGCGGCGCCGCTCGCGTTTCCCGACGTGAGCAAAATCGATCCGCGTTTGGCATTCCTGGGCGCGGGCGTGTTGATTGGTCTGGTCGTCGCGTCGCCGGGTCTCGAACTCAGCGAGGTTCTCGGCATCGCCCTTGGTGTGATCGGCTCTCAGTACCTTTACTACAGCGTGGCGCCTCGCTTACCGGGCAATCTTCATCCCAATCCCTGAGCCCGCCTTCATGGTGGTTGCCCGGTGCAGAATTCCGGTGGGAAGGCCATAACTTGTCGTCAAGCGGCCTTCAGGCTGAAAAGCCCGTTGACCGGGCTACTGCGACAGGAACTTTTTCACCGGTTCCAGCGCCTCGGCGGGTGATTCTTCCTGCGGGACGTGTCCGAGGTCAGGCAGCGTGACCAGCCTGGCGTCGGGCAGCACCGTGAGGTAGTTGGCCGCGTTGCTGATGGGGATGATGCGGTCCTTTTCGCCCCACAACAGCAGCACCGGCATGTGCAATGTCCGTAGGAAAGGCACTGGGTCCTCCAGCACCACCTGCTCCATCCGCGCGAGCACCGCATCGCGGACGCCGGGCGCCAGAATCATGTCGCGATAGCGGTCCACGACTTCCTCGGTCAGACGCTGCGGATCGCCATAGGCGGGGGCGAGAGTCGTGCGCAGCAGCGGCATCGGCAGCACATAGGGCAGCAGCCGGGCGGTCGTCGGTCCGCCGATGGCCCGGCCATAGGACATGCCTGGGCTGGCAAAACCATCCGGCGAAATCAGCACCAGTTTGCGCACACGTGCCGGGTAGCGGGCCGCGAAGCTCCAGGCAATCCGGCCGCCCATCGAGTTACCGATCAGGATGGCGCGCGGGACCCGCAACGTGTCCATCAGCGCCGCCAGCACCTGCTCGGCGCGGGCGTCGGTGTAGTCCCCGGTCGGATCGGCGCCGGTGAGTCCAAAGCCCGGCAGATCGAAGCGGATCACCCGGAACTCGCCCGACAAAGTCTGCGCCCAGGCCTCCCACGTGTGCAAACTGGCGCCGAAGCCGTGCAGCATGATGAGTGCCGGCGCGTCTCGCGGCCCGGTATCGCGCAGATGCACGCGCACACCGTCGGCCTCGACGAAGATGGAGGGCGGCGCGGCATAGCGGGCCTCGAGGTCGGCGCGGGATGCGTCCGGCGCGTACAGCCACATTCCCGCGGTGACGAGGCTGGAGAACAGAATCTGCAGGATGACCGCTGTCACGTGACTGGACCGGGCTTTTCGTCATGCAGCCGCGCGCCATCGGCATGCAAGGCCGCCAGGCGGGAAAATGCTTCCCCACAGAATGGAGACGAATGAGTCCGTAAAGGCCGCCGGAGGATCAAGACCTGAAGCTGGGCGATCCCATCCGGACGGATGGTGGAGGGGGTTGGATTCGAACCAACGTAGGCGTGCGCCAACGGATTTACAGTCCGTCCCCTTTAGCCACTCGGGCACCCCTCCGCTTCGGTGCGCGGCGATAGCCCCAACCTGTTGCCCTTGTCAACGGAGCACCTGCCGCCGCCGGCGATACCCAATGCGGCCGAACAAGCCTCAGCCTGTCCGCAGGTCCTCGCGATAGATGCCGGTCCAGGCCACGCCGTCGGCGCCGATCCGGCCGCGGTACATGCCGGTCGCGTTGAACGGCAGCGCCACGTTTCCCGCCGCATCCACCGCCACCAGCCCGCCATCGCCGCCCACCGTCTCCAGTTCCGCCACCACCGTCTCGGCCGCCGCCGCCAGCGTCTCGCCGCGGTGGCGCATGCGGGCGGCGATCTCGTGCGAGGCCGCCCAGCGGATGAAAAACTCGCCGTGTCCGGTGCAGGACACCGCACAGGTGGCATTGTCAGCCCAGGTGCCGGCGCCGAACACCGGGCTGTCGCCCACCCGGCCCGGCCGTTTTGCCGTCATGCCGCCGGTGGAGGTGGCCGCGGCGAGGTTGCCGGCCGCGTCGCAGGCTACGGCGCCCACCGTGCCGTGCTTCTCGGCATCATCGCGCGTGTCGGCCGCGTTGCTGCGCCGCCGCTCCAGTTCCCGTTGCAGCGCCTGCCAGCGCCGATCGGTGCGGAAATATTCGGGGTCTTCCCAGGCCAGATCCTGCCCGCGCAGGAAGGCCAGGGCGCCTTCGCCGGTCATCAGCACGCAGCCGGAGTGCTCCATCACCGCGCGCGCAGCCAGCACCGGATTGCGCGGGCCCGTAATGCCCGCGACCGCGCCGGCGGCGCGGTTCCGCCCGTCCATCACCGCGGCATCCATCTCGTGCCAGCCGGCGGAGGTGTAGACCGCACCGCGACCGGCGTTGAATTGCGGGTCGTCTTCCAGAGCCATGACGGCGTGGGTCACCGCGTCCAGCGCCGACCCGCCACTGGCCAGCACCGCGTGGCCGGCCCACAGGGCGGCACGCAGGCCGGCGCGGAACGATGCCTCCACCACCGGCGTCATGGCCGTGCGGCGCATCGTGCCGGCGCCGCCGTGGATGGCAAGAACGGGGGGCATGCGAGCGTCCTTCAGGGGGGCAGCGGGCCCGACCCGCTCAGGGCGTGACGCAACCCGGGCCGGACGTGGCCGTTGCGGCCCTCGGTGGTGTCGGCGGCGGCCAGGGCGTCCAGCACCGCTTCCTGGGTGGCCTCGGCGATGGCCTGGAACAGCAGGTCGATTTTTTCTTCCGCCAGCATGCGCATCGGCAACAGGTCGGTGGTCGCCACGTGCGGCACGCGGTTGGCGGTCGAAAACCCCAGGAACACGTCGCCGCTGCCGTGGCCCCAGAAACTGCCGCAACGGGCCAGACCCACGCCGGCGCGCCGGATCACCCGGCGAAGCTGCCGATGGTCCAGCGGCACGTCGGTCGCTGCCACCACAATGACAGAGCCCGCCTCCTTCTCCGTCTCCGGCGCCGAAGCCGGCTCCAGCACCCGCCCGTCGGGCAGGCGGAGATCACCGGCGCGGCCGAAATTGGCCAGCACCAGCACGCCCAGCACATGCGCCGCCCCGTCCAGCGTGACCATCCGGGACGACGAGCCGATGCCGCCCTTGAAGCCGAAACAGCTCATGCCGGCGCCGGCCCCGACCGCGCCGAGTCCGAAAATGTCGCTGGCCGCCTCGATCGCCAGGATGGCGTCGGTGGCGGTGACCAGCATGGCCTGGATATCCGACAGATAGCCGTCGTTGCACTCGCACACCACCGGGTTGACGGTGGCGGTGCGCCGGCCGATTTCGGGGTTGGCGGCCACCGCGTGGCGGATCAGGGCATTGGCGCAGGCCGGCACGGAGAAGGTGTTGGTCAGCAGGATCGGCGTCTCGATCTGGCCCAGCTCCTCCACCTGCATCAGCCCGACGCTTTTGCCGAAGCCGTTCAGCACGTGGGCGGCGGCCACCGGCTTGTCGCGGAAGAGGTCGCCGGGGTGCGGCAGGATGGCGGTGACGCCGGTGCGCACGTCACCCTCCAGCACGGTGGCGTGCCCGACCCGCACACCGGTCACGTCGGCGATGCTGTTGCGCGGCCCGGTGGGGAGCTTGCCGCAGGCCAGACCAAGGTCGCGTGCTCTCATCCGCGCATTCGATCAGGCGGCCGGACCGAAATCAACCGTTTGATCAGCGGTCTCCCGCGGCGATCTGGCCGCCGGCTTCGCGGCGATGCGCCTCGACCATGGCGGCGAGCGAGGGAAAGCGGATGTCCCAGGTGGCGCCATCGGGCGGGGCCATGGTCGCCCCCCAGCCCGCCTGGTCGTGGCGGCGGTCAATCCAGGCGGTGGCGAGGCCGCAGCTTTTCGCCGGGGCGTGGTCGTGGAACAGGCTCTGGGCGGTGTGCAGAATTTCGCCGCGGCCGTGGCCAATGGCGGCGAGGCAATCCAGCATCGTGCGGAAATTGGCCGGGTCGGGCTTGTAGCTGCCGATGTCCTGCGCCGTATAAACTGCGTCGAACGTCACGCCGAGGCGGCGGTTGCTGCCGGCGAAGCTGGCCCGGTCCACGTTGGAGAGGATCACCAATTTATAGTGCTGCCGGAGGTACTGCAGCGCGGCCTGCGTATCCGGGAATGCGGGCCAGTCGGGGACCGAGGCGCCGAAGCGTCTTGCCTCCTCATGGGTTCCCTGTACACCCCATTCATCGGCCAGCCGATGATACACGTGGGTGAGCAATTCGGCGTAGAGCATTCCGGGTGTCTCGGCCTGCTGCGCCGATTCGTGCCGGGCGAAGGCTTGCAGCGCGGCATCGCGGGTGCCGGCGCGCTTCAGCCCGGTGCGCTTCAGCAGGGTCTGCAGCGCGGCGAGCAGACCGCTCTCCCAGTCGATCAGCGTGCCGTAGCAGTCTAAACTCAGCACCCGAAAGTCGGTGAGTCGCATGGATATGTCTCCGGAAGCGGCGCATCACCCCGGCGCCAGGACATCAGCGCGGGCCTTCACCCCAGCGGCCAGCGCCTCAGTCACAGCGCGGATGCGCGGCATGTGGCGGATGTCGGTGTGCACGCCCAACCACAATTCGCGCACCGGCGGCGGTGTCGGCGGGTCCAGCTTCACCAGGGGGCCGGCATCGCCAAGGTAGCGGGCGAGGCAGGCGATGCCCAGCCCGGCCAGGGCGGCGGCGCGATGGTTGTAGCGGCTGTTGGTGCGCAGTGCCGTCGCGGCGCGCGGCAGGATGGCGGTGAGCCAGGCCATTTCCGCACCCGCCATCAGCTCGGGCTGGGTCAGGATCAGCTCGTGTCCTTCGCCGCTGCGGTCGAATGCCGGCACGCCGCGCGAGTCCAGGTAGGAAGGCGACGCATACAATCCGAAGCCGAGCAGCCCGATGCGGCGCACGGTGAGGTCGGCCTGCTCGAGTCGGGCCATCCGCAACGCTACATCGGCCTCCCGGTGGGTCAGGTTCAGGTTGCGCACATCGACCACCAGGTCGATGTCGATGCCGGGATGGCGCTGGCGCAGCCCGGCCAGGATCGGCATCACGATCTCGGCGGCGAAAGATTCCACCGTGGTGATGCGCACCGTGCCCTCCAGCCGCACGTCGCGGCCGGTGATGCGCCGTTCCACCGCCAGCGCCTCGGCCTCGATGCGCTCGACATTGCCCAGGATGGACTCGCCCGCCGCGGTGGGGGTGTAGCCGCGCGGGGTTTTCTGCAGCAGGCGCGCGCCGGCCCGCTGTTCCAGCGCAACAAGGCGCCGCCCCATGGTGGGCTGGTGGACCCCAAGTGCGCGCGCCGCGGCCGACAGAGTGCCGTGGCGGGCGATGGCCAGAAAAATGCGCAGATCGTCCCAGTCGAGCATCCATGCATTTCCGCATAGGGTCTGTGCCACCATAGACAACTACAATGCGAAACCGAAGACACGATGTTCCCGTCATGCCGGGTGGTCCGGTGCCGACAAGACAGGAGATTCCGATGACCCATCATCGCGTGACCGATCAGGCTGAATGGGGCGCGCTGCTGCTGCGTGTCGCGCTGGTGGTGCAGTCCTTGCTGGGGTCCGGCGCCCTGGCCGTGCGCTTTTCGAACCGCACGACCGCGCTGGCCTGACCGGGAGGGTGTGCCATGTTGCCGAGCCTGTTTCTCAGCCACGGGTCGCCGATGGTGGCGCTTACACGGGACCCCGCGCACGACTTCCTGGCCGGGCTTGGCGCCGCGCTTGGCCGGCCGCGGGCCATCCTGGTCGCCTCCGCGCATTGGGAGACGGCGGTTCCGATGGTGAACGCGGTGGCCCGCAACCGCACCATCCATGATTTCGGCGGCTTCCCGCGGGCGCTGTACGAATTGCGTTACGAAGCCCCGGGCGACCCGGTGCTGGCCGAGCAGGTGGCGGATCTGCTCGGCAGCGCCGGGTTGCAGGCCGGCATCGACCGTGCGCGTGGCCTGGACCATGGCGCCTGGGTGCCGCTGCTGCTGGCCTATCCGCAGGCCGATGTGCCGGTGCTGCAGATCTCGGTGCAGAGCCATCTCGGCCCGGCGCACCATTTCGAGGTGGGCCGCGCGCTGGCGCCGCTGCGCGCGCAGGGCGTGCTGGTGATCGGTTCGGGCAGTTTCACCCATGACCTGTCGCGCTTTCGCGGCCAGGAAGCGGACGCGCCCGAGGCACCGGACGTGGCGGCATTTTCGGCGTGGATGGAGGCGGCGCTGCTGGCGGGGCGGCGTTGCGAGCTGCTGACCTATCGCCACAAGGCTCCGTTCGCGGCGGCGCAGCATCCGACCGAGGAGCACCTGCTGCCGCTGTTCGTGGCGATGGGGGCCGCCGGCGCCGAGTCACGCGCCGAGCGGCTGCATGCCAGCGTCAGCTATGGCATGCTGCGCATGGATGCTTATGCGTTCTCTTAGCAGGGCGTAGCCCTTTGAAACCCTTAACGAATGGGGTCCAGGGGCCCCTCGGCGCCTGGCGGGTCCAGGGCAGAGCCCTGGCCTTCCTTTGCTTCGGTTCCCGAGCATTCGGCGAACCAGCCCTTGACAGAAACCCCGCCACATTCTTTCTACCGCCTCCGCACCCGGATTGCGGGAAGGCGCCACGGCGCGCCGACGTTTCCCGGGAACCGGTAGGGGTGTAGCTCAATTGGCTAGAGCGCCGGTCTCCAAAACCGGAGGTTGGGGGTTCGAGACCCTCCACCCCTGCCACCGCATTCCACGTTCGAAAGGCAACCAAGGAGCATGAGCGGATTGGCTATCCATCCGGTGAAGTTCTTCCGCGAAGTGCGCAGCGAGATCGCCAAGGTCACCTGGCCGTCGCGCAAGGAGACCCTGGTCACGACCGGCCTGGTGTTCGCCATGGCGGCCATGGCGGCGGCTTTCTTCTTCGTTGCCGATCAGATCATCGGCGTGTTCGTGCGCCTGCTGTTCGGCGCGGCGGGCTGAAGGAGAAGCTGATGGCCAAACGCTGGTACGTGGTACACGTCTACTCCGGCTTCGAGAAGAAGATCGCGCAGCAGATCAAGGAGCAGGCGGCCCAGAAGGGGCTCGCGGACCAGATTGACGATGTGCTGGTGCCGTCCGAGCAGGTGGTCGAGGTCCGCCGCGGCCAGAAGATCAATGCCGAGCACAAGTTCTTCCCCGGCTACGTGCTGGTGAAGATGGAGCTGAGCGACGACGTCTGGCATTTGGTGAAGGACACCCCCAAGGTCACCGGCTTCCTCGGCACCAAGACCCGTCCCAGCCCGATTTCCGACGCCGAGGCCGAGCGCATCCTCAAGCAGACCCAGGAAGGCGTCGAGCGGCCGCGTCCGTCCGTGGTGTTCGAGGTCGGCGAGCAGGTTCGCGTTGCCGACGGCCCGTTCACCAGCTTCAACGGGGTGGTCGAGGAGGTGGACGAGGAGAAGGGCCGCGTGAAGGTCAGTGTCTCCATTTTTGGCCGCTCCACCCCGGTCGAATTGGAATACGGCCAGGTCGAGAAGGTCTGAGGCCGCCCCGGCGCCGCCTTCCGGCGCCGGTGGTTTTTGGCGGCGTTGTTCAGGGCGCGCGATCGCCTTTCGTCGCCCCCTGCCGCCATGCAGGCGCGATCGGGTCTGGGCCGGTGTGCCGGGCGCCCGCGAAATCGCGCGCCATTCCGCCACACAACGACGCGACCCGGACCGCGGTGCAGGCGTTCCTGTACGAGGAATCCGACGCCGCACGCCTTGCGGGACGGCCGGAATTCGCCCGGCCGGGACAGGTCGGATAATCCGGTTTTGGAAAGGGTTTGCAGCGCCCTTGCGACGATCATGAATGTATTACGATTCAAATAGCCGCCAATATTCCAAGATTTTGAATGGATATCAAAGAGTAATATCTTGCCAAATTCATACCGCAAATACGCGGATTTGTGCGGATCGGAACCCGTTGGATTAAGCGGCTTTGATGCAGGATCATCACTCGCTGCTAAGTCACTGGGCTAAACCCCCACCTGTCCCGCCGCTTCCGCAAAAGAAACCTGACAAAGAAAACGTTCTATGGCGAACATCACACAATGGTGATATGTCTGCGACCGCAGGTAGCAGAAGGCCTCCACCAATGCACGTTCTCCTGGTCGAACACGACCTCACCTCCGCGCGGCATGGACTTGATGCCGCGCTCAGGTTGGATCGTCGGGAGTGCGCTGTAGAGTATCGGGAACCCAGAATATCGACGATCGTTCCCTTGTACAATGGTGCGCGCTATATCGAGGCTGCTTTGCGCAGCGTCATGCGGCAGACACGTTCGGCCGACGAGGTCATCATCGTCGACGATGGCTCGACCGATGGCGGCGCGGAGATTGTTCGCCGGATCGCTGCGGAGTATCCGGTCAAGCTGCTGAGCAAGGCCAACGGAGGGCAATCCTCGGCCCGCAATTTTGGCGCCGCTCAGGCCACCGGCGATCTCATCGCCCTGCTCGATCAGGATGACATCTGGTATCCCAACCATCTGGCGGAACTGGTGAAACCGTTCCTGCGGCCACGTTCGACGGCACTCGGCTGGGTCTACAGCAACCTCGACGAGATCGGCGCCGACGGGCAAATGCTGGTCCGCTCGTTCCTGACCACGCTTGGATCGCAGCATCCCAAGCGGGACATCTTTTCCTGCCTGAGACAAGACATGTTCGTCCTGCCGTCAGCGTCCCTGATCTCCCGTGAGGCTTTCGATGCGGTGGGGGGATTTGACGAGCGGTTGTCCGGCTATGAAGACGATGATTTGTTCCTGCGACTGTTCCTTGCCGGATTCGATAATGAATACATCGATTCGCCGTTGTCGCAATGGCGGATCTACGACGCAAGTTCATCTTATTCGCCGCGCATGGGGAAAAGCCGCGCCGTCTATGCCCGTAAGCTCGTGGCCGCTTACCCCGACGACCCGGTCAGGTCACTATATTATACCCGCGACCTGCTGGTTCCCCGTTTCTACCGGCCGATCGCGGCGGATTGCCGGAAAGCCCTGCGCACGCAGGATGTCGAAGCGTTCCGCGCGGCGAGGGCGGATCTGGACTTCATTTCGGGATTTCTCTCGCCAACCCATACCACCGGCCGAGACGCCCGGGACCTTCTGATCACGGTGGTGATTCCGCTCTACAACGGGGCACGCTACATCGAGCAGGCGCTGCGCAGCGTTTTCCGCCAGTCCTTGCCGGCTGCCGAGATCATCGTCGTCGATGACGGTTCGACCGATGACGGCGCCGCGGTGGTTGAACGGCTGGCCGCCGAATATCCGGTCAAGCTGTTTCGTAAGGCTAATGGTGGCCAGTCATCGGCGCGCAATTACGGGATTGCGCGCGCCGGCGGCGATCTCATCGCGCTGCTGGACCAGGATGATGCCTGGTATCCGAATCATCTGGAACGATTGGCACAGCCGTTCGTCGAGCCGCGCACGCGGGAACTGGGGTGGGTCTACAGCAATCTCGACGAGATCGACGCGACCGGACGCCGGATCGTCGGTTCCGCTTTGTCGAAGCTTTCCACCCAACACCCCAAGCGCGATGTGTTTGCCTGCCTGCGGGAGGACATGTTCGTTCTCCCCTCCGCTTCGCTGATCTCGCGCCGGGCATTTGACGCCGTGGGCGGCTTTGACGAGACGCTCTCCGGGTACGAGGATGACGATCTGTTCCTGCGCCTGTACAGTGCCGGATACGACAATGAATTCGTCGATGAAGCGCTGTCGCAATGGCGCATTTATCCGACCAGCTCGTCCTACACCCCGCGCATGGCCAGAAGCCGTGCAACCTATGCCCGCAAGCTGCTGGCTAACTATCCGGACGACGCCCGCCGGACCAGGTGTTTCTCCAGCAGCATGATCGCGCCGCGGTTCTTCCCCCAGATGGTCGTGGAGTATTTGAAAGCGCTTCGCTCAGGGAGCCGACAGCTCATCGGCGAAGCCGCGGATCATCTTCTTATCCTCGCCCCGCATCTGGGGCCGAGGCGGGCACTCGCGACCTGGGTGATGCTGTCGCCGGTCATGAAGAACCCACTGATCGCGCGGGCGGCACTTTTCATGGCTCCGTTTCTGCGGCCGGTCATGCGTTGGGGCCTGCGCATCTGATCCATCGTCGCCGCAGAACGACGCCCATCACGTGGATCGGTCGCAGCGGTAGCTCCGATCAACCTGCCGGAAGCAGAATCCCGGTGCCCTGGGACGGCAGCGGCGCCGCCGGATCGGCGGGCGGGCGGGCCAGTTCCGGCACCCGTTCGAGCAGCGCGCTGTGCAATTCCGCGCGGCGGGCCCACAGCGAGCGATACCAGGCCAGGCGCTGCGGCACCTGGCTGGCCAGCATGCGCTGCCGCGCCACCATCGCGCGGGCTGCGTCGCCGATGGCGCGGCACTGGGCGGGATCGGCCAGCAGGTGCAGCAGCCGCCGCTGCAACTCGCCGGCATCGCGGAACAGCAGCCCGGTCCGCCCGTCCTCGATGCTGTCTTCGTAAACCACCGTGCTTGCCAGGGCGGTCACCCGGTGGGCGGCCGCCTCGATGAACTTCAGGTCCGACTTGCAGCGGTTGAACGTGCTGGCGCGCAGCGGCATGAACGAGATCTCGCTGCGCGCCAGCAGGTCCTGGTAGGTTTCGTAGTCGCACAGCGGCACGAAGCTTTTGTGCGGCGTCTGCAACGCCTCGAACAGCCCGCCATCGGCGACGATACGGAAATGCAGCCGTTCGCCGGCGAGCGCGGCGGCGGCGTTCAGCCCCCCCAGGAAGGGCGGCCAGTCGTCCTCGCGGTTCAGGCCGGCGAAGAACAGCGTCAGCCGGTTGGGGTCGGTGTGGTTGCGCGGCTCCGGCAGCCGCACGATGGCGTTGGGGAACACCGCCACTTCCGGGTTGTGCTGGCGCAGCACCGCCGCCAGCGGCGCCGTCGAGGTCTGCACCGCATGCACGGCGCGGAAATTGTGCACGTCGTCGCGCTGCATCGCCGGCAGGAAGCCGGGATGGTCGTCGAACTCGCACACCACCATCCAGCCATGCGCGATCAGCGTGCGCACCTGTTCCAGCCCACCCTCGCCGGCGAGCACCGGGCGGTGGAACAGGAACAGCCGCGCCGCGTCGTCCAGCGCCTGCGGGAGCAGGCGCTGACCGGTCGATACCACCTCGGTGGTCACCCCCGGACAGGTTGCCAACGCCCGCATGGGCTGCACCACCCGCACATGGCTCACCCCGCCGACATGGTCGAGCATGGTGGACATCAGATGCAGTGGCGCCGGGGCGCTGCGGGCGGCGCGCCAGACATGTTGCAACGGCAGGGCGCGGTTGCGGTAGCCTTCGCGGTCGATGCCGAGTGCGGCCAGTGCCGGTTCCATCGCCTGCACGAAGGCCTCGCCGGCGTCGCGGTCGAAGATGCGCAGCTTCACGTCCAGCGGGACCAGCCCGGCGGCGGTGAGGGCGCGATGCGTCGTCTCCGCGGTGAACCAGCGCAGATGGGTGTGGTCGAACAGCCCGGCTGGCTCGTAGTCCCAGGTGCCGCGCAGCAGCCGCTCGGCGAAGCTCCAGTGCTCGGCGTTGGGCATGCAGATCAGCACCACCCCATCCTCGGCGAGCGACGGGGCATGCTGGCGCAGCACGGCCCACGGATCGCGCAGGTGCTCCAGCACGTCCCCATAGATGATGCAGTCGAACGGTCCGGGGCCGAACGGGAACGGCTCGTCCTCGACGCAACTCGTGGCGACTTCGTCCAGGCGCCCGGCGGCGATCCGCGCGGCGGCGGGGTCCTGCTCGATGCCGAGGTAGCGGCAGTCGGGATTGCGCCGCTTGAACTCGGCGCCCAGGGCGCCGGTCATGCAGCCGACATCGAGGACGACCCGGGCATCGAGCGGAATGCGATCGAGCAGGTCACTATTGGGGACGTCGGGATAGGTCGCCATACGGGTGTGATGCCCGCAACCGGGGGGCGGGGGCAAGTTTTTGCGCGTGATGCCTGGTCATTTCTGGCGTTTACGGTGGGACGCCGCCTCGTCCAGCGCGATCTGCGTACGCCGGGCTGCCTCGGCATCGCGGACGGCGGCCCGGCTGGCGAGCAGCCGGTCGGCCGCCTCGGCGCTGGCGCGGCTGGCTGCCAGTACGGCGCGGGCCTGCACGGTGGCGGCGGCGGCGCGATCATGTGCTTCGCGCGCCTGCGCCACCGCCTGGCGGCCATATGGCAGCCAGGCGGCGAAGGCCTCGACCGCGCCGTCGCCGGCGTTCAGCGTGCCGGCGGCATCCTGTTCGTGGAAAATCGCCGCTTCGGCGCGGCGCATCGCCGTGCTGGCGGCGTCCTCGGCCTCCAGGCAGGCGACCAGCGCGCGGCGGGCATCCTCGACCACGCTGCGGCGTAGCCGCGCCAGGGTCTCCAGCGGATCGCGACTCATGCCGGCGCTCCTTCAATGGCGGTGCGTACCCGCGCAAAACTGTCGGCCAGCGAGCTGCGGTCATCGCGACCCTGGCGCAGCACCGCCTCCAGCCGCGGGGCGACGAGGATGGCCTCGTCCACCGCCGGGTCGGTGCCGGCGCGATAGGCACCCAGGCGCACCAGGTCGGCCATGTCGGCATGCAGGGCCAGGATGCCGCGTGCGCGCCGGGTCAGCGCGTTCTCCGCCTCGCTGTTGCAGCCCGGTACCGCCCGCGACAACGAGCGCAGCACGTCGACCGCCGGATAGCGGCCGCCCTCACCGATGCGGCGGTCGAGGATGACGTGCCCGTCGAGGATGCCGCGCACCGCATCCGCCACCGGCTCGTCGTGGTCGTCACCCTCGACCAGCACGGTGAACAGGGCGGTGATGTGCCCGGCCGGCCGGCCCGGCTGCTCCGGCCCCGGGCCGGCGCGCTCCAGCAGCCGTGGCAGTTCGGCGAACACGCTTGGCGGGTAGCCGCGGGTGGCCGGCGGCTCGCCGGCGGCGAGCCCGATCTCGCGCAGCGCCAGACAGAACCGGGTGACACTGTCCATCAGCAGAAGTACGGACTTGCCCTGGTTGCGGAAATGCTCGGCCACGGTCATGGCGGCGTAGGCCGCCTCGCGCCGCATCAGCGGCGGCGTGTCGGAGGTGGCGACCACCACGGTCGCGCGCGCCAGGCCGGCGGGGCCGAGTTCGTCCTCGATGAACTCGCGCACCTCGCGGCCCCGCTCGCCGACCAGGGCGAGCACGGCTACGTCGCAGGCGGTGTGGCGGGCCAGCATGGCCAGCAGGGTGGATTTCCCCACCCCGGAGGCGGCGAACAGGCCCAGGCGCTGGCCGCGGCGGCAGGTCGCGAAGGCGTTGAGCACCCGCACACCGAGGTCGAGTCGCTCGCCCAGCCGGGCGCGCCGTGTGGCCTCGGGCGGCGCGGCGCGCACCGGCAGCGGCGCGGGGCCACGCGGCAACGGGCCGCTGCCGTCCAGCGGGCGGCCGAGCGGGTCGATGACGCGGCCGATCCAGGCATCCGAGACCGCGAGCGCCGCACCAGGGGCGGCGCCGGAGGCGGGCAGGGCGGCCAGGGCGGCGCCGCCCGGGCCGAGTCCGTCGGCGGCGGCGTAGGTCATGGTTTGGGCGACGCCGCCGCGGAAGCCGACGATTTCGGCCGGCACGTCGCGGCCGGCGCGGCTGCGCAGGGTAATCCGGTCGCCGATCGAAAGGTGGTGCGACAGGCCACCCACCTCGACCGCAAGGCCGGCAACGCCGGCGACGCGACCCTCCAGGCGGATGGCGGGCAGGTCGTTCAGGGCGGCCCGGGCGGCGGCGCTGCGTTGGGTCAGGAGCGTGTGTCGCATTAACGAACTTTCGTACTGAAAAATACATCTATGCCCATTTGGCGCGCTAGATTCCTCCTTTGTTCCGTCTCGTTCTGTGAAAGATGCTCCTATAAGATGAAAATTCGGTGGCCAAACTCGCGTTATGGTGGTAGGTTCACAACCGAAGATAGCAAAAGGTGTTCACCAATGCGCGTCCTCCTGGTTGAAGACGACCTGACCTCCGCCCGTGGGCTTGCCCTGATGCTGCGCTCCGGCGGCGCCGTCGTGGACCACGCCGACACCGGCGAGGAGGCGCTCGAGCTGGTCCGCCATTACGACTACGACATCATGGTGCTCGACCTCATGCTGCCCGACATGGAGGGCTATGACGTCGTCCGCCGCATGCGCGCCGCCCGCATCGAAGTGCCGGTGCTGATCCTGTCCGGCCTGACCCGGCCGCAGGCGAAGGTGAAGGGCCTGGCCCTCGGGGCCGACGACTTCCTCACCAAGCCGTTCGACAAGGCCGAACTGATTGCCCGCATGCAGGCGGTGGTCCGCCGCAGCAAGGGCTTCAGCCAGCCGGCCCTGAGCGTCGGCGGCCTGCAGCTCAACCTCGACAGTCGCGAGGTGACCGTCGATGGCGCGCCGGTCCACCTGACCGGCAAGGAATATGCCATTCTGGAACTGCTGGTTCTGCGCAAGGGCATGGTTCTGACCAAGGAGGCCTTCCTGAACCATCTCTATGGCGGCATGGACGAACCGGAGATGAAGATCATCGATGTATTCATCTGCAAGCTGCGCAAAAAGCTGGCGCAGGCCGGCGCCGACAACCTGATCGGCACGGTGTGGGGACGCGGCTACATGATCCGCGAGCCATCCGCGCACGGCGCGCTGGCGTCGCTGCCGGCCGCGCCGGTTCCCGATTCTGCTTCGGGGGCGCACCCTGCGCCCACGCGCGCTCCGTTCGACTACGAGCGCACCTTCAACGTTGCCTGAGGCGCCCAACGTTGGCTGAGGCGTGGGCGGGGCGAGCACTGCGCACCGCCTGCGCACACCGCGATTTGACGTCGCGGCGGAGCAGCAGGACGAGGAATGGTAAGCGCAACATCGGCCAGACTGGCGATAAGCCGGCCGATAAAGTTGCCCGCTAAAACAAAGCGCTCCAGGGCGCGTCTGAAAGCACTCGCTCGATCTGACTGATTGGCCGGGCGGAATGTTGCGTTTGTTGGGCCGCGCCGTTACAAGCCCAGGCGGATCGTTCCATGGTCGAAGGATGCAACGCCGGCAGGGCCGTGCGCGATCCGGCATCCTGGCGGCCAGAACCTGTCGTGCCGGGCGTTTGGCCCGGCCGGAAAGGAGAGCGGCTTGCCCGGCTTCCCGCCAGAACGCCAGCACTGGCAGGTGGCTGCCTCGCTCGGACTGACCGTTGCGATCCTGGTGCTCGCATCAATTCGCATCGTCGGCACGTTGAAGGACAACGTGGTGGTGTTGGTGCTGCACGCTCAGCCGCTGACCCGAAGCCAGGTGCTGCGTGGCGTCGGTTTGACGGAGGCCCTGTTGGCGGCCGGACTCGTGCTGCTCGGCATTCTGCTGGTGCAATGGGAGTGGCGCCGCCGCGCTTTGTCGGCTTTCCTCACCGGGGCACCGCGTCTGGCGCATTTGCTGGTCATTACGCTGCTGCTGCTGTGGCTCGGGCACGCCTATCTGTTTCCCGGAGTGTTGCTCGGCGGTGACAGCGGGACGCATATCAGCCGCTTCCTGGAGGTGCGCCGCGGGCTCGACCAGGGTAGCCTGCCACAATGGACAAATTATCAGTACCTGGGCTCGTCGCTGCTGGGCTTCACCGGCCCGCTGACCTATGTCGTCGGCGGCGCGCTGGATGTCGTGGTGCGCGATCCGGTGGTGACGGCCAAGACGCTGCTGCTCAGCCTGCATCTGGTCGGCGGCTGGCTGTGCTACGCGTTGCTGCGCCGCTTCGGGCTGGAACGGTTCGCCGCCGCGGTGGGCGCGCTCGCCTATGCCGGTGCGTTCGCGCATCTGCACCTGTTCCTGTATCGCGGCGCGTTTCCGCAGGCGTTCACGATCTGCTTTTTCCTGGCGGCCTTCCTGTGTGCGGACGGGCTGATGCGTCCAGGCCAGTTGCGTTGGCGCGACTGGACGGGCTTTGCGTTCGCCACCGCCGGCCTGGTGGTGACCCACCAGCCGCATGCGATCTTCGTCGCCATCTACCTGCTTGTGTTCGGTTGCGTCGGTTGCGCGACCGGCCACTGGCGGTGGGCGTCGGTCGGCCGGCTGGCCACCGCCGGCGCGCTCGGCGCGGCGATGTCCGCCATCGCCGTGTTGCCGGTGCTGCGGGAGGCGGGCTGGGTCATGCTCGAGCCGGGCGGCGCGATGTTCCACCTGCAAGTGCCCAGCATGGCGCGACTCCTGCAGTTGGTGACCTGGCGGAACACGCGGACCACCTGGGGAACCGACTACTGGGCCTATCTCGGCATGGTCACGATCGGCCTGGCGCTGTGCGGCCTTGCCGCCGGCCTGCGCCATCCGTGGGCCACGCAGGGGCGGCTTGTGCTGGCGGTGCTGCCCTGCCTTGCGCTCAGCTTCTTCCTGGCCAATCCGGTGGTCCGGGACGTGATGTTCCTGTTGTTCTTCGTCGCCGTGCTGGCTGCGATCGGCGCTGAGGCGCTGGTCACGCGCCTGGCTGGCTGGCCACGGGCGCGCCTGGCCGTCATGGGATTGCTGCTGCTCGACCTGACCAGCACCTCGGTGCAGCCGGTCGCGCGCAATGACAAGGAATTCGGCGTCGCGGCCGGGCGCTACCTCGAACGTGTCGCGCCTGACCAGCGGGTGATGGAGGTCGCCCTCGACGCTGCCGGCCGGTCGGTCGGCATCGTCGGTCCGGTTGGCCCCGTGCTCAGCTATGCGGCGACGGTGCAGCGTATTGCCGGCAACCACAACATGGCCGCCACGCACGTGCACAACGACGCCGAGACGGCGGTGACGCTTGCCGCACGCGACCTGCGCGAGCACGGCACATTGTCGGCGCAGAGCCGGCAATTGCTGGCACTGTTCAACGTCGCGCGTATCGTCTGCGACTCGTCCGTGGCGGAGGGCTGTCCGGCGACGTTCGGGCCCCTGGTGGCGGATGGTCCGCTCGGCGGGGTGGTGGCCATTGGTGATGCGAGCCCGGTGCTGTTCAGCCGGCGGCTGAGCCTGCTGGCGCCGTCGGACGCGCTCGACAAGCCGATGTTCTGGTCGGAAGATCTGGTGGACAGCAATCCCCGTTTCGTTCGCGTCGAAGCTTTTCTGCGGGCCTATCTTGATGCCGCGCGACCGGATTTCCGCACCCGACAGGCGGCGAGCCTGCCGGTGGCTGCACTGCCCCCCGGGCAGGCCGATCCGGTCGGTGCGACGTCATGGACGCCGCGGCTGACCGGCTACACGGTCTCGTTGGAGACGGTCACGGCAACGATCGAGGCGGACCAGCCCGGTTATGTGCAACTCGCACACCCCTGGTTTCCGGCGAGCATCGTGCGGGTGAATGGTGTCGAAGTCACGCCGCTGCAGGGCGCGTTACACCTGATGGTGGTACCGATCGCAGCTGGCGGGAGCCAGATCGAGATCACCTCCAGGACGACTTCCATCCGCCTGGTGGCGGCGGCGGTGTCGGCGATGGCGGTGGTGGTGACCCTGCTGGTGCCGTTGCTGTTCCGCCGCCGGGTGGCGGCGCGGCCGCCCGTTGCCGCCTGACCCCGTTGCCGCCTACACAACCCGGTCGAGGTTATGTCCGAGCGCCATCGCTGCGTGGTAGGCGATGAGTTGCAGCGCCACCGCCTGCGCGAAGGCATGGGCGATACCACGGCCGGGCAGGGCGAGAGTCTCATTGGCCGCATCGTGGAACGCTGCCGCCGAGCCGGCGTCGGTCAGCACGGTCACGTGATCGCCACGGGCACGCACCGACCTGGCGTCTGCCACAGCCTGCGCCACCTGCGCGTCTGCCGCGGCGCACATCACGATCGGCACGCCGGGGCGAACCGGTGCGTGGCGCAGCGCATCACCGGTCTGCGTCTCGGCCGGTATCGAGGAAAGGTCGCGCAGGTTCAGCGCACCCTCGGCGGCCATGGAAGCGCACCAGTGCCGGCCGCCGAACCAGGCCTCGCCGGCGCGCGCAAGACGGCAGCCGATAGCGGCGCAGCGCGCCTCCGCCGCCTCGGTCAGTGCGCAGGCGATGCCGGCGTCAGCAAGTTGCTGCGCGACCCTGCCGGCGGTGACCTCATCGACCTGGCCGCGCATCAGTCCGATCGCCAGACCCAGGCGGACCAGGGCCATCAAGGTGGTGGTAAAGCTGCCCGTTGCTGTGCTGCCTTTCTCCTCGTGCGCGGCGGTCGGCCACAGCAATTCGGCCATGCCGGCCAGGGCGCTGTGGTGCGCGGCGGTGATGGCGATCGCGGGGAGGCCGCGCGACTGCAGCAACGCCAGCGCCGCAAGGATGTCCTCGCCCTCCCCGGCGGCGCTGACCAGCACGCCGACGCTGCCCGGGCTGAGCGGGGCGGTCCGGTGGCGCCACGCGCCGGCCTGTTCGACATCACAGGGCAGGTGCGCCAGTTGTTCGATCCAGCTGCGCGCCGTTGCCACGGCGTTCAGCGAACTGAGGTCGCCCAGCAGCACCAGCCTGTTCACCTGTGCCAGCGGGGCCGGCACACTGTTCGCGTACAGCATCGCGTCAATGCGCGCGCGCAGCATCGCGTCGGTTTGTGCGAGCAGGAGGCGCTGACCGGCGATCTCGCGCCGCGTGAGGGTATCGAAATGGCCGGCTCGGCCGGGCATGACGAAATATCCGGGCGCGGCGAAGAATGCGGCGTCGAGCGAGGTGTCAGGCATGGATTCGTCCCTTTGCGCTCGTTGCTACCGGGCAGAGAAGCCGACAACGTGGCGCCGGTTCCGGGCGGTGACCGCCAGCATGTGGCAGGTCTTGCGAGGCGACTCGCCGTTGCCGGGGGCCGACACGGTGGTCCGCAACGCCGCGATGCCGGTCGGGACATCCCGGCCGGTCCATGGCTGGTGGGGCCACGGCTGATCGGAAGCGGAAGAGTACATCGTCGCGACCTCCGGTCGGGGCAAAACCGTCTCTGACGTAACGACCGCACGCTACGCGTCAACGATCCGTCAATGAAAGCGCAACATGCAGGCACGCCGCTCACCTTTGCTTGAGCGGTCCAACCGGCCTCATGCCTTGGCTGCTTCGTCCTGCGTCCGTATGCCGACCAGGGCGGCGGTGACCGCCGCGCGCAGCTGCTGCTCCTCGTAGGGCTTCTGCAGCAGGGTGACCCCCTCCCACCGCACCTGCTGGGCTGGGTCATCGCGGCTGGTGGTCAGGATGACCGGAATCGGCTGATCGCGGGCCCGCAGTTCACGCACCAGTTCCAGCCCGTTCATCCCGCCCGGCATCACCATGCCGGTCAGCAGCAGGGCATAGCTGTGCATGTCCAGCAGCGTCAGCGCCGCCATACAGGACGCTGCCGCCACCACGTCGAAGCCGAGTCGCTCCAGCCAGGCGCGGGTCATGGCGACGATTTCGCCGTTGTCCTCCACCAGCAGCACGCGCAAGCCGGTGCCCGGCGCGGTGGCGGGCGCGGCCTGGGACTGGCGCGGGGCCGGCGGCTCGGTGCTGGCTGGCAGGAAGAGGGTCACCGTGGTGCCGACCCCCGGCACGCTGGCGATGGTGGCGGTACCGCCGGACTGGCGGGCGAAGCCGTATACCTGCGACAGGCCGAGCCCGGTGCCCTTGCCGACCTCCTTGGTGGTAAAGAACGGGTCAAACACCCGCGCCAGCAGCGCCGGGGGGATGCCGGTGCCGGTATCGGTGAACGAAACGGCGATGAACTCGCCGCGCAGGTCGTCGAGGTCGCGCTCCGCGTTTAGCGTCACCCGGCGCAGGCGCAGCGTCAGCCGGCCGCCCTGCGGCATGGCGTCGCGTGCGTTGACCGCGACGTTCACCACCGCCAGCTCGAATTCCGCCGGGTCCACTTTCACGACGAATGGGCCGGGCGCCATGACGCTGCCGGGTGGCGCCTCGGTCTCGACCGCCAGCGCGATGTCGCCGCGCAGGGAATGGGACAGCAGGCCGCGCATGTCGGCAAGCTGGCGGGCCAGGTCGATCGGCTCGGGATAAAGCGCGCGGCGGCGGGCGAAGGCCAGCAATTGCCGGGTCAGCGCCTCGCCGCGGCGAACCGCGGCGACGATCGTGTCGAGCGCCCGGATGTCGCTGGCCTCGCGCGGGCGGCGGCGCATGCGGTCCACATTGCCCAGCACGATCATCAGCAGGTTGTTGAAATCGTGCGCCACCCCGCCGGTGAGTTCGCCGAGCGCCTCCAGCCGCTGCGTCCGTTGCAGCGCCTCCTCGGCGGCGGTACGGCGTTCGGCCTCCTCGAACAGGGCGCGGGTGCGGATCAGCGCGACCCAAAGCGCGACCAGCATCAACGCGGTGGCGGGCAGGCCGAACACCAGGTGGGTGGCCAGCGTGCCCAGCCAGGCATTGCGGATGGCGGCGGTCTCCAGTCCGGCCATGACGAACACCGGGTAGGGGTCGAGCCGCCGCCAGGCAATCCGTCGCTCGCGGCCGTCAACCGGGGAGACCGAGGTGAGGATGCCGCGGTCGAGCGGGCCGGCGATCGCGTTGAGGATGGGCGGCCGCAGCGCCGCGTGGGCCCCCTTGGGTATCGGCGGATAACGCGCCAGCAGGGTGCCGTCGGTGCGCATCAGCGTCAGAAAGGAGCCGGGCGCCTGGCCGATCTCGCGATAGAACTTAACGAAGTCGGCGGGCAGCAGCGAGGCGGTGATAACGCCGTCGAACCCGCCCTCCGGCCCGTTGCGCCGGCGCGAGACGCCGAAGAAGGGCAAGCCGGTGTCGAGCAGCGGCTGTAGCACCGCCCCGACGAACAGCCCGTCGTCGCGACCGGTCTGGGCGACGAAATAGTCGCGGGCGCTGATGTCGAGGTCGGGCAAGGCGGCAGTGTAGTCGGTGGCGCTGATGTGCCCGTCGGCACCAATGATCCAGATCGACTGCAACTGCGGCAGCCGGCTCGACATCGCCTTCAGCAGATCGTGCCAGTGCGGGAAATCGGTCCGGAGAGCCGTATCGGACCGGCCCTGCGTCATTTCCAGCAGATTCTCTAGCAGCACATCGGTGCTCTGGAACACCTTCAGCGCCTGCTCGTGCAGGACGTCGGCGGTGCGGGCGAGCCGCTCGTCGGCTTCCTGATGCGCCGCGCGGCGGATGGTGATCGCGCCGGAGCCCAAAAGCAGCAGGGGCAGCAGCACGCAGCCGACCATGGCAAGGCCGAGTACACGCAAGGACGCGCGCCGTGCGGACTGCATTGCGCCTCCAGGTGCCCCCCGGGATGGTTCGCCCGAAACCACTACTGCGCCCCGGCCGGGTCCGAAAGGTTTCGCTTATTCAAGCTTTCGGGAGCGGGGAGCCCCGGGTCAGCGCGTCCGGCGGGGCTTTGCCACCGGGGTGGCGGGCGCGACTTTGGGCGCCGGCGGCAGGTCCTCCTCCAGAATAGTGAGGTGCACGGCGTAGGACAGTTCGCCGTCCTCGCGGTCTTCGTACAGCGTGCCGACGACCTCGTCGTTGACGGCAACCTCCACGGTCAGGCCCGGCTTGGCGGGCGGCACCACCCGGATGCGGTCGCTGCCCAGCAGACCTCGCAAATAAGTCTGCACGCGCTCCATATCGGATCGGGTCATGACGACGGCTCTCCTGCGTAATGCTGCAATCCGTCCGGTTAGCGCGTTGCCGGCCCGAGGCCAAGGGCCGCCTGTGGAGCTTGGCTCGGTTGACCCGGGCCTCCTCTCACCACGGATCTGGGGCTGGGCGGTGCGCACCACCCTATGGCATCCTGGAGTGGCGCCGGCCCAAGCTGGGGGGATATCGCGCGGCCGGCCACGTCATGGTGTGCATGTCATGCATCCGGCGGCCGAAGACGCACTTGCAAATCCCCGCCCGGAAGGGCATGTCCTCGCCAGTGTCGCACCGGCTCATGGGCCGGAACATGAACGGGCGCGCGAGGCTGAAGGCCACGCTGCGCCCGTTGTGGTCATGCCCAGTGTGCCAATGGAGGTCTGCCGTGTCTGTAACGCCGCTCGCGAGGATTCGTAACATCGGTATCACCGCGCATATTGACGCGGGAAAAACCACGACCACGGAGCGTATCCTCTATTACACCGGCGTGTCGCACAAGATCGGCGAGGTGCACGACGGTAACACCACGACCGACTACATGGACCAGGAGCGTGAGCGGGGCATCACCATCACCTCCGCCGCGGTGACGTGCGAGTGGAAGGACCACCGCATCAACATCATCGACACGCCGGGCCACATCGATTTCAACATCGAGGTCAACCGCAGCCTGCGCGTGCTCGACGGCGCCATCTTCATCATCGAGGGCGTGGCCGGCGTGCAGCCGCAGTCCGAGACCAACTGGCGCCTGGCCGACCGCTACAACGTGCCGCGCATTATCTTCATCAACAAGCTGGACCGCACCGGCGCCGACTTCTTCCGTGCCTTCGACACGCTGAAGGAGAAGCTCGACATCGTCGCCCTGCCGCTGCAACTGCCGATCGGCATCGAGGACACGTTCGTCGGCGTTGTTGACCTGGTGGAGATGAACGCGATCATCTGGGAAGGCGGCGAACTTGGCGCCAAGTACCATACCGAGGCGATCCCGGAGGAGTTGGCCGCGCAGGCCGCGGAGTACCGCCAGCTTCTGCTCGACACCGCCGTGTCGGTTGATAACGAGGCGATGGAGGAATATTTCGAGCACGGCGACGTGGCGGTGGAAACGCTGAAGCGCTGCATCAAGGCCGGCACCATCAGCGGCGCGTTCCGCCCGGTGCTGTGCGGCACCGCGTTCAAGAACAAGGGCGTGCAGCCGCTGCTCGATGCCGTGCTCGACTACCTGCCGAGCCCGATCGACGTGCCGGGCATCTCGATCGCCGCCGAGGAAGGCGAGGAAGACGGCGACTTCAGCGACCGCCGGCGGATCAAGGCCGATCCGAAGGCGCCGTTCGCCGGGCTCGCCTTCAAGATCATCAATGACAAATACGGCACGCTGACCTTCGTGCGCGTCTATGCCGGCACGCTGAAAAGCGGCGACACGGTGCTGAACACCACCAAGGACCACAAGGAACGCGTCGGCCGCATGTTCCAGATGCATGCCGACAAGCGCGCCGAAATCAAGGAAGTCGAGGCCGGCGACATCGCCGCCTTCGTCGGCCTGAAGGACACCGGCACGGGTGACACGCTGGCCAGCCAGGACGACCCGGTGGTGCTGGAGCGGATGGCCTTCCCGGTGCCGGTGATCGACATCTCGGTCGAGCCGAAGACCAAGGACGGGGTGGAGAAGATGACCATCGGCCTGCAGAAGCTGGCCGGCGAAGACCCCAGCCTGCGCCTGCGCACCGACCAGGAAAGCGGCCAGATCATCCTGTCCGGCATGGGCGAGTTGCACCTGGAGATCATCATCGACCGGCTGCGGCGCGAATACGGTGTCGATGCCAATATCGGCGCGCCGCAGGTGGCTTATCGCGAGACCATCAGCAAGAGCCACACCGAGATCTACACCCACAAGAAGCAGACCGGCGGCTCGGGCCAGTTCGCCGAGGTGAAGATCGTGTTCGCCCCGCAGGAGCGCAACGCCGGCGTGCTGTTCGAGAACAAGGTGGTCGGCGGCACGGTGCCTCGGGAATACATCCCGGCGGTCGAAAAGGGCATCCGGGTCCAGGCCGATACCGGCGTGCTGGCCGGCTTCCCGACCGTGGACTTCAAATACACCCTGATCGACGGCAAGTACCACGACGTCGACTCGTCGGCCCTGGCCTTCGAAATCGCCGCCAAGGCGTGCTTCCGCGAAGGCATGAAGAAGGCCGGCCCGATCATCCTGGAGCCGATCATGGACGTGGAGGTCACCACGCCGCAGGACCATGTCGGCGACGTGGTGGGCGACATCAACCGCCGCCGCGGCATGATCCAGAACCAGGAGAGCGCAGGCTCGACGGTCATCGTGCGGGCGCATGTGCCGCTGAAGGAGATGTTCGGCTACATCTCCGATCTCCGCAGCATGACCAAGGGCCGCGCGTCCTTCACCATGCAGTTCAATCACTACGAGCCGGTGCCGCGGAACATCGCCGACGACATCATGGCAAAGAGCGCCTGATCCGGCGCTTTCGGACCTGACGGGACGGCGCGGGCGAGCGATCGCCGGCGCCGTTGCCGTGATCGAACGAGGCGCCCGGACGGAACGAGATTCATGGCTGTCAGTTCCGCCGACGAAAAGCAACTTGCCGCCCTTCGCCGTCTGGCCGCGCATCTGGCCGACGTGCTGCAGGCCGACCTGAGCCTGCGACTGTGGAACGGCGAGTCGCTGCCGCTGGGGCCGGCCCCCACCGGCGATCTGGCGCTGGCCATCCGCACACCCGCCGCCCTCAGCCGCCTGCTGCGCCGGCCCCGTTTGTTCACCCTGCTGGATCTGTTGGCGGCAGGGGATCTCGATATCGAGGGCGGTACGTTGCTCGATGTCGCGGCGCGGCGCGGGGCGGCGTCGCGCGGGCTGGCGCGCCGGCGGCTCGACAAGCTGCTGCTGGCACGCACGCTGTTGCCCTTCCTGTTCCTGCCGGCCGGCCGGGCCGCTTCCCGCCATGCCTGGCAAGGCGACGCGGCGGCGCGGCCGGAGGCGGGGCGGGACGACAAGGCGCTCGTGCAGTTCCATTACGACCTGTCGAACGCCTTCTACGCCCGCTTCCTCGATGCCGAGATGCAATATTCCTGCGCCTACTTCCCGGATTGGGACTCCGATCTGGAAACGGCGCAGCAGGCCAAGATGGACATGATCTGCCGCAAGTTGCGGCTGCGTCCGGGTCAGAGCTTCCTCGACATCGGCTGCGGTTGGGGCGGGCTGGTGTGCCACGCCGCGCGCCTTCATGGCGTGCGTGCGCATGGCGTGACCCTGTCGCAGGCGCAGCACGATTTCGTCCAGGCGAAGATCGCCCGGCTCGGGCTGCAGGATCGTGTCACGGTCGAGCTGAAGGACTGGCGGGCGCTTGCCGGCACCTATGACGCCATCGCCTCGATCGGCATGTTCGAGCATGTCGGCGCGGCCAACCACGAAGCCTATTTCCGCGGCATGCACGCGCTGCTGAAACCCCGCGGCATCATGCTGCACCACGCCATCACCCGCCCGGCCAAGCGCAACGCCCGCGCCTTCCGCCGCCACAAGCCGGAATACGCCGCCATCATCCGCTATATCTTTCCGGGCGGCGAACTCGACCATATCGGCAACACGATCACCAATCTCGAACGCTTCGGCTTCGAGGTGCACGATGTCGAGGGCTGGCGGGAGCACTATGCCCGCACCACCCGCCTGTGGTGCGAGCGTCTGCACGCAGACCGCGACGCCGCCGAGGCCGAGGTGGGCGCGGGCAGGCTGCGGCTGTGGCTGCTCTATCTGGCCGGTGTTTCGCTGGCTTTTGAGCGCGGAACCGTGGGCATTTTCCAGACGGTTGCGACCCGGCGGGCGCGTGGGGCTAGCGGGCTGCCGGCTACTCGGGAGGATCTATACAAGGAAGGCCAGGGCTCTGCCCTGGACCCGGCAAGGGCCGAGAGGCCCCTGCACCCCATTCCTTAAGTATTGGGTTCCAAGGGCTTGGTACCTGGCGGGGTGCGGGGCTGCGCCCCGCCAGCGAACGCGCGCCAAACCGCCTGAATCGCCTGTTTCGTCGCCGTATTCACGTAACAGCCGCCACCCTGATCGAAACCCATCAACACCGCCTGCGGGTCGCCGCGCACCTCGCGGAACGCTGCCGTAATCGCATCCAGGCAGGCACCGAGATGCTGCACGTCGCCGATCTGCGTGTGCCGCAGGATGTCCGGGATCGCCACCCGGTGCAGGTGCGGCGGCATCGGGGCGCCGGCCGCCGGGTCGCGGCCAAGCTCGAAGAATACCTGGGTGGTCAGGAAATCACCGCGAATGCGTTCCAGCACGGCGGCGGCCTCCTGGGGGTCCAGGGCGGCGAGGGCGCTGTGCTCCTCCCGTCCGGCGCGCAGGTCGGGCCCGCCATATTCCGCCTCCAGCATCGCATGCAGCCATGCCCGGACCTCGGGCGGCGCCGACTTCACCTGTTCGGGGGTGAGGACCAATCCGACCATGCGCGTTCCTCCGTCAAGGCATCGATCTTCGGCCCGGACGTGGCTTGACCGCAATCAATCGGCAATCACGGCTGCGCGAGCCGGCGGCTTACCGGGGCTGCGTGCGTTGCCGTCATGGCTTCATGGATCATGGCTAACCTCACATTGCCGCGTTCATGCTAGGGTCGGTTCTGGGCGCGGACCAGATGCGCCCGCACCTGTCGCTGCGGAGAGCATGCATGCAACTCGGTTTCGTCCTCGTCTGGCTACTCGTCCTCGGGCTCGTGGTGGGCATCGTCTTCGCCGGCATGAAGACGGTGCCGCAGGGCGAGGTGTGGACCGTGGAACGGTTCGGCGCCTTCATCCGCCTGCTCAATCCCGGCCTGAACTTCCTGGTGCCCTTCGTCGACCAGATCGGCCGAAGGCTGAACGTCCAGGAGCAGGTGTACGACATTCCCGAACAAAGCGTCATCACCCGCGACAACGCCACGGTCACCGTCGACGGGGTGATCTATTTCCGCGTGCTGGAGGCCGACAAGGCGGCCTATCAGGTCGCCAACTTGAACGTCGCGCTGTCCACCCTGGCGATGACCAATATCCGCGCGGTGATCGGCGAACTGGAACTGGACGCCGCGCTGTCCTCGCGTGAGCGCATCAACACCTCGCTGCTGGTTATCCTGGACGGCGCCACCACGGCCTGGGGCGTCAAGGTGAGCCGGGTGGAATTGCGCCGGATCGAGCCGCCCGAGAACCTGATCCGCGCCATGAACCTGCAGATGACCGCCGAGCGCGAACGCCGCGCCACGGTGATGAAGGCCGAGGGCGAGCGGGAGGCGGTGGTGAAGGTGGCCGAGGGCAACAAGGCGAGCCTGGTACTGTCGGCCGAAGGACGGCGGGCGGCGGCGGAGAACGACGCCCTGGCCCGCGAGCGCCTCGCCCTGGCCGAGTCGAACGCCACCCGGGTGGTGGCCTCCGCACTCGCCGAGGGCGGCGAGGCGGCACTGCGTTACTTCATCGCCGACCGCTACGTGCAGGCGTTCCAGGCGATGGCGGCCTCGCCGAACAGCCGTCTGGTGGTGGTGCCGATGGAGGCCTCGGCGCTGGCCGGCGGCATCACACAAGTGCTGTCGCTGGTGCAGGGCACGGCAGGCACCGGTCAGGCGCCACGTCCGGCGCCGACCCAGCCGGCATGATCCCTGACATCCTGGCCCAAACCCCGACCTCGCTGACCTGGATTGCCGCCGGGTTGGCACTGCTGCTGGCCGAGTTGGTCGTCCCCGGCGTGTTCCTGATGTGGATCGGGCTGGCGGCGATCGGCACCGGCGCGGCTGTGGCGCTGGGGCTAGGGAGTTTCGGCCTGCAGGTGACCTGCTTCGCGATGCTGTCGGCCGGCAGCATCGCGATCGGCCTGCGCCTGCGCCGGCCGCCGGAGCGGCGGATCAACATGCCGGAATCCGGTTTGGTCGGACGCACCGTCCACGCGCTTGCCTTCGATGGCCGCGAGGGGCGGGTGCGCCTGGGCGACAGCGACTGGCCGGCGCGGCTGGTGCACGGCGCCGACCCTCCGCAGCCCGACGCGCGGCTGCGGGTGGTGGCGGTCAACGGGGTGGTGCTGGTGGTGCAGCCGATGGATGGGTGAGGATTACCTTCGCCCCGGCGGAATGCCGAACATGTCCGAAGCATCACGACATCCGGGCTTGAACCCGGCGCCCAGCCGCGCCACCTCGCGGCCATGAAGATTCATATCAGCCGCGTCCGGTCTGGCCCGCAGCTCGACATGACGCCCGACGGCCAGTTCGTGGAACCGCCGCCGGAAACCCCTTCCGAGAAGCTGTTCCGCTACGGCGTCGCCGTGGCGGTGCTTGCCGCGCTGGCGGCGATGGCGGCGCTCGCGTTGTGGGTGGCCTTCGCGCTCATTCCGGTGGCCGTCGTCGCCGGGTTGATCGCCTACGGTGCTTTCCGCTGGCGGATGTGGCGGCTCGGCCGCTCAGCCGGCGGCGATCTCCGCCCGCTCTTCCCAGGATAGCACGAATTCGCCCGCCAGCAGTTCGTAACTGCGCCGGCGCGCCGCCGGATCGTGGGTGGCGGTGAGCACCGCCACTTCTTTCGCGCCCACCGACTCCGCCAGTGCCCGCAGCCGCGCTGCCACCTGCGGCGCGGTGCCGAAGATGGCGGTGCGTTTCAGCCGCTCGATGTGCACCAGTTCCGCCTCCGAATACGGATAGGTGGCCGCCTCCTCGGGCGAGGGCAAGGGGGCATACACGCCACGGTCGCGGCCGAGCCGCCACAGCGCCCGCGACGAAAACTGCCGCTCCGCTTCCGCCTGGGTGTCCGCGGCCAGCGCCCAGACGCAGATCGCCCCCCAGGGCGCGGGGTGGCGGGCACTCGGGCGGTACTGCGCGCGGTAAAGGTCCAGCGCTTCCGCCGCCCCCTGGCCGTCGGTGATGAAATGGGCAAAGCAGTAGGGCAGGCCGAAATGCGCCGCCACCTGGGCGCCATAGTCGGAACTGCCCAGCATCCACACCTCCGGCGCGCCCGCGCCGGTCGGCATGGCCAGCACATCGCGGAACGGATGCGTCTCCGCCAGCTTTTCGCCGGCGACCCAGGCGAGTAGGTCGCGCACCTGGGCGGGAAAATGCCCGGCCGCCACCGCCGCGTTGGGGTTGAGCGCATGCGCGGTCAGCCCGTCGCCGCCCGGCGCGCGCCCCAGCCCAAGATCGATCCGCCCGGGTGCGATCGCCTCTAGCACGCGGAACTGCTCGGCCACCTTCAGGCTGGAATAATGCGGCAGCATCACCCCGGCGCTGCCGACGCGGATGCGCGTTGTGGTGGCGGCAATGGCGGCGATCAGGATTTCCGGCGCCGAGCCGGCGATCGCGGCGGTGTTATGGTGCTCGGCCAGCCAGTAGCGGTGATAGCCGAGCGCCTCGGCGTGCCGTGCCAGGGCCAGGCTTTCGCGGATCGAGGCATCGGCGGGCCGGCCGGTGACCACCGCGGACTGGTCCAGCACCGATAGCAGCATTGCGCGGCGTCCTTCAGAAACTCACCCGGCCGAATATGGCGTGCAGCACGGCATAGAGAAACCCGCCGACCAGGAATCCGACGATCGTGCCGTTGATGCGCACGTATTGCAGGTCGCGGCCGACCCGCAGTTCGAGCTTGTCGGTGATGGTCTGCGCGTCCCAGCGTGCCACCACGCCGGCAATGAATTCCGACAGTTGCGCCTGGGCGGCCGGCAGCAGCGTGCCGGCGATGCTTTCGGCCGCCAGTTGCAGCCGGGCGCGCGCGCCGGGGTCGCTCTCCAGCAGGGTGCCCAGATTGGCCAGCGCGCCCTCGATGAAGCCGATGGTGTGCCCGTCCGGCCGGGCGGCATCCTCCTCCACCGCCGTGCGCAGCCGCGCCCACACATCGGCGAGCCAGGTGCGCATGGTCTCGTGCGCCAGCAGGCGGCTGATCGCCGCACCGATCTCGGCGGCGCGGGCCGGGTCCTGCTCGATGCGGACGATCTCGCGGCGCACCCACTCGTCGAAGGCGGCGCGCATTTCCGAGCGATCCGGCTCCATGCGGGCCATTTCGGCGTTGATCTGGGCGATGACCCGATGGGCGACGGCGGCGCCGACCGTCCAGCCGACCAGTTGGCCGCCCTGTTCGGCGACCCGTTGCTGGATAGCGCGGCGCAGCGCCCATTCGCGGCTGGCCAGCGCCCCTTTCAGGCTGCGGAGGAAGAAACTGAACACGTCCTGGTGCTTGCCGCCCTTGGTCATCTGCCGCAGCGTGCGGGCGAGCACGCGGCCGGAATCCGGGCCGCCCAGGATGCGCGGCAGGATGCGCCCCAGCGTCCGGCGGGCGCGGCCGTCCTCGATCATGGCCAGGATGCGCGGCAGCAGCGCCGCCAGCGCCTCGGCGGCGGGGCGGGTTGCCGCGGGATCGGACAGAAACCGGCGCAGAATGCCGGGCAGGTCCAGTTGCCCGAGGAATTGCGCAACCTCCCCGCGGGTGAACACGTGCCCGGCGACGAACCGGCCGAGTGCGCGGCCCAGCCGTTCCTTTTGGTTCGGGATGATGGCGGTGTGCGGGATCGGCAGGCCGAGCGGGTGGCGGAACAGCGCCGTCACCGCGAACCAGTCCGCCACCCCGCCGACGAAGCCGGCCTTGGCGGCGGCCTGCAGCAGGTCGGTGGCGATGCCGGGCGGCAGGGCGTAGCTGGCCACCGTCAGCACGCCCATCGCGCCCAACAGGCCGGTAGCGAAACGCCGGTGGTCCTGCAGCGACCGGCGGGCGTCCAGGTCGGGGTCGGGAGCGGCAGGCGGGGGGGAAACGGTCATGCGGCGCCGACGCTACCACGCCGGGTTGTTTTGCCGAAAAGGGCAGGGGATGTTATATTATAACGATGATGGACCCGCTCTCGCCGCTCGCCGGCCTGGGACCGCGATTGGCGCTGGCGTGCCTGCTCGTGGCCGTGATCTGGCTGGGCGTCGCCTGGGCGCTGGCCGCATGACGCCGCCGCCGATCCGGTTGCACGACCTGACCTGCGTGCATGATCGCCATCCGGCGGTGCATCATTTGTCCGGCCGGTTTGTGCCGGGCAGCCTGACCGCGGTGGTCGGGCCGAACGGTGCTGGCAAGACGACGCTGCTGCGGGCGCTGGCCGGGCTGCATCCGGCCCATGATGGACGCATCGACCGCGGCGGGCTCGCGCCCGACCGGGTTGCGCTGTTGCCGCAGGCCGGCACGCTCGACCGCAGCTTTCCGGTGTCCTGCCGGGATGTGGTGGCGCTGGGTGCCTGGGCCCGCATGGGCCCGTTCCGCCGCCTGCCGGCGGAGGCCGCCGCGCGCACCGACGCCGCCCTGCGTGAGGTCGGTCTGGCCGGGTTCGAGCGGCGCCTGGTCGGCACCCTGTCGGCCGGGCAGTTCCAGCGCGTGCTTTTCGCCCGGCTGGCCGTGCAGGATGCCCCGGTGCTGCTGCTCGACGAGCCGTTCAATGCCGTCGATTCCCGCACCGCCGGCGACCTGATGGCACTGATCCGCAGCTGGCATGACCAGGGCCGTACCGTCATTGCCGTGCTGCACGACCTCGAGTTGGTTCTGCGCGCCTTTCCCGAGACGCTGCTGCTGGCGCGCGAGCCGGTCGCCTGGGGACCGACCGCGCGCGTGCTTTCGGCGGAGAACCGTCTGCGCGCCCGCCTGGCCGCCGAGGCGTGGTCGGAAGAATCGGTTCCCTGCCGGGACGCGGCGTGAGGTGAGTTTCCACTGGCTGCTGGAACCGTTCGCGCTCGGCTTCATGCGCCGCGCGCTGGCGGGATGCGTGGCGCTATCGCTGGCCGGGCCGCCGCTGGGCGTATTGCTGGTGTTGCGGCGCATGAGCCTGACCAGCGATGTGCTGCAGCACGGTATCCTGCCCGGGGTGGCGCTGGGGGCGTTGGTCGGCGGGTTTTCCCTGTGGGCGATGGGGCTGGGCGGGGTGCTCGCCGGGCTGGCGGTGGCGCTGCTGGCCGGCTGGCTGGCGCGGGCCTCGGGCGGGCGGGAGGACAGCCAGTTGGCCGGGGTGTATCTGGTGGCGTTGGCCCTGGGTGTCGCCATCGTCTCGGCGACGCGCGGGGTGGATCTGGCGCATCTGCTGTTCGGCAGCGTGATGGCGGTGGATGACGAGGCGCTGCTGCTGATGGCCGGTTCCGCGAGTGCAGCGTTGCTCGGGCTGGCGGTGATCTGGCGCCCGCTGGTGCTGGAGAGTTTCGATCCCGGCTTCATGCGCGCGGTGGGCGGGCATGGCGGGGTGTGGCACCTGGCTTTCATGGGGCTGGTGGTGCTGTGCGTGGTGGGCGGCTTCGCGGCGCTGGGCACCCTGATGTCGGTGGGTCTGATGATGCTGCCGGCGGTGGCGGCGCGGCATTTTGCGCCCGATCTGCCCGGGCAGGTGCGCGCCGCGGTGGTGCTGGCGTTGGTGGCTTCCGTCGCCGGGCTGCTGCTGTCCTTTCATGCCGACGTTCCGGCCGGGCCGGCGATCGTGCTCTCGGCCGGGGCGTTGTGGGCGGCGGGGCTGCTGGTGGGGCCGCGCGAGAGCCTGCGGGCGCGGGTCTGGCGGCCGCACTTGCGGGGGTGAAGTGGCAGCATTCCGATTGACACAACTCGAATTGAAAACACATTTAAGAGAGCAGGATTAATTGCCGCGTGAGGTTCTACATGCGTCCTGCGATCGCTAATGAGCAGACGAAACTTCTGGCGAACGGCCTTGCGGGTGTCGGCAATACCATTTTCACGCTGATGGTCGTCGCTCCAATTGCCGCGGTCCTCTACAACCCAGGTGGGGTCAGGTTCTCGCTCACGGTTGCGGCAATTGGGTGGACAGCCGGCACCATGGCCTGGATTGCCCTTCATGCGATCGCCCGCCGCGTGCTACAGCTATTGCAGGAATGAGCAACCAGGATCTCTTCACCGTTCTCTATCTCGGCGCTCCCGTCGTTGCCGTGGCGATGGGAGCTGCGGTCGCTTGGTGGCACATCAGGCAGTTTCGGCGGGATGACGCGATTCCGCCGCGCAAGCGCTGATCAGGCGCACGTCTCCGCCGCCTTCCACTCCTTTGCCTGAAACGACGCCCGCGCCATGCCGATCTCGCCGCGCCACGCCACCCGTCGCATGGACCTTCATTGGTTGCGGGCGACCGCGTTCACCCTCGTGCTGGTTGGGCTGGTGGCGGCGGCGATGGGGGAGGATTGGCATTTTTCGGTCGCCTCGATCGGCGCCTGCATGCTCGGGTTCGGCTTTTTCTATCTCGTGTTCCCGGGTGGGTCGCATTTCGGCGTTACCGTGGCCAACATGCTCGCCGTCTATGCCTGCATATTCGTGTATTTCCACGAGGCCAATTTTCCCGACGCGCCGGACAGCGTCGCGGCGGCCGCGCTGGGCGTGCCGGTGGCCGGTTTCCTGCTCGGCTGCTTCCTGCGGCGCCGGCAGGTGGCCGGGCTGATCCGCGCGCGGCGCCACCATGAACTGACCCACCTGCCGCGCATGTCGCGCTGGGTGCCCGGGCTGCTGGTGATCGGCGCTCTCGCCTTCCTGGTGCCGCGGCTGAACCTCAGCGCGTTCGGGCAAGGCGCGGCGCTGCTGGCCGCGTCGGTCGCGATCGCCGCCGTAGTGGGGGGGGCGGCGCGCGACGTGGTGTTGCTGCTGATGGACATCGCCCTGGTGTTCGAGACGGTGGCGGCCCGGGTTGACCGGCTGATCATGCCGATCATGGCGTTCCTGACCTTCTATTCGCTGCTGGTGGTGGTGTTTGCCTGCTTCTACCGGATCGCGGAGATGTCGGTGGGGGGCGCGCTGTTCCTGGTGCATTCCCAGCCGCAGCAGCTCAGCTTCAGCGAGGCGCTGTATTTCTCGGTAACCACGCTGGCGACGGTCGGCTACGGCGATATCACCCCTGTCGGGCCGCTGGTGCGGGCGCTGGCGACGATCGAGGTGGTGTCGGGGCTGCTGCTGCTGCTGTTCGGCTTCGGCGAGATCATGCGCAGCGGCGGGCCGGACACCGAGCACCGCCGCCACCTGCGCCGCGGCACCGGCGAGCCGGAATAGCGGCGCCGACCGAATTCCGCCACGAAGCGGCCCGATATTGGCCTGTCCGACACTGGCCTGTCCGACATTGGGCCGGACGTAACAGGAGAATCCGATGGAGTGGCGTGGCCGCAAAGTGCTGGTAACCGGCGGGGCGGGGTTTCTCGGCTCGAATCTGTGCCATACGCTGGCCGCGCGCGGGGCGCGGGTGGCCGCGCTGGACGGGTTCATGTTCGGCGGCGGCGCCAATCCGGCCAACCTCGACGGCGCCGCGGTCGAACTGGTCCGCGCCGACATCCGCGAGGTGGATCTGCGCCCGATCTGCGAAGGGGCGGAGGTCATTTTCAATCTGGCCGCCCAGACCAGCCACATGGGCGGCCAACGCGACCCGCTGGCCGACATTGCGGTCAACGCGGTCGCGCAGGTGCGGCTGATCCAGGCGGTGCGCGAGGCTGCCCCGGACGCCGTCGTGGTGCACGCCTCTACCCGCCAGTTCTACGGCCGCCCGCTGCACCTGCCGGTGGACGAGGCGCATCCGGTCAACCCGCCCGACGCCAACGGCGTGTCGAAATTCGCCGGCGAGCAGTACTGGATGATCGAGCACCGCACCAGCAACCGGCCGGTGGTCAGCCTGCGCCTGACCAACTGCTACGGGCCGCGCCTGCGCATCCGCGACGCCAGGCAGACTTTCCTCGGTATCTGGATTCGCGCCGTGCTGGAGGGCCACCCGTTCGAGGTGTGGGGCGGCGATCAGCTGCGCGACCTGACCTATGTCGATGATGTGACCGAGGCTTTTCTTCTGGCGGCGTCGGTGCCGGCCTGCCACGGGCGCATCTTCAACATCGGCGGGTCGCCGCCGGCCAGCCTGAAGCAGCTGGCCGAGCTGGTCGTGACCCTGGCCGGGCCGGATGCCCGCTACAGCACGCGCGAATTCCCGGCCGACCGGGCCCGCATCGACATCGGCAGCTACTACGCCGACGACCGCGCCTTCCGCGCCGCCACCGGCTGGGTGCCGCAGGTCGGGCTGGAGGACGGCATTCGCCACTCGCTGGAATGGTTCCGGCCGCGGCTGGCGGCGTACCTTTGATGGTGCCCGCCATGAAGCCGCCGCCGGTGCGCATTCCGCAGGCCGATCCCGGCGCCGGCTACCGCGCGCGGCGGGCCGAGATCGATGCAGCGGTGGCGCGTGTGCTGGGGTCGGGGTGGTACGTCCTCGGCGCCGAGGGGCGCGGCTTCGAGGCCGAGTTCGCTGCCTGGCTGAGCACGGCGCATGCCGTGGGCTGCGGCAACGGCACCGATGCGCTGGCGCTGGCGCTGCGGGGTCTGGGCATCGGGCCGGGCTGCACGGTGGCGACGGTGTCGCACACCGCGGTGGCAACGGTTGCCGCCATCGAGATGGCCGGCGCGGTGCCGCTGCTGATCGATATCGACCCGACCCACTACACCATGGACCCGGGCGAACTGGCGGCCGTGCTGGCGCACCCGCCTTCCGGCCTGCCGCCGGTGCGCGCGGTCATCCCCGTGCATTTGTACGGGCAGGCGGCCGATCTCGATGCGGTTCTTTCCCTCTGCGCGCGGCACGGCGCGGCGCTGATCGAGGATTGCAGCCAGGCGCATGGTGCGACCCTGGGCGGGCGCAAACTCGGCACGCTGGGCCAGGTGTCGTGCTTTTCCCTGTACCCGACCAAGAATCTCGGCGCGCTGGGGGATGGCGGGGTCATTGCCACCAACGATACGGCGCTGGCGGAGCGGCTGGCGGCGCTGCGGCAATATGGCTGGCGGCAGCACTACGTGTCCGACGATGTCGGCGTGAACAGCCGGCTGGACGAGCTGCAGGCGGCCATTCTGCGGGTGAAGCTGCCGTATCTCGATGCGCAGAATGCTCGCCGCGGCGCGATTGCGGCGCGCTACGATTCGGCGCTGGCGGGCGGCGGTGTTGCTCCGCCGGCGCGACGCCCCGGTGCGGGGCATGTCTTTCATCAGTATGTGCTGCGCGTGCCCGATCGCGCCGCGGTGCAGGCGGCATTGCGCGCGCAGGGCATCGGCACCGGCGTACATTATCCGGTGCCGGTGCATCTGCAGCCCGCCTATCGCGGCCGCGTGGCGCTGGGTCCGGCCGCCTGCCGCGAAACCGCGCGTGCGTCTGCCGAGGTGCTCAGCCTGCCGATGTATCCCGAGTTGTCGGATGGCGCCGTCGCGCAGGTTTGCGACGCTCTGCGGGCCTTGTCGGGCGCGTCGGCGTGAAGGAAATCTCAGTCGCCCGGCCGTGATTCGGCCGCCCCGAAGATTTCGGCCCTGAGCTTGCGCAAGGTCGCCGCCTCCCGTTCCAGCCGTTCGATCTCCAGGCTGATCGGCTCGACGAGGGCGGAATCGTCCGATTGCCAGCCGGCGCGGCGCAGTTCATGGCGCAAATGCTGCTCGGTCTCGGCTGAGAGGTTGCCTTTTCTGCGTTCCGCCCCCAGGGCGGCGGTCAGTGTTCCAGCCGTCGTCACTGTAAGTTGTCTTTCAATTTTCAGGTCTCGCGATATGTCGCCGCAATGTGGCGTCTGCGCCCGATGCCGCCAGGGAAATGCACGCCGGATCGCGCCTGGGTCTTCTCCCGGCGCACGCCGGCGCTTTCCCGTGTGGCATCACGGCACATCTTCCTCTCTGGCACATTTGTCCTCCCATGGACAATTATGATGGGTCGGGGTCGGGGCCGAACAAGGTCCGGGACGGAGGGTGACACTATGGACGCTGCTACACCGCACGACGATGCCGTCCTGCTGCGCCGCGAAGCGGGCGGGGTGGTGTGGCTCACGCTGAACCGCCCGGCCGCGCGCAATGCGCTGTCGGTCGGGCTGATCGCGGCGCTCGACGTGGCCCTGGCCGAGGCAGCCCTCGATGCGGCGGTCAAGGTGGTGGTGATCGCCGGCAACGGCCCCGCCTTCTGCGCCGGCCACGATCTGCGCGAAATGCGCGCCAACCCGGGCCGGGACGCCTATGAGGCACTTTTCGCCCGCTGTGCGGCGCTGATGACGCGGATCGTGCGCCTGCCCAAGCCGGTGATCGCGCGGGTGCACGGCATTGCCACCGCCGCGGGCTGCCAGCTGGTCGCCAGTTGCGACCTGGCCGTGGCGGCCGACACCGCACGGTTCGCGACGCCTGGCGTAAATATCGGCCTGTTCTGCTCCACCCCTATGGTGGCGCTGACCCGTGCGGTCGGGCGCAAGGCGGCGATGGAGATGCTGCTCACCGGCGAGCTGGTTGAGGCCGCCCGGGCGCACGAGATTGGCCTGATCAACCGCGTGGTGCCGGAACCGGAACTGGACGCGGCGGTGCAGGCGCTGGCCGCGCAGATCGCGGCGAAAAGCCCGCTGACGCTGGCGATCGGCAAGGAATTGTTCCACGCCCAGGCGGAGCTTCCCCTGGATGACGCCTACAATCTGGCCGCCGAGGCAATGACGCGCAACATGCTGGCGCGCGACGCCGCCGAGGGGATCGATGCGTTCCTGAACAAGCGCTCGCCGGTCTGGACCGGCACCTGAGCCGGCGACACGGGACATGCCAAATTCCGTATTCGACCGTGCCGCCGAAGATGTCGGCAATATCGTCGGGTTCGGCCACGTGAATGTGCGGGTGCCGGACCAGCGCCTGGCGACGCTGTTCTACATCATGGGGATCGGCCTGACCCGCGATCCCTATCTGGTGGTCGGCATTGACAACATGTGGGTCAATGTCGGCGATTGCCAGTTCCACCTGCCAACCGGGCCGGCGCAGGTGCTGCGCGGCACCACCGGTCTCGTCGTGCCCGACCTGGATGCGCTGCGCCTGCGGCTGGGGGTGGTGGCGCCGCGGCTGGCCGGCACGCGCTTCACCTGGACCGATGCCGGCGACGCCATCGACCTCACCTGCCCCTGGGGCAACCAACTCCGCGCCCACCCGCCACAGCCGCGCTTCGGCCGCATCACGCTCGGCATGCCCTATGTGGAACTCGACGCCCCGCCCGACAGCGCCGAGGCGATTGCGCGCTTTTACCGCGAGACGCTGCACGGGCTGGCGACCACTGGCGAGGATGCGCAGGGCCGTTTCGCGCGGGTGACGGCGGGGCCGGCGGCGGCGATCCTGTTCCGCGAGACCGACAGGAAGCTGGCAGAGTACGACGGGTCCCACATTCAGATTTCGCTCGCCGATTTCTCCGGTCCGCACCGGCGGCTGCTGGCGCGCGGGCTGGTGACCGAGGAGAGCAGCCAGCACCAGTACCGCTTCCAGGACGTGGTCGATCCGGACAGCGGCGATGTGCTGGTGACGATTGAGCACGAGGCGCGCAGCATGCGCCACCCGATGCATGCGCGGGCGCTGATCAACCGCAATGCCGGGCAGAACAACAACCGCTACGCGCCGGGGCACGAGGCCTGGGTGCCGGCGATGCCGCCGGAGGACATGGAGCGGTCGCGTTCCAGCTTCGTGTGACCGGTCTCCAGGGTTCGCCCGCGCCGCCACATTCGCCCGGTGATCGGCCGGCTTCCTGGACGTGCCATTGCTGAAAGGGCGAGGCCGCACCCATCGCGGCCAGACCGAGCGTCCTGCCCGATCTGCGTTTCCGCTGCATACCAGCCATATGCTGCATTGCAGCATGAAACTATCGACGCCAATGTTGCAATGCAGCATATAGCCATGACAGCGCGAAGCTGGGAGATTTTTGGTGGCGTTAAAAAATAACTCCCTGCACGGCAGCGCATAGGGGAAATATGATGACCGGTATCGTTGGCGACCCTCACCATCTGGCGGCGGATCAGGCTTTGGCGTTTCTGCACTTCCACTTCCACTATGGGAAGGAAGCGACGCCGCATGAGTATGCGGTTGGGGGCCATGTTCCGGCTGTTATTTTTAACCAACCGCATTCCCTTGAGATCAGGGTGGCAAACCAGCGCTTTCCTTTGTCATAAGACAACCGGAGGTGGGCTTCCGGTTCGGGTTGAACAGGCGGTTGCCTGACGCATCAACTAAAAGCCGGATTTCAGCTATTTCCGGCCGGCGGGAAGACGAGCCTGGAGATCGCCGCAACCACCTTTGCGACGCAACGCGCACAGCAGGCAACGGCCGCCCGCGTGCAATGATCCTGGTGCGCTCGTGCGCCCGCGCGTTGCCGATGGTGCCGGGGAACAGCCGGCGCATCGCAACGGCCACAAGAGAACGCGCCGCCCTCATGGAAGGCGTTGGATAGCGGCAGCTCCAGCTTCGGATATGCAGAAGATCACGGGACGATGGCGGCGCGCACCACGGCCGGCAAGCACGGTATTCACCACCGATAGCGTTCGCTTATCGCACCTTGGTGCAGAGGCTGTCGCATTCTCCCGGAAACCCGACAGCCAGGTGGTTGGGCCTTAGAGTCCGTCCAAGATCATATCGTGATCTGGCAGAGCTTTCGGACCATCAGCCTGACGGAAGCCCAGCGCAAGAATGCGAGGGCGTTACGGTTCAGGCATTCCCAATCCTTGGCGAGGCGGCGACACCGGTTGAGCCAGGC
>CAIXDS010000377.1 GCA_903918195.1 uncultured Acetobacteraceae bacterium | reverse complement strand
GGGTCGCAGATCAGAGCGCGTCGGAAATCAACGACGGGTTGAGGCCACTGCGGACCCCACCCGCGCCGTTGGACAAAGCGGCCTGATGTTCACGATTTGTCGCAAAACTCGTACCGGTGGGGCAGTTCGTTCGTTGGAGCCTGATCAGTCTTTGCCCCGGCCGTGGACCTCGGACTCGGAACTGCCTCATGTTTGGGGTGCGACCGATCGAAGATAGCGTCGGGCGCTGATGGCGATGGTCAGGGCACAGATGTGATGGAGATCGCGAAGCCGGGTTCGTCAATCTGCCCTGGCGCATCATGTCCATCGGACGGCGCAACTGGGCTGTCAGCGCACCGCTAAACCGCTCAGCGGGATTTGATCCCTATCAATGGATTGCGTGACTCGCTAAATCGTTCCGCTAGGTTAACGCGGGCCCCGTGACTCGTTAATTCGTTCCGCAGGTCCGCCGCAACCTTGCACTTGTGCGCCAAGGCTGATTCAGGGTCGGACAGGATCGAGAGAGAACCCCGCAAGGTACGCATGCTGCACGATCGGCGTTTCAGGAGCCTGATCGACAGGCCCGAGATGAGGCGCATGGCGTCGCCGACAAGAGTGGATTTCCCCCGGCCTACGCACCATTAAACGCTTTTGTGGCGGAACGAATTAAGGGTGCGCCGACTGCCCGGTGTCGGCTTACCGCTAAACCGTTCAGCGGGTGTTTTGCCCGATCAACGGCTTGCGTGACTCGCTAAATCGTTCAGCAACGTTGACGACGGCCCGGGTGACTCGTTAATTCGTTCCGCAGGTCCGCCGCAACCTTGCACCTGTGCGCCAAGGCCGATTCTGTTTCGGACGGGACCGAGCGGGAACGTTGTTAGGGCCGCATGCTGCACGATCGGCGCGTCAGGAGCCTGATCGACAGCGCTGGGACAGAGCGCGCGGCATCCCGACGGGAACGGATGCCCCGGGGCCTATGCACCATTAAATGCTTCAGCCGCTGAACGAATTAACGAGTCAACCTGCGCTGCTGAACGCTTTAATGGTGCTGCTGAACGAATTAGAAGTAAGCCGACAACAGGACCCGCTTTGTGTCAGCGCACGGCTAAACCGTTCAGCAGGTGTTGATCCCGATCAATGGCTTGCGTGACTCGCTAAATCGTTCAGCAAGGTTGACGGCGACGCCGGTGACTCGTTTATTCGTTCAGCAGGTTGGCCTGCAACCTTGCACCTGTGCGCCAAGGCCTATTCAGGCTCCGACGGGACCGAGGGAGAACGCTGTCAGCTGCGCATGCTGCACGATCGGCGCTTCAGGAGCCTGATCGACAGGGCTGGGACAGAGCGCGCGGCGTCCCCGTCGGAAACGGATGCCCCAAGGCCCACGCACCATTAAGGGCCTGAGCCAGGGCAACCGAATCGAAAGAAAAGAATCGGGGTGCCGGCGAGAACGCAACGAACGAATCGCGAAATTGGGATGATGCGACGGCTGAAGCGTCTATCCCGATCGGGTGATCGACATCGCTGCCATCAAGGCCCGTTTCGAGGCGCTTGCGCCGGTCCTGGACGAGAGAGGGCGGCGGCTGTTCGCGGCCAGTGAGGCGCGCGCGGCCGGACGCGGCGGCGTGGTCGCGGTGTCGCGGGCGACCGGGATTGCGCGCAGCACGATCGGGCGCGGCCTGGCCGACCTGCGTTCGGGTGCGGTGATATCCAGCCCGCGGGTTCGCCGACCGGGCGGCGGCGGCAAGCCGGCGACCGAGACCCAGCCTGGACTTTTGGCCGCCTTGAATGCGTTGGTCGAACCGTCCATCCGCGGTGATCCCGAGGCCGCCCTGCGCTGGGTGAGCAAGAGCCAGCGCCATTTGTCGGCGGCGCTGGCGGAGCGGGGATTCACCGCCGGCCAGAAACTGGTTGGCCGCCTGCTGAAGCGCCTGGGCTTCAGCCTGCAGGCCAATGCGAAGACGCGCGAAGGCGCCAGCCACCCCGACCGCAACGCCCAGTTCGAGCACATCAACGCCCAGGTGACCGCCTTCCAGGCCGCCGGCGAGCCGGCGATCTCGGTCGACACCAAGAAAAAGGAGCTTGTCGGCGACTTCAAGAATGGCGGCCGCGAGTTGCGACCCAAGGGTCAGCCCGAGCCGGTCCGGGTGCACGACTTCGTCATCCCAGACCTCGGCAAGGCGGTGCCGTACGGGGTCTACGACATCGCCGCCAACGCCGGATGGGTCAATCTCGGCATCACCCACGACACCGCCGCCTTCGCTGTCGAGAGCATCCGGCGCTGGTGGCACGAACTTGGCGCTGCCCGCTATCCCACCGCCACACGGCTGCTGATCACCGCCGATTGCGGCGGCAGCAACGGCGTGCGGGTGCGTCTGTGGAAACGCGAATTGCAAGTTCTGGCCGATGAACTCGGGATCGCCATCACGGTCTGCCATCTGCCGCCGGGCACCAGCAAATGGAACCGCATCGAGCACCGCCTGTTCGCCTTCATCACCCAGAACTGGCGCGGCAAGCCGCTGGTCAGCCATCAGGTGATCATCCAACTGATCGCCAACACCCGCACCAAGACCGGCCTTTCCGTCGCCTGCCGGATCGACGCCGGCGCTTACTAGAAGGGCATCAAGGTCTCCGATGCCGAGATGGCTGCACTCAACATCCAGCCCGCCAACTTCCACGGCGAATGGAACTACACCTTCACACCGAGGGCACCCGACACGTGACGCGGTTATCCAGGCTCAGGCCCTAAATGCTTCAGCCGCTGAACGAAATAACGAGTCAACCTGCGCTGCTGAACGCTTTAATGGTGCTGCTGAACGAATTAACCGTAAGCCGACACTTTGACGAAGCAACGAGCTGCCTTGCCGATAAGACGCCAGAAGGAGCATTATCAAGTCTTATCGGTTGTGGTAGGTCTCCCCCATGCCCAGTTCGTTCACCGAAGCCCGCAAGCGGCAAATGGCCCGCCTTCAGGGCGCCAAGCCGCCGACCGCCCGCGCCGCCATGGCGCTGGCGAAGTCCCAGGCGTACCAAGACGCCGCCGATTCAGCAGCAACGCTGCGGGCCTATGCAGCGGACCTGGCCAACTTCGAGGCATGGTGCGGCAAGCACGGCTTCCAGGCGATGCCGGCCACGCCGGAGATCGTCGGCGCCTATCTGGCCGCCGCCGGCGAAGGCTACGCCATGCCAACCCTGCGCCGGAGGGTCGCCGCGATCGCGCGCGCCTGCGGCGTGGCCGGCCACCCGCTCGACACCAAACATCCGGCGATCCGCGAGACGCTCCGCGGCATCGGGCGCAAGCACGGCACGCCCGCCCGACGCGCGGCGGCCTTGACCACGGCCGAGATCAGGAAGCTGAGCCGGGCTTGCGGGACCACGCTGGCCGGCGCGCGCGACCGGGCGCTGTTCCTGATCGGCTTCGCCGGTGCCTTGCGCCGCTCGGAATTGGTCGGACTGGACATGGCGCATGTGACATGGACGGGCGAAGGCATCACGCTGCTGATCGAGCGCTCCAAGACCGACGCTGAAGGCGCAGGCGCCGAAATCACCATTCCACGCGGGCGATCCGAGGAAACCTGCCCGGTGACGGCGCTGCAGGCTTGGCTGACGGCAGCCGAAATCACCGCCGGTCCCCTCTTCCGCAAGGTCAACCGCGGCGGCCACGTCGAGACGGCCCGGCTGAGCCCGGACGGCGTGCGCCAGATCCTGCTGAAGCGCGCCGCCGAGGCCGGGCTGAAGGGGACGCTGGTAGAGCCGGTCAGCCCGCACGGCCTGCGGGCCGGCTTCGTGACGACCGCCTACCGCAACGGCGTGCCGGACGAGGAGATCATGGGTCATACCCGGCATCGCAGCCTGACCACCATGCGCAGCTACGTCCGGCGCGCTAGGCTCAGCCAGACAAGTCCGGCCGGCAAGGTTGGTCTTTGACCCGCAACGGAGAACGGTACGAGCCTTTCCGCTTCAGAGTTCACGGAACGTTTTGTCCTGGCGTTGTCTAGCTAGCAACTGACGCGATGACATCGAGTAAGCGGGCGACGTCGCCCATTACTCGGCCGCCTTCCTCCGGCAGGGCGGTTCCCCGCTCAGGCCGCATCCGTTCTTGGCGCGCTCTCCCTCGTTCCTGTAAGACCGGGGCGTCCGCTAGCAGCGGAACCTCGAGTTGGGTGCGAGTGTGAGATAAAGCAGCTCAGCAGCCGGCCATTATGCTACGGCCGACCCGGCGAGAGCCAACTCCAAGCGGTTGCCTCCTAACCGCGCGAACAGGTCCTCGCGGCAAGTCAGGACAAGGATCTGCGTGCGCGCAGCGGCCTGGGACAGGATATCGAACATGCGCTCGATCCGTTCGTCATCCGAGTAAGCAAGTGCGTCGTCGAGTATCACCATCGCTGGCTTGCCCTGGTCGATGAGCAGTTCCGCGAAGGCGAGCCGGGCGAGCACCGCCAACTGTTCCTGCGTGCCATCCGACAAGCGATCGAAATCCTGAAGACCGCTGCCATCCCGCAACAAGCCGGTAATCCGCAGAGCGTCGTCGCACCTGATCTCCGCGCCCGGGAACAAGCCGCGCAGATACGGCGTGACCCGGCGAACCACCGGCTCGAGGTAGCGCTCCTTGGTCTCGCGCTCCGCAGCTTCCAACGTCGCGAGCACCAGGGTTAGCACCTGCGCATCCCGCACGTGGGCGTCGCGTTCCTGCGCGAGTGCGTCCTGCCCTCGCTCAGCTGCTGCGATCGCCTCGTCGAGGCCTGCGCCGCCCTCCTGCGTGATACGCGCGCGCAGTCCCGCTATTTCCTCCCTCAGCTTGCGCACAGCTTCGTCGCGATTCTTCAGCGCTTTCTCGTAACGTTGGATCCGCGCTTCCATGGCCTCGACGGTGTCCGGCGACCGATCCCTGTCCAGTGTTGCAAGGGCTTGGGAAAAGCCTGCCTGTCGCCCGTCGGCTTCTACAAGCCGATTGGCCAAGGTATCGTCGGATTCGCGCGCCACTGCCTCGGCGTCCTCGCGGCGCAGGCGATCGAGTTCTTGCTGTGCCCTCTGTTCCGCACTCTCGGCCGTGACGAGGGCGGCGCGGTCCGTGCTGCTGGCTGCAACCGCGATATCCAGCTCGGCACGAGCCTGAGTCAGCTGCTCTCGGGCCGCAAGGTCGGCATCCTCTGCCTGCCGCAGGGCGTGTGCCGCATCGTTCACGTTAGGCAGATCTGCCAGGCCAAGCTCCGCCCGGCCGGCTTCGACCCGCAGCTCGAGAACCTTGACCCGTTCGCGCAGCGCCTCGACGCCTGGCTCCAGGCCGGATGGCGCGTCACCGGGCGTCAGCCGCTCCAGTTTCGCCCGGGCGTCGCGCAACACTGCTTCGCGCTCGCCCCGCTCCACCCACTTTTCCTCCGCCTCATCAGCGTCTCGGCATCCGCAGCCCAGCAGCAGTTCACCCAACTGCGCTGCCGTCTGTACAGCCGCAGACTTCAGCTTTTCGATATCGCGGATCGCCGGCCGCACCACGATGCGGCCGAACTCGGCAATCGAAATTTCCGTTGGCATCACAACCGAGACGGTCCTACGCCCCAGCGCCAGACCGGTCCCGTCGAGTGCCACTTTTCCAGCGGCTGCCTCCTCCAAGTCGAAGTCGATCACGGTTGCTTGCGCCTGCAAAGCGGATTCAGCGGCATCGCGGTAACGGAGGGCCTGCCGGATCGCGGTGATCCGCTCCTTGTCGATACGCACGACATCTAAACCCGCGACAAGGCCGGCGATCTCATCCTGAGCCGCATCAGCTTGCGCCAGAGACAACCGTAGACTGGTCAACGAAGCTGCGCGCCTTACCAAGTCCAGAATCGCACGGGAGTTCCGCACAGCGTTATCCGCATTCGCCAACTGGGTCTGCGCAGTGACCTCGGCCTGACGACATGCTGTCAGTGCGCGATCCTTATCATCGGCCCGTGCACGCAAATCCGCGACAGTTTGGTCTGCAGCCCGCTTTCCGCCTTCTGCCTCCGAGATCGCGCTGCGGCGCGCTGTGCGCGCCGACAGCTCTTGCGCTGCTGCCTTGCACTCCTGCCGCGCCAAGTCGAGCTGAGCCTGGGTAGCGGCCCGAGTCTGCTCGAACAGTTGGGCATCCACCTTGCGCCGGCGTGCGTCGGCCAGGCCGTCCTGCTCCTGCTGCGCCACAAACTGGTCGTTGAGCTTTGCTAGCCGTGTCGTCGCGAGGCGAAGCGCGTCGGAGTCCTCTGACAGACGCATGGCGCGCTCGCGGAGATCGCCTAGCGAGCGTTCGCTTTCCGCGATCGCCGCCAGTACTTCCTTGTAGCGGCCACGCGGTCTGCCGTTGCCGTCGTGCAGGCTTGCGAGTTGCTCACGTGCTGCTCGCATGATCGCCTGACCTTTCTCGCTGCCGGTCAGAATGCCCACCTCTGCGTCGAGACAACTCACGACCGTCGAGCGGGCAAGATCAGACGAGAGATCGGCCTGCTCGACTGACTCCCGCTGCGTCACCCAGAGCGCGCCCCAGACGCCAAGCTGTTCTGCGGTCGCACCCTTCTTGCCAGCGGCGCCGAAGCCAAGAAGGCGCTGCAGCTCCTCCTCGGCCGAATCGGCCTCAAAGACGCGGCTATCTGGGCCAGTCAGCCGCGCCCAGGGTTGGTGCAGAAACCGCTTCTCAATGCGCCAGCGCCCGTCGCCAAGGTCGAATTCCATTGCCAACCGCGGAGCCGCGTTGCCGCGCGAGGGCTGCATCCGCCTGACCGGCTCCGCTTTGCTGCTGTAGCGCTCGAACAGCAATCCCCGCACCGCGGCCAGGATGGTGGATTTTCCGAACTCGTTCGGCCCGCAGAGCACATTCAGCGCGTCGGAGAACCCGGAAATCCGAACTGGCCGATCGAATTTCCGAAACTGCTCCAGCTCCAGCGCTCGAATCTTCACGGTCGGCCGCCTCCCGGTGCTAGCATTGACAGCACGTAAAACCGCTGGAGCGCGGCGGCCGCCAGGTCGCGCTGCGGATCAGTGGCGTCCCCTGCCCGAGCGGCCAGACGGTCGGCCGCCGTACGAACGAAGCCGGCATGATCGATCACCGCGAGATCGGCTGCGGTCGGTTCCGGTAGCAAGGCGGAATCGTCAAGGCGCAGCACCCGCAAGGCGTTGCCGACACCATGCCGGATGCGGCGCTCAAATGCTTCGCGTGTATCCAGTGAAAGCGCACCGCTCACGCGCAGCCAAACAAGCGCGATCCCGAGATCTGGTGCCAGAGCGCGCAGTCGCGCCTCCAGAACGTCTACATCGGCCGCGCTATGAACACTGATGTCGAGCTTGTGCCAAACGAACCGACCCGTTCGATAGGTGGACACAGTCGGCGGTGCGCCCGGACCTTCAATCTCGACAACATGCGCCGTGCCGCCGCCATTGCCCCCGACGTCGAAATCGTCCGCCTCCGGCGTACCGGAGTAACCGCACCGCTCCGAAACCGGGACCGCGCCATGCCAGTCCCCGAGAGCGAGATAAGCGAGACCGGCCAGAGCGGGCCGCTCGGGAGCTATGCGGTTCGGAGTGCTGCCCGCATCGCTGCCGAAGCTGGCGACCGTGCCGTGCGCAAGCCCGATCCGCATCACTCCCTCCGGCGTCGGAGCCTCGTCCATCCAGGCCGTCGGGTCCTCGGTTACGTGTCGGCGGGTAAGCACCGACGGAAGCAGGAAGGCCGCGCTGTCAGCGAGGGCGACCGGCTCGGGTGCGAGGTGGAGATGGATGTTCGGGGGGAAGCCTTCGCGCTCCCCAATCCGCCTCAGGCGCTCCCATGGACCGCGCGGTGTGTGGGCGTCGTGATTGCCCGGAATTAGGTGCCACTGCACCGCCTCAAACGCGCGCATGCGCTCGATGGGTTGGCGCAGGGTGCGCTCGCTTGGGGTTTCGACATCGTAGACATCGCCAGCAACCAGGACGTCTGACGCGCCGTTGCTTCGCGCGAGTTCACCGAGCCGTGTGATGACATCTAGCCGTTCGTCTCGCAGAACCTGGCTAGCGTCATCCGCGAAGCGAAAGGTCTTGCCGATCTGCCAGTCCGAGGTGTGAATAAAGCGCAAAGTGGTGGACCCCTGTATGCCAAGACTGTGCCGTTCTATCGATGCCAGACCACTTCGAGGCTCGCGCGCATGCTATCCGTGCGCCGATACCACCGCCGCTGGCGGCGCAGCAACCGCATATTCGAAACAACGGCGGGTCGTCTAACCGCAGTTCGTCACTGCCGGGAATGAGAGGCGTGGTCTTGGTAGAGTCTCTGGTGGGCCGGAACCAACGAAACACCCGGAGTTGACAGATAAGGCAAGCGCAACGTCCAGCAAGGAAAATAGGCCTCCAATACAATAGGTTGCGGCTTCCTCCTGGTCTCACCCTGATTCCTGGCAATGTTGACACAAAACGGGGGAGCAATTTACAATATCAATGTGTTAGGGGGCAGGTTCCCTGTTTGTCGCGCTAACTGTCAGATCCGGGTGTTTCGTTGGTTCCGACCAAAAAGGCAAGCGCCGCCGAAATCTCTGCGCACACTATTCGCGTCAGCCACGACTGACGCTTCTCCCCTCCATGTGTTCACCATCCCTCGGCCATGCGCTGGGAAACATCGCGCCGGGAGATGACGCGCGAACATGTCTCCCAACCGGCATGCCAAGCGCGCTCCTCATCCGTCAGCTCCGTGCCAGTGGCCGTTCCGCCCCACCGAAGGGAGAATGCGTTGGCCGCGCGCCGCTTCTCGATGAAGGTATCGAGTTCCCGGTCAAGCGCCGCGGCATCATCGATCCAGCTATCCTCGATGACGTCCGGAAGCTGGCCGAACAGGTCGAAGCGATCGCGCATTCGGGTGGACAGCCGATCGTAGACGACCTCGTCGCGTGTACCGGCATAGACCATGTTGAGCATCTCGACTGTGTCGCGCCGCTGCCCAAAACGCTTGATGCGCCCGATCCGCTGCTCCAAACGTGACGGGTTCCACGGCAGGTCCATGTTGATGAGCGTCCCGAGCGTCTGAAGGTTGAGGCCTTCGCAGGCGGCGTCTGTGGCAACGAGAAGGCGGATCGCACCCTCCCGAACGGCGCGCTTGATGTCGTCGCGCGGGCAGGCGATGAACTTTCCGTCGCGGAATACACCCGACCGGCCGGCACCGGCATAGACGGCGACCGGCGTCGTCGGAAGCTCCGCCGCCAGGGAAGTCGCGGCCCAGAAGACCGTATCGAAGAACTGGCTGAAGACGATGGTACCGTGACGGAGCCAGTTCCGTTCTATCAGAAAATGGCGCAGGACGCGCCACTTGGGATCGGCAGCTGGGCTGTTCCGCGGTTGAGCGACGATGTCCTCCAACAGTACGATGGCTCCGCGCAATTCCTCGCGCTCGTCATCCATATCGCTGCCGAGCGCTGCAAGCTGGTCGGGAAGTAGATCTTCGTTGTCGTCCTCCCGCATCGAGTTTGCGGCGCGAAGGCGCTCGAACCCCGCAGCCTCCGGCGGTTGGCCACCAGCATCGGGACGCGGTTCGGCGTTGCCCAGCAGGACACGCGACGTCGCCAGCCCGGACGCGGCCGAAGAGCAAATTCGTTGCAGCAGTAGGCTCTTGATGTAGCCGGCACCGCGCTTGCGCGATGCCAACGCCTCGCAGAAGCGCGCCGCAGCCGCGAGTGCTTCGTCCAATTGCGTCGAGGTGGCGATGCCCCGGCCGCCATCCGCGAAAAAGGCTTTGGTCTGTGGATCGCGCTCCGTGTCGTTTGGATACAGATCGACGGCAACGGGGCGCAGCAGCCCAGCCTGTTCAAGGTCCTTCCGGCGCCGGAGAATTGTGTGACGCACCACTGGGTTGTTCGCCTGAAGAAAGCCGAGTCCACCCCGATCGTGCATCAGCCGGTCATCGATCTCCTCGCGCACCATGCCCGTGTCGAGCGCGGTCCAGGCGCGGTCGGTCGTGAAGGTTGCATCGTCGATGTTCAGATCCTGCCGCAGCATGCCGAAGATCGGGTCACGTTCGCGGCGGCTTTGAATCGCATGGCGCAGCCATTCCCAACCCTCGACGATGCTTCTGGGCCGGACGCGTCCGGCGACGATGTCCACCGCGTCTGGAAGCCGGCGCCAGGGGCTGAGCGGCGGGCCGAGGACGTGGCCGGCTCCGGCATCAAGGATCTCGAGCAGGTCCCAAAGCTCGCGGATATCTGTCTGGATGGGCGTTGCGGTGCCGAGCAGTACATGGCGCGCCTTCACCGCTGCACGGCCCATGAATCGCAACAGGTTGTTCGCACGGCGGTCTCCACTGCCGTCAGATTGAGCGCGCGCCCGATGCACCTCGTCGAGGATCAGTGTGCCGAAGGCAGATTCGCCCCGGCCCGCGCGGCGGCGAAGCAGAATCTCGGCTTCCGGCGCTTGTTGGAAGATCAGCCCCGTCGAGATGATGGCGACGCGGCACGGGCACCGTACAACACCTTCCGCCCCGCCGCCGCGAATGAAGTTGCCGTCCTGATCCACCCAATCCTTCCGCGCGGACAGCCAGCGCGCGGAAGGAATGCCCAGTCGGTCCTTCAGCTCTGTCTGCCATTGCTCGCACAACGGCGCCGGAGCCAGGATCAGCGCCGGTCCGTCGCCCAGCAGGCTGGCCACCAAGGCCGAGGTTGCCAGCGACAGGGTTTTCCCCACGCCCACCTCGTCGGCGAGCAGCAACCGCGCTTTGCCGTACCAATCCCGATGCCGAAGGAACTCCGCGACAAACGCCTTCTGCCAGGACTGCAAACCTTCCCCGGCACGGGCGATCGGCGCCTCCGCCATCGCCGCCGCCGGCAATTGCCAGGCGGTGCAGTCCGGCACGGCGATCTCCTCGCGCTCGGCGCAGCGCGCAACCTCGCGGATGATCGCCTGCGGCAGCGGCACGGCCTTGTCCCAGAGGAAATCGAACTCCTCCTGGGTCCAGGCGATGCCTTCCGGCGAGGTGTCCTCCCAGAGGATTTCGTAGTGCTTCCGCCATGCGTCGAGCGTCTCGTTGACCGAGCCCATGAAGCAGGTCCGCGCACCGTTCCGCGCGGTGATGATGCCGGCCTTGCCATGAACCAGCGGCGCGGTGGTGCGGTCCACCACCCTGATCTGCACCTTCGCCTCGCCATTGCCATCGCGGGAAGAGAGAAGCTCGGCCAGTCGGCGGTAGCGTGTCCGATGCAGCAGGCTCTCGATTTCCAGCGGCAGTTCGCCACGCCCGCCGTCCCACCAGCGCGCCACCAGCGCCTGTTCGCGGATGGCCTGAGAGGTCCGCAGATCGTCTGGATCGAGATCCGAGTTGCAGACGATGCGCACCCGGTCAATCCGCGCGATTTCCTCGGCCGCCACCTCGAAGATCGAGCTGCGGAAATAGCCCGCGATCCGGTCATAGGTGGCGGCATCGTGCAGCCGGTCCCGCAGGAAGGCATGGTCGAGCCGCTCCCGGCGGGAGGAGAAACGGCGGAGGCTGGGTGGAACAGGTTCAGTCGTCATCGAACCTCGCCGGAGATCACCGATCCTGAACGGAACGGCTCCAGTATGGACGGTCGGCGCAGCATGATACTATGTCCCTGTGCCGGTTGGTGGCGACACGCCGGATTGGAAGCTGCGGAGCGGCAGGATGGCGCGAAAGGATATCGGCAAGCGGCCAGAGCCCCGGCGCCGGAAGGAGCCTCCCTCCGCGGCCGAGCTCGCTGCGGCGGCCGACCGCTCCCATTATGTCGGCAGCCCGAAGCACAAATACGGCGCCACCTCCTGGCTTGGCGTCGGCCACCCCGGGGCGAACCCTCGGACAGTGGAGCAGGCCCGCGACAACCCACCCCAGCCGCCCTACACCATGATTTGCCCGCTGAAGTGGAACACGCGCGATCCGGCCGGGGAAGCAACCGCCCTGCTCAGGAAGGCATTGAGAAATGGGCAGGTTTCACCGTTTTCTCCAGGAGAAATGCCGAAGTTCGTCTTCGCCCGCGATCCCGAGGACCGCTCGATCATCTATCGGGCACACTTGATGCCGGGCGCCAGCGGGGCATACAAAGCCTATCCTTTGACGGATGCTGAGATCGACGACCTGGAGGTTCCCGTTTCATGACGGCGCTGAGCCTGCACCCAAGCTGGCTCGTCGGCGACCTCGATGACCCGGCGGAAACTGCGACCTTCGCCGAGATTGCCGTGTCGGTGGATGGTGAACCCCTGGCCCAACTCGAAGACCCCGACACTGGCCGCCTCTCCGAAGGCACCCGCATTCCCGCCCTGCCGCTGGCGCAGGGTCTCGCGCAGCGGTGGTGGCGGCTCCTGCATGAGCCGGAGAAGCACAGCGACCGGCGGATCGAGGCGCGGCACCGGCTTGATGTGCTGACTCCGGGCTACGTCTTTCCCCCCCTTGCCCTGTGGTCCGGCGGCGACGGTATCGTCGCGCGCCTGCTAACTCCCGACCTGCGTTTCCAGCGTCAGCGCTTCATTCTGCCGGAGCGCGACGACCCCTGGTATCTGCCCCGCCTCCCGGTGGAGGGCGGCCTCTCCGCCTTCATCGGGGCAACCCTCGAAAGGTTGCCGGCCCACACCGGCGCCGAGTTGCGGGAAAGTTGGGAAAGAGTCCTGTGCTCCAGGGCAGACGCCGAGGAACTGGCCTGGTGCATCGCCGCGGGGCGGCTCGGCTTTGATCCCTACGACGCGGAGACACCCGACCTTGAGGGCCTCGCCGGCTCGCTGTCGCCGGTCCTCTTTGCCGACCTCAGCGAGGCAGCGACTGTCGAAGAACTGCCACCGGCCCGGGAGTGGATCGAAGCGAATCAGCCCGCCGTCGCTCGTGCCCCCCAGATCAGGATCGGCGACCTGGGCAAGTTTCCTGCGCCGGACCCGGATGACCATCCGGCACATCAAGGTTTCGCTGCCGCGCTCCGCTTGCGCGCCACGCTGGGACGGCAGCATCCGCGCGACGTTTTGCAAGAGCTGACGGGCGGTGCCGTGTTCGAAGTCGCTTCCGGGCCTCGCGCCGTTCAGGGGATCGCACACCGCGTGAACGGCATGATGAGCGCCGTCATCCGCGCCTATGACGACGCGCAGCGTCGCTTCAGGCTCTGCCATGCGATCTTCGTCGGTTGGGACGCCGGCCCCGGCGAGGATCGTCTGGTCAGCCCGGCCAAGACGCGGCGTCATCAGGCGGCGCGCGCCTTCGCCGCTGAGTTGCTGGCGCCCACCGAGCTTTTGCGGGAACGGACGGACGGACGGCGCCCGACCGGTGCCCAGGTGGAGAAATGGGCCGAGGAATTCGGCACCACCGCGCATGTGGTGAAGGAGCAGTTGTGGAACCGGCTGCGACTGCCGGCCCAGATGACCACCTGACGCCTCACCCGGTCTGCAACCGTTCGGTGCGGATCAGTTCGGCCAGCACGCGCGCCGCCTCCGCCTCGTCCGGTCGTGACTGGTGCTGGCTGCGGCCGAGCCAGGCGGCGATCGCCATGGCGTCCAGGCGGCGGCGCATCCACTCCGGGCCGAACAGGTCGCGCAGGGTGTGGATGGCGGCGGCGCCGGCCTCGGCGGGGTCCTGTTGGCTCGCCGCCGCCTGGACAAGGCCGCGAATGGCGAACAGCACCGGCCGGATCAGGCCGCGGGCGAATTCATGGCCCTCCATCACCGCGCGGCCGAAGGCGACGGCGCCGCGCAGCCGCGCGTTGTTGGCGCTGGCCTCTTCCATCAGCGGGCGCCAGTCGGTGCAGCGGAACGCCTTGGCGAAGGTCTGGTATTCGTCGAGCTTCGCGGGCGTGCCGACAGGCCGGGCGCCTTCGATCTCCGCCATTTTCAGCCAGAAGCGTTCGCTGGCGTTGTTCAGGCGCTCCCAGAGCGCGGCGTCGAAGTCCTCCGGCACCAGTAGTTCGGCCGCGGTTTGCACCGCCAGCTCGATCATGCGGCCGACAACCCCCGTCTCGCCCTTCGCGCGCGGGCGCAGCGCGGCGCGGGTCATGTCCTCGCCGTCGATCTTCGTGTATCCGGTCAGCACCTCCAGCGCCGCGGCATAGCCGGCCATCTGGATGTCGGAGGAGGAGAAGGCGTGCTCGCCGCGGTCGCGCAGCGCCACGGCGTCCAGCGCCAGCAGGCGGTTAACCTGCTCCTCGACGCGGAATTTCAGTTCCGGCACGAGATCGCTGGTCCAGGCGGCTTCTTCGCCGGCGCGACGGCGCAGCACCAGCAGCACGGTGCCCTGCACATGGCCTTCCGAGCGGAAGGCGTTCTCCGCCTCGGTCGAGACATACCAGGCCGCGCTGACCTGCAATCCGGCCGACCAAACGATTTCCGCCAGATCGGCCCAGACCTGCGCGTCCTGATGGGTGAACATGCACACGTGCAGACCGTTGGCCGGCATCGCCGCCGCCATGGCGGCAAGCACTTTGGCCATGTCGGCGCGGAATTTTTCCCCTGTTCCCTGGATGGCGTAAGGCCGCAGGCTGTCCCAGGTCCAGTCGACAAAGTCACCGGGCGGGTTGCGCCGCAGCCAGGCGATGAAGAATTCCGTGATTTCGTGGTAGTGAACCGCGTCGGCGTAAGGCGGGTCATAGACCCAGACGTCGCTCTCCCGTATCGCGCGCGTCGCGTCACTGGTGAATACTGCACCCGCTCCCTCGACGGGGAAGGACGCGAACACCTCATTTTCGTCGGACTGCAGCATGAACAGCCCTTTCGCGCCATAGACATAGAGCGTGTTCAGTGCCTGATTGTAGAAAACGCTCTTCACCGCGTCGGCGGATGGCGCCGTTGTGTTGCTGCCCGGGAAGCCGACCTCCCAGCGTGAGAGACGCGCCGACTTGTCCGCCATGAAGGTAAGGTCGAAGCACAGCGCGCCGGCGGCGACAGGATCGGGGACGCGCCCGATCTCCGCCTTCATCGTCGCGAGAAGAAGAAGCTGACGCGGCGTGAACAGGTGGTGCCAGTGCGTCCAGCCGCGGGTGCGGATCGGCTCGTCGGTCTTTTCGCCCGGCTCGATCCGCATGTCGGGCACCAGCCCGGCTGCCTGCCACCCGGCGATGCTCTCCTCCACCAGCGCGCACAGCCGCGCCTCGCGGGCGAGGTCCTCCGCATCCGGCGCGGCGAACCAAGTCGCCGGCCGCGTCTTTCCCTCTCGCAGGTCGGCCGCGTCCATCCACTGGATGCAGAACAGCCGTTCGAGAAAGATATCGCCGCCGCACCACGCGCCGGGCGCGCTGCCGGCAAGCACCGGCGCCGCCTCAGCCTCCCACACCGGCTCGCGCGGCGTGACGTCGTGTAGGTCCCAGGGCCGCAGCCGGTTGCCGCGTGCCCCGTCCGCCCCCGGCGGCCCCTCACCATCGCCGCGCAGTCGGGCAATGGGGATTCGCCATTCGCGCTCCTCGCCACCCGGCACCGGCGCGAGCCGATAGACCAGATGCAAGTCCTGCACGGTGCCCGCCTCTGCAGCCTTCAGCACAGCCGGTGAGGCGCCATCCTCGATCAGGATGTCGAAGCGCTTCCGGGCGTGGTCGGGCACCAGCCGCGCCACGGTGCGCCGGTTTCGGCTGATTACCCAGGAGGGGACGAGCGGCACCCGCCATCCGGTCTGCGGGTCCACGACCTCCACACAATAGAGAAACGCCTTGGCGCGGTTGCCCTGGGGATCATGCTCGATACCAAGCCGGGTGACCTCCGCATCCACCGCCCGCGCCACCCGGCGCTGCTCCGTGCCGATGCGCGCCCGCACCTCCGGTGCGGCACCGATGATGTTGAGCGCACCCCAGGTCAGCATGGCGGCCACCGGATTCAGGTCGCTGGCCACCACGCCGCAGCCGAGCCGAGCCGCCTCGAAGGGTATGGAGCCGCCGCCGGCAAAGGGGTCACCCACCACCGGCGCATGGCCGAAGCGCGCAATGCCGAGCTGCCGCACCAGTTCCGGCAGCGTTGCGGCTGTGGTGCCCAGCCGCGCGTTCGCCTCAGCCAGCACACCGGCATAGAGCGGGTCCTCCGGATCGCGGATCGCCTCGATTTCCTCCGGCCGTTTGCAGACAAAGACCTTCTCGGCGAAACTCATGGCGGCGTAGGCGCGGGATTTCAGGGCTTCGCGCTCCGCGTTGATTCGGGCGCGCTCGGCGCGACGAGCGGCCGGACTGCGGATGTGGGCAAGGCTGCTCTTCCGCCAGCGCCATCGCCGCGCACCGGCCGGGGGAGTTTCCTCGTCGTCCCCACTGTCGTCATCTGCCGCGTCGGCGGGAGCGCCGGCCAGTGGCTTTGGCTCGATATGCGGCGTCCAGTCGGCAGCGGCATCCGGTAGCTTCGCCACGATATGGGCCGGCGTGATCTTCGGCTGGCGCCGGCGCAGGCCGCGTTCATCCATGGCCAGCAGCGCGTCCAGCAGCGCGAGATCGCCCGCCGCGTCATCGGTGGCCGGCAGCAACGCGGCCAGGATGCAGGCGCGCACCAGAACCAGCGGCTTGCGGCCTTTCCAATAGCTGCCGAGTGCAGTCAGCGTCTGGCCGGCGCCGCTCTTGCGTTCCTTCTGGGCCTCCACGCCGACCTTCTGCGCGGGGAACACACGCTCGATCAGGGCGGGCGCGTCGCGTAGCGCGAAGGGCGCGAGGCCAGGGGGAAGTGGGGCTTCGGGCAAGGCTCAGTCCTCCGGCGTGCGGTCAAGCAGGCCGAGCGCCATCTGCCCGCCTTTGGCGCGCAGGGGCCGCGGCGCGCGCGGCGCCACGGCGGGCCGCCGGTCCGGACCGGCGGCCAGGAGCAGCGCGAGGCCACGGCGCGGCTTGGCGGCAGCATCGGCGGCGGTACCGGCGGCGCTGGCGACGCGGCCGAACAGCCACCACCGCTCCTCAGGCCGCAGCGCGGCCCAGGCGGCGGCCACCGCCTCAACATCCTCATCCTCCGCGGCTTCGACCGCCCAGGCGAGGACGACAACTTCCTTGCCCAGCAGCCGCTCAACCCGGTTCTCGCCGGCCAGCCAGCGGGAGGCGGGCAGTTGCTGTTCTTTCAGCCGGTCGTTCAGCGCCTGCTTGGCCAGGGTGGCGATGGCGTTCCAGCGCGGGCGCGGCAGAGCGCACCGGGCCAGCCGATCCGGCCCGCCAGCCTGAGCCACGCCCCAATCCTCCTCGAACAGCACCTCGCCCGCACGGCTCTCCGGAATCGTCACCAGCACATGGTGGACGAACATCTCCGCCGGGCAGCCGAAGCCGATCGTGGCGGCGGGCTTGAGGGGGCGAGGCTTTCGCGGCAAGGCATTCACTGCTTCACCATGGTGGCGGGACTATCCACAGGCTCATGCAGCGCGTCCACCAGCGCCAGCAGATCGGCCCCGGTCGGAAAGTCCAGCCGGTCGAGCCGAAGCGTCACCGGGGCGCGCTCATCGCCGACCAGTTCCCGCAGGAGGTCGGCGGCGCGCTTGATCGCCGCGCCTTCCGCCCCCGCGTCACGGCCGATGCGAAGCGTGGCACTGGCGTCGCCAAGGCCGACCGTCAGCACCGCGCCGAAGGCCCGGGCGCGCGTGGAACTGATCTGGTTCATTGTCTCGAAGGCACCCTGGGTGTCGGTGCGTTCGACGCGCTTGAGCAGCGAGGCCGGCCTGCCAGGGTCAACTTGGTCCTTGAGCGTCAGTGGCCGCTCGCTGACGCCGCGCCGCAGCGGCGGGAAGTCGAAGCGGTCCTCCGCTGAGATATCGCCATCCTCGGCCAGCACGCGCAGCAGGCCGCCATCGGCCGGGATCGGCACGGAGCAGGTATAAGGTGCGCCCATATCGCGCGGGCTGGTTCCGCCGAGCGTCCAGCGTAGCGCGCCGCCGGGCACCGCCTTCAGTTCCACGACCCGACCCGACGATGTCTCGCGTGGCTCGTGCAGAATGGTGATCGCGTTGCACCACAGCACCGCGTCGCCGGTCGGGTGATCGCCGGTGGAGTCTTCGGCGAGAAACCACAGCCGCAGCCGGGTGGTGGGAAAGGAGAGTTCCTTCAATTCCGGGCTGGAGGGCAGCGCCGGTCCCGTATCCGACCAGCGGATGACCGGGCGCGGGCCTGCGTCCAGGGCTTTCACCTCGATGCGGGCCTCGCCCGTCTGGCTGTCGTAGGCAATGCGGGTAACGGAAACAGTGGTGCGCGCTTTCTCAAAGGGACCGCGCTCGATGAAGCCATCTGCCGTTTCGCGCCAGCGCGCTTGCTGCAGCGCGATGCGCTTCAGCGCATCGAGGCCCTTGGCCGGCAGCCAGGCGAAGCGCGCGGTGGATCGGGCGTTGACCTCGATATCGTGCCACTTCACCTTTTTGACGCCGCCGGGCCAGAGCTGATCCTCGATGCGGCCGACCAGGGCTTCCGCCTGCTTCTCCGGCTCAGGGATCAACTTGCTGGCCTTGCCCGGCCCGAGCGCCGCTTCGATCTGCGGCTCGCCGACCAGGCGCGGCGGCGCGTCCTTCGGGCATTCAACGCGAAGATCGAGCTTCTGTTCCAGCAGGTCAGGCTGGCGCGTACGGGGCGAGAGGCCGGGATACCAGATCTTGTTGAAAACCTGCTCGATAGTGGTCAGCAGGTCAAACTCCGCCTGCTCCAGCTTGTCCTGCACTTCCTCGGCCTGCGGATGGCTGGAGCCGAGGTCTTTCTGAACCTTCCGCGCGGCGTAGAGGCGCCGCGCCGCGCCATCCATACTGGCGAAGCGCGTGGCGTCACCCGTCACTATCAGCAGGTTGTTCTTTTCGACCACGCCGGCAAACAGCGTGGCAGCCGCCTTTGGCGGACTGCCGCTGTCGGGCGACATGACGAGCAGCGTGCGTTCCCGCCGCAGATCGATCGCCTCCATCTCCGGAAGCGCCAGCACCTGCTGGTACGCGTTGCCGGTTTGGGGGGCGAAGACCTCTTTCAGCCGGCGCACCAGCTCGCCGTGAATGCGCGGCTCGGGTGCGTCCTTCGCCTCCTTCTGGAGGCGGCGGGTCAGGTTTTCCTGATTGGTAAAGCGGAAGGTGCCCTCGTCTTTGCCATCGCCGTGCAGGTACCAGGCGCCATCCATGCCGCGCAGAGCATCGAAGGCGGTGCCGAATTCCGTCGTGGTGCGGTTCGGCGCCATGAGGCACTCGACCAACTCGGAGCGGGTGAGGCCCCGCTTGCTTTCCGGGCCGGAGCCGATCGAGGCGAAAAGCAGAGCGACCGCCACCTGGCTGCCGGCATCCGATCCCTGGGCAGTGTCGATCGTCTCGGCCTTGGCCTGCCTCTGGTTCGTGATGTCGTGGGCGATAGCCTCCCGCATCGGCTCGAGAAAGGGTTCGCTGCGGAGATTGCTGTCTGAGAGGTCAGCGTGCTGCACGCCGATCAGGTGAACGTCATTGGTTGGGCGCAACCAGACGCCGCGCACGATCCTTCCGGCGAGGCTCAGAAGACCGCGCGTCTGACGAAAGCCTTCGTTGTTGCGGAAAGTGGCGACGAGGTCGGCAAATCGCGGATGGAACGGGTAGCAACCATGGATCTCCTCAGCGAGCCGTTCCGGCGTCTTTTGCACCGCACGCGCTTTTACCGCCTCCTCCATGGCCTTCACGTAGGCATCGGCAACCGCGTCGATCTGCTGTGCCGAGGCCAGCTTCTTGAACAGCCGCTTCCGCAGGATGGCGAAGATGTCACCGCCCTGGAGGGAGACGGGCTCGACCGGCCGGGCGCCGCGGAAGGCCTCGCGTTCCAGATCGCGAACCGCATCGGGATAGGCGCCGCCCGAGAGGTTCGAAGCAACGATGCAGGTATTCCCAGTCTTTCGGGCCGCCTCGAACAGGTTCGCCAGGGCATAGCGCGCCACATTGGCGAGTGTGCCGCCACCCACCTGCTGCACAATGGCGTAGTCGAACCAGCCCGGCAGTTCGTCAAACATGATGAGCGTTGGCTCAGTGCCCAGCAGCTCCTTCCAGTCGGACTCGTCCGGGGCACGGGGACCCTCGGCCCAAAAGCGTCGGAATGCCTCTGGCTTTTTCAGTTGGGCGGCGATTTCGCCCCACAAATAGTGAGAAGGATTGCGCCGGCCAGTGATGGCAACGACCCGCGCCGCCCCGTCGAACTCGTCGGGCAAACCGGCCTCGGCGAGGATGCGGCGCCGCAGGGTCGGTAGCTGGGCAAGCAGACCCAGCGCGATCATCATGTGGGTCTTGCCGCCGCCCATCGCCTGGGACAGGACGAACGAGGCCTGCTCGCCCTTCCCGGCAAGCCGCCGGAAGCCAAGATCCAAGAGCAGGCGCATACCGCCAGTGATATGATTTGTAAGGAAAAACTCCGCCGCCGCCTCGGACGAGACCGCCGCCGCGGCGAGCGCCTCGATGAGGTCGTCGATCTCCGGGGCCGGGTCCGCGCGCTTAACGTGCTCGTGGACTTCGCATGCATCGCGGACAGAAAGGATCATCGTTGCTGGCGACCACTGCCTTCAGAGGATGGTTTCGGCGAGGATGCCAGACGCTTGGGAGTCTTCTGAATCGGCATGCAACTGGAACCCTGGCTAAGATGCCAGCTACCGCACGGATTTCAAAGCAGGATTCGTGCCAGGGCCAAGTTCTTGATCGGTGCCTGTCGGGACCCATATCGAACGAATAATAGAAGAGAGAATGAGGTGGCCGGATGACAGCGCTACCGCTCGCACCGTGCGCGCCCTTGTCCAGTGCCGGCTTCGCAGTCTGCGGGAGGGCGCGGCGGAGCAGACCGCAAGAGGGCGGCATGGCCCCGCTCCCTCCCCTGCCCGGCTGATCCCGAAGGAAGCGCCGAACCATGCAGGACGCAGGCTTTGACGGCTGAAGGCCAGCGTGAACTGTGTCGCGCTGCTGGAGCGGCTGCCGCCAGTCTGGCGGCTTGACCGCGCGAATAGCATAAGCCGCGGCTCCGGCGAAATCCTGATCGTCACGCCACTGCGTAACGCGAGAATTACGCCGCGCACCGCGGCTTGGCCCTGTCCCCGGTTCGTGCCGCCAACCGTGCTATCCCCTGCCCGTTCTACGGCGTGACCCCCATCAGCCCCAGACGCGGGCTGATGCCGCGTCGTAGAAGCGAACGCTCAGCTCGTTCTTGCCCCTGCGGCGCGCAGGCATTTCTAACGCACGCTGAACGATCCGCTTGTTTTCCTCTGATGAAGGGTCTCCGAAAAGGCTGACAAAAATCAGCCGCACTTTCCCTCGTTCGATTTTTCTCAGCACGTGCTCGTCGTTCGGCGCGAGGGAGTGGCCGTAGACGAAAAGGTCTCCGCCCACCTCTCCAAAGCTGCGAAGGGCCCGGCTGAGATAGCCGTGGTGCTGTATGTGGGCGAGCTTCTGCCTGCTCTCGCCCTCGGCAACAAAGAGGGGGTACCGCTCCTGGTCCAGCGCCTCGCGCACCTGGTCCATCAGGGGCACCGCCGTGCGGCTCCAAGTCCGCTTTTGCAGCTCGGGGCCAGCGTCCAGCAGGTGCAGGGCACCGTGCAGGAAGTGCACGTGCTGCTGGCCACGCGCCTCCCACACCACGTGGTCCGCGTCTTCCTCCTCGGGGTTTGCGAAGCCGTCGTCCCGCGGGAGGGGCTCCCCATCCACCTCGTCGTGCATGAGGGCCCAGTAAAGCAGCAGATCGTAATTGAGCGTGTAGTAGCAGCCGAAGTGGCGCAGGAACGCGCGGCAGGCCTTGAAGGCGGCGTCGCCCACGGCTTGCGGCCGGTCAGGATGTCGGGCGGCAATCGCTTCGACGAGGATAGACTTCAACTCCTCCGCATCCGAGCGCATCTCGGCCGCCATGTCGGTGCCCGCAATGCCATAGACTGGCACCATCTTCGCGGCGATCAGCAGGGCGCGGATCACCTCCTCGAAGTCGGACGTGCCGAGGGTCTCGAAGAGCCTCCGAGCCCGCGGCGCCCGGCAGAGGTCGGCACCCTCAAGCAGGGATCGGTAGGTGAAAGCGCTGGCCCGCCAGGCAATGCTGAAGCCGTTTCCGAGAAGGAGTTTTCGTTTTCCCTGCTCGGTGAGCGCCAGCGCTTCGTCGAACGTAACGACATCTACCATCAGGAGGCACTCCCGCAGGCGATGCTCCCACGCAGCCGGAGAACGCGGACACGCAGCGCGCCTGGGCTGCATCGGTGAAGCGGGCTGATCTCGGCATAATCCATGCCGATACCGACTTGGCACAGCAGATCCCAATCGGCGGGCCGGATCTGCCGGCGCAGCGCATCAAGCGAGAGGCGCGCGTCGAGGCTTGAGGCGGGGTCGACCACCTCGCTGGCCTCGGCCATGCGGCGCCTGATCCCCTCGCGGTAGGTTTCGCGCCGCCGCGTGGCACCGATGGCCGCGGCGTAGGTTTCGTCATTGTCGGCCGCAAGGAGATGGTTGAGACCAGCCTCGATGCCCCAGCTCCGCGCGTCAGCTCGGCGGGCCTTCGAGGCTTGGTTCTGGAGATGCGCGTACACGCGCCAACGCTGCGGGATCACCGCCATGTTTCGAGCCCTCGTCTGTGCGGCCGGTGTCGGCCGCGGGGTTGTCAGGCTCGGGCGCCCCAGACGGATTTTCCTGCGCCCCCCGCCCAGGGCGCTATGCCTGGTCGGGAGGAATGCAGGGCCGGCAGGAGCACTCCCTTGCCCAATAGCAACGTGCTGGACTTGAGCGCGGCGATGCAAGCGGAAAGTTGCCGGAGCCGCGCCCGTGCGGTCAGGTCGTCAGCTGGACCCGGAGGGTGTCCGACCACTCGCGGCGCATGAGGTCGAGTAGCTTGCGGGCGTCCTCGCCCGTTCCCGCCAGCCTCCCCTGGGTTCGGGCCAGCGAGAGCAAGACCAAGTCCAGCGCGACGATCGGGCCGCTTTGCTCTGTCGGAGGCGGCACGCCGGCGGCATCGTCCGCGCCCGCCTCGACGCCCTGACCCAGCTTGCTCAACGGCTCGTACAAGAGAGTGAAGAAGGGATGCGCAGTGTTGAGGGTGAGGATGACCCGCCCGAAGCGCTGCTGCACATCGTAGAATGGCCAGTACTCGTCGTGGCGGAACGCGATCACGTAGGGCGAGGCCTTGATGCGCTCCAAAGTCTCATCCTCGGTCTCGTTGTTCCGCCGCAGCGTCACTGCTAGGCCGCGGAGGTTTTCCTCGAGCTGCGCCTCCTCCTCTGGAGTGAGAAGGAGGGCCTGGGTGCGCTGGAACGGGTCGGCCTCGGCCGCTTTGGCCTCGCTCGTCGTCGGCTTTGCCGGCGCGCGTTCCGCGGCCATCTCTGCCTGCACGCGCTTGAGCTCGTCGTTGAGACGCGTAATCTCCTCCCCGATGGCGCTCTTGATGGTCTCCTCCACATAGCCCTTCAGCCGGACGCCCTGCTTGTTCGAGGAAATGCCAAACGCCTCGTCGAGGTCGCCGGGGATGTCGATCTGAATACGGTACCAGTAGGTGACGCTGTGCCGGGTAGTGATCTTGGTCATCGGCCCGGCGAACACCTCGCGCCCGTTCCGCAGGATCGACACGGTGTTGCCCTCGAACACGCGTAGGTCGTTGCGCTGGATCTTGCGTGGGAGCTTTGACCACTCCTCGATGGGTAGGCGGAAGATCTTTATGGCGATGGGAACCGTCTCCTCGCTGTTCTCGTGCACCCTGACGGGGACGGGCTTGGCGAGGATGAGGCGGCTCTGCTTGGGGATGATGTCGAGCTTCACGTGCCGAGCATTCGGCATGGAGTACGTTGGATCGGACGCATCCACGCGCCGGTTGTTCACAAACAGCCGAAGGCCGGCCCCGATGGGGCGCCGGTAAACGCGTGCCATCTCCTTGGTGGCGTGGTCCACCAGCGTCTGGGCCTTGGCGAAGGTAAGACGGTCACACTCGGGCATGTAGACGATGGTTCCCGAGCGCCCGAGACGTTCCGCCAGGTCGTCGTCCGGCTCGGCCAGCAGCAGCTGCTCGGTCCTGTCGGTCGGGCAGGACATGGGTCGGCGCAACAAGTCGGCAACCTCGTCAGGCAGGTCGCTCAGGAGGGTGGGGTCCGGCAGCGCCACGAGGTTCGCGCGCTCCTTGCCGATGGCCTCGACGTCGAGCGTCATGTTGTAGAAGGCGCCCGCTTCCTGCCAAGAGTAGAGCTCCATCACGGGGCTCATGCTGAGGGCGGCGGTCTTCATCCCCATGCCGAAGCGGCCGATTCCCTGGCGATTGTTGAAGTTGAGCGAGCCGCCGAAGGAGGTGGCCACCTTGAGGACCGCCGGCGACATGCCGCGGCCATCGTCGTACACGGCGGCGTCGATCCGGTATTCGCCTTTCTTCCCGGTCTGGCGAAAGAAGACGCGCACTTCCTTCGCTCCCGCCTGGATCGCGTTATCCACGTGCTCGCACAAGGCAGAAGTGGTGTGGTCGTAGCCCACGTCGCGCAGCGACTGCACGAGCGTTTGCGCGAAGAAGAGCGGGACGGTGGCCTTCTCCTTCAGGATACGGCTCATCACCGCGCGACCGCCACGTGGGGCGTCCGTTGACCAGTCCAGCGCGGGCTCTTCGGAGGCGAGCACGGCGAAGGCGCTCGCGGGGTTCTCGGTCTCGATCATGATTTTCCTGCTCCATTGTCTGTGGCGCCGTCTGTTCGGTCGCCAGGGCGAGGGCGGGAGACGCCCCCATAGACAAAGGAGACGGAGCGAAGGGAATGTTACAGCCTGTCCATCGAGATCGGTGCCCTCGCGAACCGCACCCAACCGCCGCCACAGCGCCAGCGGCCTCTATCTGCCCTCGTTGCGCAGCGAAGGTCTCGGCCCGGTGGTGGTCGGCGTCGACACCAGCGGCAGCATCGACGCGGAAACGCTCGCCGCCTTCACCGCCCGAGATCACCGCCATTCTGGACGAGGCGGCGCCCGAGGCGATCCACGTCGTCTACCGCGACGAGGCCGTTGCCCGCACCGAAACCTATGAGCCGGGCGACCCGATCCACCTGACCCCACATGGCGGCGGCGGCACCGCCTTCCGGCCGGTGTTCGACTGGATCGCCGGGTCAGACATCTGGCCGGTCTGCGCCGTCTACCTGACAGACCTCTACGGCAGCGAGTTCGGCCCGGCGCCGGATTACCCGGTGCTATGGGTCAGCATCGGCGTGACCGCCGCGCCGTTCGGGGAGGCGATTTCTCTGGCTTGCAGGACCCCTTGACGCCAACGCCAAGCCTCACCATCTTCACTCATAGAAAGTGAGGATGGTGAATTGAGGTATCGGCTGCTAGCTCTGATGAACGGGGTCACCATCCTTTCGGGTGGTACTGCCGGGCGAAAGCTCTTGACGGCGCTGATCGCCGCCATTCTGCCTTCTGACCGCCAGATGGTGGTTTTCCTGGATTTTGATGGCATCGAGGTCGCCACTGCCTCCTTTTTGCGAGAAGGGGTGATCGGGTTCCGTGACTACGCGCGCCGGTCACTTCAGAACGTCTATCCCATTGCCGCCAACCTCGCGCCGGCCGTTCTTGAAGAACTGGAGTTTTTCGTTCGTGCACGTGGTGATGCGCTCTGGTCATGTGACATCGATGCTGACGGTGTAGTCTCCGCGGCTCGCGTGATCGGGGATCTGGACCCTGCAGAGCGGATGACGTTTGAGGCGGTAATGAAGCTCGGGCCGGTCACCGCGCCCGAGCTTGCTGCTCAGTTCCTTGACCAGAAGATTGGCCCCACTGCCTGGAACAACCGTCTTTCAGGGCTCGCCGCCAAAGGGCTGGTTATCGAGCAAAAGCAGGGTAAGTCGAAATCCTTCAGCTCCGTTCTGGAGGCTGTTAATGGGCCTTGATTACCTTCGTGCCCATACCGGCAAACCATGGCGCAAGCGCTGGGACGCCGGCCTGGACCGGCTCAAGGCCCCGTCGCTTCTGGATCTCACGTTCAGCGAGGCGTCCAGGATCGTTACCGTTGAGCTTCTGCCTGAGGCTATCCCCAGGGTCGGTGACAAAATGATCGTTCAAACCGGCTGCGACGGTCTGATGGTGAGTGATGGTCTTCGGCCGATTGGACGGGTCTGCCAACCGTCGGCCGATTTGGCCGCAGCAATCCACGAAGGAGGGGGCTACGCCGAGGGCCTCGTCCAGCGCGTCGGCTCGTTCGGCGATACCGCGGAGATCAGTGTCCGATGAATCAGCGGCCAACCTACGAACCGTCGCGACATTTTCCCCAGCCTCAACGCCTCTGGGACAATGCGGCTCAGCATGCTACCTCCCTTGGGTGCGCGACCTGCCTGGAATTACCATTGTGCGGCGGAGTCCACACCGACGCTGGTGTTTTTGATTGCAGCGATCTCTGCTCCTGCAAAGCCAAGAACAAATGCGATATGGTCTGCCGATGCAACCCGGCTCAGTTCGTGGCCCGGATGCGTGAAGTGGGTGGCCTGTCGTTCGACAACGCACCGCGCGTACCTGCGCGAGGATTGCCAGACTTGCCGCCCGTCATCCCTTTTGTTGACCACCGATATCGTCGCGCGGCCCTGCTCGACGAACCCGTTGTCGCTCTGTCTCTTTACGATGTTGTCAATCTGGCGACCGGCGAAGTCCGCATTTCTTCTCGTGAAGCGCTGGCACACCGCTTCCGAATCGCGGAAAGAGCAACAGTCATCCTGAGCGGGGTAGACAAGGACGGATTGATCGAACGTTGGTGGGAATTGCAAAACCGCCCTGCGGTTTTGGCCGCGCTCGCCCATCTCGGCGTCGCCCTCATTACCGCCCCGAACTACAGCGTACTGACTGACGTGCCACGCACTGATAATCTTCATGCGATGAAGCGTATACTGCTTTCGTGGACAGAAATGGCAGCAGTAGGTCTGAGATCCGCGCTTCATGTCAACGGCCGTACAGAGCACGACTATTTTCGGTGGGCCAACTTGATCTCTAGCCGCCCTGAGATAGAGGCCATTGCATTCGAGTTCGCAACGGGTGGCGGGCGGGGCTCCCGCATCGACTGGCACGTCACTCAGCTCTGTGCCCTCGCAGACCGTGTCAAGCGCCCGCTCGCACTGGTTATTCGTGGAGGTGGCCGAAAGCTGCATGAACTGCGTCGGTCCTTTGCCCGGGTAAGCCTGATTGAAACGGATGCCTTTTGCCGTACTCTCCACCGCCGCCGTGCGTACCTTACCGAGTCCGGGCAGGTGAAATGGGCCAAATTCCCGACACCTGTCGGGGAAGCGGTTGATGAACTTCTCGCCCACAACGTCGCTGTGATCCGCTCGGCTTACGAGGCCCGTATCGAGGCGACGTCTCCTCTAACCCTGCCGGCTCGGGCTTTCCCCCGGCGCGCAGCGTACCGAGATGGTCAGCCCGCCCAGTCGTGCCTTCTGCGCCAACTCGACATGGCCGGTCAGGCTCGGAGCGTCCCCGCAGAGCCGCAGGGCATAATCTCCACTACGAAACCTTAGGTCTGCGTAATCCTGCGCAAGGGCTCTGAACAACCTGCTTATACCATAACCGTGGCCGGTACTTCGCGCGTAGCGCGACGCTCCGTCGGATGCGGCGGCGCGCAGCGCCTCGCCGGAATCACGCAATGCGGCAAATTCTGGATTCTGGCGCAGGCTGGCCAGAACGCCGATCCCTGCGTCGGCCACGACGAATTCAAAAGTGTTCCGGCCCACAGCGTAGGCAACCAAGCCCGTCTCAGGCCGACCGCTGTGATCAAAAACATTGTCCTGGAGTTCGCCGAGTGCCCCTAGCAGGCCGGCGACCAGAGTTCTCGAAAGTCCTGTAGCTATCGCAGCGTTCTCAGCGTGCTTCACCCACTGGTCCCATAGAAGTGTTCCATCCGCTGCTGGGTCATGACAACGCAGAGGAAATACACCGGCATGGTCCTGTGCACCCGCGCCCGTAATCTGGCCTTTCTCCAGAGCCACGACGATCTGCCTGAAGAACGGCGGCTCGAATGTGACGAAATCATAAGCACCGGGCAAAGCTTTGTGCGCCATACCCATTTCCACTAATGGTCCAATCCGTCCAGAACGTACAATTGCCAACCGTCCTTGACTGAGGAGGCGACCGGCGATTGCCTGCCAGAGAAGGTCGTCGGCTACGTCGAATGTTGCTGCCAACTCCCGCGTCGTGCTGCCCTCCACTTCACCTCCCGACTCAGTAACTGGCCTATTGTGCCTACGCAACCAATGAACAAGGTCGCGGCCTCAAGGCGATCTGATCCTTCCGTACGGTTCGTTTATATTGTGGTGATTCCGCGCGCCTGTATTCTGGGGTTTGTGCCCGGCAAAAAGATAGAGGGCTGAGTGGAGATTCGTGACGGGCTAAGGGGTGGAGAGTCGCTCCCGGCGGCCCGTCGCGGAGAACCCGAGATGGCTGCTTCCCCCAAGATCGTGCTGAGCCGGTCGCAGGACATTCCCTTCAACAAGCTGGTGCTGAGCCAGGCCAATGGACGACGGACCACCGCAGTTTGAGAGACGCGGGGCACCAGTATATCGGAAACGCCCAATCGGAAATACGCGCAAGAAAAGATGCTGCCGCTTGCAGGCGCGCCGCCGCAAGAGTTCGTCGCTGCGCTCCCGGGCTTGCCACCCCACGCGTAGGCGCGTGGGTTCCCGCCTGCGCCCGCTCTTGCCCCGGCGCTCCCGAAGCAGCCGCTGGGTTGGGTCTTCGAGAAGAAGATCCAG
>CAIXDS010000376.1 GCA_903918195.1 uncultured Acetobacteraceae bacterium | reverse complement strand
GGGGGTGACGCCGACACACCATACCGGCAATCCGCGTGGCCGGAGAGAGATCGACGCGTTCATGGCCTGGTTCACGCCCGGTCCGCGCAGCCCCACGATTTCCCGCCCGGTGCGGTGGATCATCCACACCGATGGGCTGGTTGCCTGCCCGGGATCATGCCGCCGATACCGACCCGCGCCGTTTCGGCTGGCACACGTTCGACCGCCGATGCCGGCGCGACCGGGGAGCCTGCCGGGTGCGTCGAGGTTGCAGGGAGGGGGCGGGACGCAGGCTTGCGGGTCTGCCGGTCGGCGTCGCCGCGTCGCCGTGCTCTGCCTGACCGTTGGGGCCGGCCCCGCGCACCCGGCGGCGGCGCGTGGATGCGCACCGACGAGCTGATCGCCACGAGCGCGCGGACCCGCCGGATTGCCGGCGCAGAGCAGGTGGAGCCGTCCTGCCTTGCTGCCGGGAAATGGCTCGCGGGCCTGCGCACGTGGACAATCCGGGGGTGCTTCCGGTGCGCTCGTCACGGGCAGGGCAGGGGGCCGGGCAACGCGGTCAGGCGGCGATCGGGAGTGCCATCAGCCCGTCGAGTTGGCCGATTTCCTGACGAAAGCGCCGGATGCGTGGGCTGCAGGTCGCCTCCAGCCGATGGCGGCGGCGAGGGCGCGATGCCAAGGCCGTCCGGTTCCGACACTCACCCATTCTTGCCTGCGGGTGCGCGCCCAGGGCTGCCGCCTAGCGGCAGGTGCTGGCTACGCTCCACCCTCCAAGAGGCGCGGGTCGAACTGGAACGGGGTCATCCACAGATGGGAAGCGGACGGAGGGAGCTTCAGCCGCTTTGCATGCACCCCAGTCGTTCGTCGGCGGCCAGTCGGCTCCCGGATCCGGGTATTCACACCGATAGCTGTCGGTCGTCGCGCAGTGTGGAATATTTTATGGTCCAAGGGTACCTTTCAAAATCGTCATAGCGGAGTTGAGGTTGGCCAAAACGCAGAAGGTCGGGCAAAGGCAGCGAGAATGGAGGTTTACGTCGTTTAGGCCTCTCGGATTGGGCAGCCACGCCTCAGAGCCGAGGCCAACCGAGGCGTTAACGACCAGCGGTGCACCGTGTCCGTAACAGCGGCTCCTCCCTGGACGCCCTCTTCACCCCCGCGGTACGACTGGCCGCGGTTTTTGATTGCCCAGACTGGCGTCCTTGACCTCTCGGATGCCGGGTTTCTGCGCGACCCCGTTGATAGTCTCTATGGGGCCGGTCCTCTCAGGACGTTGGCCGAGCTCGAGGCCTACCCGGCGCTGGTGTTGCTCGGCGAGCCCGGTATCGGCAAATCGGCGACCCTTCAGCGCGAGTACGAGCGTGTCTCTGCACTGCCCGCCAGGCGCAACATCGTCTCGGCGTATGTGGACCTAAACGTCACCTCCAGCGAAGATCGGCTGTATCGTCGCATTTTCGAATCTTCCGAGGTCGCGGCGTGGAAAGAGGGTGACACCCGGCTCTGCCTTTTGCTCGACAGCCTCGACGAGGCTATGCTGCGGATCGAGACGGTGCCCCATGTCCTGGCAGAGGGGATAAAGAGTCTGCCGACCGACCGCCTGTCCGTCCGCGTCGCCTGCCGGACGGCGGTCTGGCCAGCCGCCACCCTCGGTCGCACCCTGACGGGGATTTGGGGCGAATCCGGCCTAGGTGTCTTCGAGCTGGCGCCCCTTCGGCGGCGCGACGTGGTGATCGCGCTCGCAGCCAACGGCATCGACCCCAACGAATTTATCCCGAAGCTCTTCGGCGCGCAGGCTGTGGCTTTCGCCATAAAGCCGCTGACACTGAAAATGCTCATCGGGTTCTACAAGCGCGATGGGCGTCTCCCGACCAGCACCGGGGATCTGTATCGGCAGGGCTGCCTGGCGCTCTGCGAGGAACCGAGTGACAGTCGGCGTGAAACGTGTCGGCGAGGCCATCTCAACGGACGCCAGCGCCTTCGCGTCGCGGGCAGGATCGCCGTCGCAACAATGCTACGCCATCGGTTTGCAGTCTGGAATGGTCCCGAGACAGAAACCCCGAGCGAAGACCTCCCAGCGCCGACGGTTTCGGGCGCGCGGGAAGATGGCGATTTTCCCACCTTCACGACGACTGACGATGACGTGCTTGAGGTGCTGGACACAGGGTTGTTCACCGCCCGCGGCGAGCGTCGTATGGGCTGGGCGCATCAGACCTATGGCGAGTTTCTCGCGGCGAACTACCTCGTCGAGAAGGGCGTGCCGCCCCAGACGATACTCAAAGCCCTCACGCATCCACGCGGCGGTCTAATCCCGCCGCTGGCAATCATTGGGGCCTGGGCCGCGTCGCTGAACCCCGAGCTTCGCGCGTCCTTGATCGCGACTGATCCGTGGACATTGCTGCGCGGCGATCTATCGAAATGGGCTGCAACGGACTTGGCGGCGCTGGTGGCTTCGCTCTTAGCCTATGTCGAGCAGGGACGCTTCTACGAGTACTTTTTCGGTGTCTCGGAAACCTATGAGAGGCTGAAGCATCCCGGTCTCGCTGCGCAACTCCGCGCGACCCTCACGGACCGGGCGCGCAGGCCGATTACGCGACGGTCATCGCTCGCGATCGCTGAGCGATGCGAACTGAAGGAGCTGCAGCGGGAGCTGCTCGAAGCTGCCCTCGATCAAACCGAAGACCCGATGGTAAGAGCGGGCGCGGTTGCCGCGCTCAGGCAGTGCGGCGACGCATCAGTGCCGGTGCAGGTCCTCGCGATGCTCCAGGCCGGCATCGGCTCCGATCCTCACACAGAGATTCGCGGCTACGCCTTGGACCTTCTGTGGCCGGACCATATCACCGCGGATCAGTTGTTTGCTCTCCTAGCACCTTCGGATGAGCACTACGTCGGTTCGTATGCGCATTTCCTTTTCGAGCTTCCGGGCGCGCTGACAACGGAACACCTGAGGCCGGCACTGACCTGGGCCACTGAATACATCAACACGTCCAATCTGATGGGGGAGTTCCGCGATAAGACGCTGGCGGATGCCATCATGTTCAAAGCGTGGGAGGCGTTCGAAGATCCTACTTTGACCGGCCTGTTCTTGGAGCACGTTGCGGCTCGGTTGCACCAGTGCGGCGCGCTTTGCCGTGGCACCGACGTCAAGGCAAATGAGGCCTTTGTGGAGCGCCTTCGCACCGGCACGTCTCGCCGCCGCGAATTCGTGCTCCATCTGTGCCAACGGCACATGGACCGGCTCGCCGCGCTACCGTACATCCACGCCGGCTTTGTCAGGAGTGAGGATTTTGAATGGCTGGTGGAAATATCTCCAGGTGGCAGTTCGAACACGCACGGGCTGAGTGAAGAGAGCCTCTGCAGCTTCATTAGCTTCCTGTTCCATTTCGGGAACAATGACCAGTTCGAGGTGCTACATCCCGCTTTCCAGATGTGGCCGCTGCTGCGCGAGCACTTCGCTTTTCTGGTCGACGGTGTGCTGATTGACTCTACGGACGCGGCTCAGGCTCGCGCGTTGCAAAGGCAAATGCAGGAGATGCGGGAACGCCCATCGCTACCTGCGATCGCTGATCTTCCGGCGGAGATCGCGGCCCGCTTGGCAGGCGCAGAAAAGGGTGAGTGGCGAGCGTGGTGCTGGCTCAATCTTGTCCTGATGCTCACCCCGAAAAGCCCTGCGATCATGGATGGGCTGAACTACTTCATTGCGGCGATGCCAGGATGGGCTGCCGCTGACGAAGCCACGCGGCGTCGGATCGTGGCAACAGCCCAAACCTACCTGACAGACGCTGAGTCCTCTGTGGATCAGTGGTTCGGCAAGAACCCCATGCCGCTGCACAGCAACGATCTATCGGCGGTGCGCGCGTTCATCCTCTTGCGCCAGGAATCTTCTGACAGCTATGCCGCGATACCGCAGGCGGCATGGGAGAAGTGGACACCGGTCATCGTTGGACTGCGCTTGACATTGGCCGACGATACCTCCGGCGAGACACGCAGACTTCTACGGGATGCACTCACCAAGGCGCCGGCGGTATTTGTCTCGGCGGTGCGGAAGATGCTGCACATGGAAAAAGCGGAGGCCCGTGCTTCCTCGGATGCGCAGGCGCTGAGCGTCGCGCATCCGTTTCTTTTCCTGCGGGACATCGAAGGCTGCTGGGACGACGAAGGTCTCAAGGTCGCACTGTTCGACGAGATGCAGCAGTCGGACCTGCGGCCGGGAGAGTACGCGGCCCTAATGGATGCGCTGTTGAAGGCCGAATACGAACCTGCGATCGAGGACGCGGTCGGACGCATTGATCTTCTTGACGAAAGCGCAATGGCTATCGCGGACGTATTGCTTCGTCGGGCAGCCGGGGCTGTTTGGCCGTTGCTCTGGCCAAAGCTGCTCGCAAAGGAGGGCCTGGCGCGCGCTGTTCTAATTAAGGTCGCCGGCAGCTTCTATCACTCTACCGATTTTTACGCGGGGATCGGCGCAGATGGGATCGCTGACCTTTACCTGTTGATGGTGCGTCTGTTCCCGCCGGAGGCAGACCCGGGGCCGGTGTCCGGATTTGTGGAACCTCTTCAGATGGTCACGTCACTCCGCGACGATGCGGTCCGGTGGCTGGCGGCGATGGGAACCGAAGAGGCTGTGCGGGCACTTATGCGGCTGGTCGCTGAACGGCCTGATATACCGCTGCTTCCCTTCGAGCTGAGCCGGGGCGAGCTCGTGATGCGCCTGAAAACCTGGTCTCCCCTGAACACGAAGGAAATCTTCGCGCTTACCGATCGCCCGGGCACCAAGCTTATAACGTCAGCCGCTGATTTACTCGATGTTTTGGTGGACGCGCTCGGGAAATTTGCTGCCGAGTTGCATGGTGCTCAGACACCAGTGCGGGATCTTTGGGATCGCCAGGGGCACACGCATGTCTACCGGCCAATCGACGAAAATGGGCTGTCGGACGTGATCGCGCGCTACTTACGGCAGGAGCTCAAGAGTAAAGGAATTTTCGCGAACCGCGAGGTCGAAGTGAGTCGGCGGCCCGGCGCGCCCGTCGGACAACGCACGGATATCTTGGTCAACACCGCGCGACATGGTGCCGATGGCCAGCCATTTGATCCTCTATCGGCAGTCATCGAGGTGAAGGGATGTTGGAACCCGGAGCTGTTCACAGCGCTCGAGGCTCAGCTCGTCCGTGGCTATATGGTTGACCTACAGGCGCCCGTCGGCATCTATCTCGTGGGATGGTTTGATCGTTCTCAGTGGGACAGCGAGGACAGCCGCTGCCGACAGGCACCACGTACCGCCATTGAGGAGGTCCGAGCTCGACTTGATAACCAGGCGGCAGCCGCATCTAGCGGCTTTTTTGTGCGTGCAGTTGTTCTCGCTATTCGAGCACCTGGGCAACAATCGTAGAGAGAGGTGGCCCTCAAGAGTTGGTCAGGGTGTTAAGATGGTTCCGAGGCAAAGAAGGATTGCGACAGACGGGGCAGCCCTAGGCCCGACTTACGGCTTCCAGTTCCGCCTTCCACAGGGCCGTGTCCAGTTTTTACGCTATCGCCCCGAACGTTGCCGGTTCGCTTCTCACTCAAAGCCGGTGAGGCCGTCATCCGTCCGGCGACGAGGCGGCTATGCGGCGACCGGCAGGTCGATCAACCGGGCGAGCTGGTCGATCTCCTGCAACAGCCGGCGCATGGGCGGGCCGTAATCGGGTTCCAGTCGTGCCGCCGCGTCCAGGTACCGCTGCCATGTGGCGCGGTCCCAGGTTGCACGGTCGTCGATGCGCACGGCGTGGGCCGCGCCGCGCGCGGCGGCTTGCTCGCAGGCGATGACCAGGCCGGCCTCGAGATCAGCGAAGGTCTGGCGGCGGCGCGCAATGCCGGCGCACAGGCCGGCGCGGTCAAGCCGTACGCGGGTTGCGTGGGGTGCCAGCAGGCTGGACTGTGCGGTGCTGAACAGAGCCGGGCGCGCGGCGGTGCCGGCGCCGCCTGGAGTCAGGTGGGTCATGGTGAGGTCCTCGTTCGGCGGGGAAGCCCCGGCCCGGCATAACCCGGACCAGGGCAGGTTCAGCTTTGGGTCAGGCTGCTTCGCGCAGATCGCCGGCGTCGTCTTCGTACCCGTCCTCCGGCTCGGCGACGGCGTCGCCTTCGCCGTCTGCGCCGGTCACCGGGCTGATCCAGCCGGAGCCGGTGTGGCCGTGCCCGCGCTCGGCGGCGGCGGTCTGATCCTCGGGCGCCAGCCGGAAGAGGGCACCCTGATAGACGAAGGTGCCGTCGGTGAAACGCCCGACCATCCGCGCCCGCGTGTCTTTGGCGCGGACCTCGACCCGCACGCCCTCGGCTGCGGCGGCTTTCTCCAGCGCGCCGCGCGACAGGCACGACAGGAACTCTTCGGTCGCCATGTTCGGCAGCCGCAGCGAGGCGCCGATCGCCTCGCCGGCGATCCGGGCGAAGGGGCCGCTCTGCGTGCGGTTCTCCCGGCAGGACAGCACCGCGGCCAGCATCATGCGCGCGGCCCGGCGCAGCCGGTCGGGGTCGGTCGTCAGCACGCCGCCTTCGGTGAGCGTGCGGCTGATCGCCTGGCGGTCGTTGCCGGTCAGGTTGCTGCCGCTGTCGACGGCGACATTGTCACCGCCGAGGGCGAGGACCAGCATACCGAGCAGGGTGTCGTCGGCGATCGGCGCGTCGGCGAGCGCCAGATGCAGCGCATCGGTGCGCAGGTCGCCGATCATGGCGATGCCTTTCTGCGTCACATCCGGCCGGGTCCGCGCCGCCGGCATGTGATCGTCTCTGTCGCCGCCGGCGGCGCCGGGCGTGGTGCCGGTTGCTGTCTTCGTGCCGCCCGCGGGCTTGCCGGCCTTCTTCGGCTCGGGCAGGCGATAGGCGACGGACTGCACCTCGCCGGTGCGCGTGTCGATGTAGTGGCCGACCAGATCGGCCTTGCCGGGCTTGCCGTAGACGCGCTCGGCCTTCTTCGGCAGGTCAAAGCGGCCGTATTCGTCAACCGGCAACAGCCGGCCGCGTTCGGGCAGGTTGTTCTGCAGCCATTCCTGCTGGGCGCCGAAGAACCCTTCGACGTTCGTGGTGGTGCGGCTGTCCTCGCCCGGTGGGGCGAACAGATCGTCCTCCCAGACGATGCCGTAGGCCTTCGCCAGATCGTCACCGAACTTGGCCGCCGAGGCCGGCATGCGGCGCTTGGCCAGCGCCCGGGCGACCTCGTGCCAGGCAATATCGGCCTGGCCCTTCTTCGGCTTGTGCTTCTTCCAGACCTGCGCCTGTTCCTCGGGCGTGGCGGCGGCGATCGTGCGCAGTTGCTCCTCGTTCGGCATGCTGCCGAGCGCCATCACGTCCAGCATCGCCGGATGCAGATGCGCCAGCAGCTTCAGGCGGCGGACGGTGCGGACTGGCAACGCGAGCGCGTCGCCGATGGCCTGCTCGTTCCAGCCCTGGGCTTCGAGCCGCTCGATCGCGCGCCAGATGTCCACGCTCGACATCGAAGCTCGTATCAAGTTTTCGGCGACCGAGCGCATCGCGTCGGCGGCCTCGTCGGCATCGCACACCATCACGTCGATCGCCGGCAGTCCGGCCTTGATCGCGGCCTTCACCCGGCGGTTGCCGACGACGATCATCAGCCCGTCGTCCTTCGGAATGACGGAGGGCGGCTGGATGATGCCAACGGCCTTGATCGAGGCGACCAGTTGGTCGTCCATTGCCGGTGACACCGGCGTGCGGCGCGGATTGTTCGGGTTGAGCTGGAGAGTCCGGGGATCGACGCTGCGAAGTTCGGCCATGGCTGGCTCCTTTGGGTTCGGGTTTCATCCTCCCTGTTTTTCGGGAAGACCCATCCCACGCGGCGCATCCCGATCCGGCGGGGCAAGGGCGCGCGCAGCGCGAGGCCGAAGGCCGGTCCCTTGCGGCGGCGGGCGGCGATGCGGCAGCCGTTTTGTTCCCAGTCCTTCCTTCATCGTTTTCTGGCACGTTCCATTTTCCACTTCCGGCTTTCCTGCTGTTGCAATCAGGGCAGACGGGCAGGGCGGCGGGAATTGCGGAGGTGGTCAAAGGACGATGAAGACTCGTGCGGTTCGGGGAATGTGTTCCAGGATCGGATAAGCGCCACAGGCGCATGTCGGGCAGATTCGGGTAGCCGCACGGCCCGATCGACAGCCCGTGCTCCTCGTGCAGAATGAGCGTGCGCACGGCGACCTGCCGGCGGCGACCGTCGCGCAGCGAGCGGACGACCGCCATGTCCGAACGCCCTGCGACGTAGATGTCTTCCCACAGGCCGGTCTCACGGTTGCGGCGCGCGGCGCTGATGGTGCCGTTCAGATAGGCCTCGACGATCCACGGATTGCGACAGATCGGCGCGCCGCGGTAGCGGTCGCGCCACCAGCCATCGTTTTGGATGTAGAAAATCGCTCCGACCGGGATGACGCCGACGCCGAGCGGGTTCGTCCCACCGCGCCGGCGCTGCGCGTGATACTCGCGGATCATGATTGGCTCACGGCGAGTTCCGGCAGCGCCGGGTCAGACGTCTCCTCCTGGCGGAGCGTTTCAACGACCTCGTGCTGCTGGATGATCCAGCGCCAGGGGCTGCCGGATTCTCCCGTGGGTCGATACCGCAGGGACACGATGGCCCAGGACCGGAAGTCCTCAACGACGATTTCGTAGCTGTCGTTGGCGTCCGTGTTGCCGAGGAAGGCGCTGTCGGCGCGCCGCAGATTGGCCGCGTGCGCCTCGGCGGCGTTGCGTGCGGCAGCGAGCGCGTCATCGCGTTTGCGATACGCATAGCTGACGCTGGCGTCCTCAGCCGTGTAATGCAGCAGGGTGTGAATGACCGAAGGCATGTCACGCGCGCGCTTCAGTGCTCCCAATTCGGTCACAGCGCCGCCTCTAAGGAGACGCCCAACAATCTCCGAATCGCCTCGGCGCTGCGGGACCTGGTGCGAATAGGGGATTCCGGCGCGGTTCGCTGAGCACGTAGACTCCGCGAATGGTAGATGCATCTGCGATTGGCGAGCGCTATGCGGCGGTTCGGCGTAGCCTGAACGAACGTGGTCGTCGGTTGTTCGCGGCGGCGGAGGCGCGAACGGCCGGGTATGGCGGGGTCAGCGCATCGTCGCGGGCCACGGGGGTCGCACGCAGCACGATTGGCCGCGGTCTGAAAGACCTCGATGACCCTGGCGGACTGTCCGGTGAGGTGCGACGGCCGGGCAGTGGCAGGCATGCGCTGACCGTCACCGACCCGACGTTGCTCGACGACCTGCGTCGGTTGGTGGAGCCGGCGACGATGGGCGATCCGATGCGGCCGCTGCTGTGGGTCTCGAAGAGCCACGCGAAGCTGGCGGTGGCGCTGTGCGAGATCGGTCACCAGGTCGGCAAGAGCAGCATCCCCAAGTTGCTGGGCATCGTGGGCTATCGCCGCCAGGTCAACCGCAAGACCCTCGAAGGCAGCCGCAATCCCGATCGCGACGCTCAGTTCGAGCATATCAACGCAGCCGTCATCGCAGCCCAGGCGGCGGGGCAGCCGGTGATTTCGATCGACACCAAAAAGAAGGAGTTGATAGGCCCTTACAAGAACGTTGGCAGCGACTACCGACCGCAAGGCTGTCCCGAGCAGGTCAAGGTTCATGATTTCGTCGATGCCGAGCTTGGCAAAGTCGTGCCTTACGGTGTCTACGACATTGCGGCCAATACTGGCTGCGTGAGTGTCGGCATCGACAACGACACAGCGCAGTTCTCGGTCAACTCGATCCGCCGCTGGCTGGATGTGATGGGCCGAGAGCGGTATCCGGCGGCCGAGCGGTTGATGATCACAGCAGATGGCGGCGGCTCCAACGGTTCGCGCGTCAGGCTGTTCAAGGTGGAACTGCAGAAGCTGGCCGACGAGACCCGCCTGACGCTCCAGATCTGCCACTTTCCACCCGGAACCTCGAAGTGGAACAAGATAGAGCACCGCATGTTCTGCCATATCACCCAGACTTGGCGCGGCAAGCCACTGACCAGTCGGCTCGTCGTCGTCGAACTCATCGCCGCGACAACGACGAAAGCCGGCCTGAAAGTG
>CAIXDS010000375.1 GCA_903918195.1 uncultured Acetobacteraceae bacterium | reverse complement strand
GTTTAAAAAGGGCTAAGTCCGCAGAATTTAGCACTATACTTTTTTGCGGCGCTTCAGGCTCCCTATAGAACCGACTGAAAACTCAGAACTTTTGAATACGACAACGCACAGACATGCGTCTAACTGTTAAACTCGGGCTTGAGAGAAGGCTTGCCCCGTGGCTCACGCCGTTTGGATCTTCAAACGAAACCGAGCGTCTGGATGACTCCGCTTTTGATCCGGAAAGCCTCACAGATGAGCGGAAGCGGCAGTTGCGTGCGATCCGCATTCGTCAGGGGCAGCCAGCCTTCCGTGCCACCCTGTTGAATGCGTATGCTAACCGTTGCGCTATAACCGGTTGCCCCGTCGAAGACGTGTTGGAAGCCGCCCATATCATCCCTTATTTGGGTCCGAGGACAAACCATGTGAGCAATGGGCTTCTTTTGCGGACTGATATCCATACGCTCTTTGATTGTTGGCAACTTGCGATCGATCCTGACACGAGACGGGTCGTGATCACTGAGGCCCTGAGAAGCTCGTCCTACGCAAAGATAGCCGGAAAATTGTTGCGCTCGCCCATGGACGAGATGCTCGGCCCCAGAAAACAGAATCTGGAAACGCGTTTTGCGATGTTCGAAACCGCTCAGAAGTGGCGAGCCAAAGGACTTGTAAGAGGCGAAATGTTGATTGTAGCGACGGACTCAATATCTTAGGCCCGCCGCCAACCCGTAGCGATCACTGGACGGGGGCGCCGGAAGGCAAAAGGACGCGGATCATGTGGCGACGCATTCTGGCGCTGGTGCTGAAGGAGCTGGCGTCCCTCTGGAAGGACCCGAAGTCGCGCGCCGTGCTGCTGGCGCCGCCGCTGGTACAGGTGGTCATTTTCGCCTATGCGGCGACCTTCGAGGTGCAGAACGTTCCGCTGGCCGTCTGGAACGAAGATAACGGGGCGATTTCCGCCGAACTGGTGCGCCGCTTCGCCGCCTCGCCGGCCTTTCGCGTGGCCGCGGTGCCCGACCATCCGGCCGCTGCGGCGGCGCTGCTGGACGCCAAGGACGTGGCCGCGGTGCTGCACGTGCCGCAGGATTTCTCTGCCCGCGTGCTGGCCGGGCGGGCGGCGAGCGTGCAGTTGCTGCTCGACGCGCGGCGCTCCAACACGGCGCTGCTGGTCAACGGCTACGCCGCCACGATCGTGCAGGGCTTCGCGCTGGAGCAGCAATCCGTGCACGTGCCGCCGCTGGCGCTGGAGGTGCGTGACTGGTTCAACCCGGCGCTGGACCCGCAATGGTTCATCCTGCCCGGGCTGGTGGCGGTGCTGTCGCTGATCATTTCCATGCTGGTGTCCTCCCTGTCGCTGGCGCGCGAGCGCGAGCTGGGCACCTTCGAACAGCTTCTGGTGACACCTCTGCGGCCGCTGGAGATCATGCTTGGCAAGGCGGTGCCGGCGGCGATCGTGGGGCTGCTGGAGGCGCATATCGTCATTGTCGCGGCGCTGCTGTGGTTCCGGGTGCCGTTTGTCGGCAGCGTGTGGCTGCTGGAGGCGGCGCTGCTGGTGTACATGCTGGCCGGGGTAGGGGTGGGGCTGGCGATCTCGTCGTTTGCGCGCACCCAGCAGCAGGCGATTCTGGGCGTGTTCGTCTACGCCTCGCCGGCGATCGTGTTGTCGGGTTTCGCCGCCCCGGTGGAGAACATGCCGGTGGCGGTGGAGTGGCTGAGCCGGCTTGATCCGGTGCGTTGGATGCTGGTGGTGTCGCGCGGGGTGTTTCTGCAGGACATGCCGGCGGCGGTGGCGCTGCAGGCGATCTGGCCGATGGCCGCGATCGCGGTGGTCCTGCTTGCAGTCGCAACGGTAAGCGTTCGCAGAGCGTTAGGGTAGCTTTTAAGGAATGGGGTGCAGGGGCCTCTCGGCCCCTGCCGGGTCCAGGGCAGAGCCCTGGCCTTCTTTTTTCAGCCCTCAACATGCGGCGCTAGCGCCGCCTTCAGTTCTTCTTCCTTGGCATGTTCGAACGACGTGCTGACCACGGTGCCGCCCACCCCTTGCAGCGCCGCCAGCACCTTGTCGGTCGTCATTTTGCGGATCAGCAGGAACAGTCCGGCCTCGCCCGGCCGCAGTGCCTGCGCGGCTTCTTTCATTTTGTCGTCATTGATGCCGATGTCGGTCAGTTTTCCGCCGACCGCGCCGGAGGCGGCGCCGATTGCGGCGCCCGCGATCGGCAGCAGGAACAGCGTGCCGATCAGCAGTCCCCAGAACGCGCCACTCGCGGCACCGGCGACGGTCGTGTTCAGCAGCTGGTTCAGCTTTACCCGGCCCTTGTCGTCCTTGGTGGCGATGACCGCGTCGCCGATCTCGATCAGGTAATCCTGCTGCAGTGAGAGGATCTTGGAACGGACTTCCTCGGCCTTTTCCTCGGAGGGGAAGGTGATGAACACCAGGTCGCTCATGGCAGATGGCTCCTCATGGCAGGCGCTTGCGGGGATCAGCGAGCGGCGGCCCGCTCATGGCGGGCCGGCGCTTCGCTGTCCATGAAAAACTCCATGAAGAATTGCCATCCTGCGGGCGCAAGCGGGCCTGACCCTTGCGGAAACGGGGCTTTCTGCCGGCGGCCGGGCTCGTCACACTTGCGAGATGGAACTCTGGATCCCCATGACCGTCGCCGCCGCCCTGTTGCAGACATGGCGGACGGCGCTGCAGCAGAAGCTGCGCGGCCAGCTGTCGGTGAACGCCGCCGGCTTTGTCCGCTATTTGTATGCGCTGCCGACCGCGGCGCTGCTGGTGGCGGGGTTTCACGCCGCCGCCGGCGCCGCGCTGCCGACGGCCAATGCACGTTTTCTGCTGCTGTGCGCGCTCGGCGGGCTGCTGCAGATCGGTGGCACCAACCTGCTGATCATGGCCTTCGGCTACCGCAGCTTCGTCGTCGGCTCCGCCTATGCCAAGACCGAGGCGGTGCAGGGGGCGATCCTTGCCTTCTTCCTGTTGCACGAGGCGCTGACGCCGCTTGCCATCCTCGGCATTGCGGTTGGCGTGGGCGGCGTGCTGGTGCTGTCGCTGGCCGGGCGCGGCCTGCGTGCCGGCGGAGTGCTGCGCGCCACCCTGCAGCCGGCCGCGCTGTGCGGGCTGGGGGCCGGTGCTGCCTTCGCGCTGACCGCCATTTGCGTCAAGGAGGCCAACCGCGCGCTCGGCACCGGCGGCGACCTGGAGGCCATCGTGCGGCAGGCCGTGTTTGCCCTGCTGGTCACCAATTTTCTGCAAACCCTGATGCAGGGCGGCTACCTGGCGTTGCGTGAGCGCGACCAGTTGCGCGCCGCTTTTCGCACCTGGCGCAGTTCGGCCTGGGTGGGCACGCTCTCGGCCTGCGGCTCGGCCTGCTGGTTCACCAGTTTTGCCCTCGCGCCGGTGGCCCTGGTGCGCTCGCTCGGGCAGGTCGAGATGGTGTTCACGCTGCTGTTCTCGCGCTTCTATCTGAAGGAGAAGCTGCGTCGCGCCGACGTGATCGGGCTGGTGCTTGTTGTTGCAGGCGTCATCCTGATCCTCTGGGGGCGGTAGCGTGTCACCGTTCGACGGCGCATAGTGGTGGCGCTGAACAACACAGAGGAACCTTTCCGATGAGCGACTTTATCGGCAGCGATCCCTGGCTCGGCCGCCGCGCCGCCCTGGCGCGCAACTGGTGGGCGCTGGTCATTCGTGGCGTGATCGCGGTGGCGTTCGGCCTGGCAGCCTTGGTGGTGCCCGGGGTGGTGGCCGCCGCGCTGGTGCTGGTGTTCGGCGCCTACGCGCTGGTTGACGGCGTGTTCGCCATCATTGCCGCCGTGCTCGCCCTGGCCAAGCACGAGCGCTGGGGGTTGCTGCTGCTGGAGGGCGTGATCGGCATCGCGGCCGGCGCTGGCGCGTGGGCGTTTCCGGGGCTGGCCATCGTGGTGTTCATCACCCTGCTGGCGGTGTGGGCGGTGATTACCGGCGCGCTGGCGCTCGCGGCCGCGTTTCAGTTGGATACCGGGCACGGCAACTGGATGATGGGGCTGGCCGGGCTGCTGTCGATCGTCTGGGGCGTGCTGTTGTGGACATGGCCGATCGCCGGTGCCTGGGTGCTGACGATATGGTTCGGCGCCTACGCGCTGATGTTTGGCGTGGCGATGATCGCGCTGGGCCTGCGGCTGCGCGCACGGCACCGCGCCGCCTGAGCGCATGGGGCTCTGGCGGGACAGGATCGCGCAGATAAGAAGGCGAGGCCACAGATAGGAATCGTTACCGCGTTTTGCGCCGGGATGATCTTTGTGGCCTCGGCTCCTTCCGCCGGATGGGGCAATTTTCCGGCTAATGGCTCATCAGCACGGGTATGGTCATGTGCCCGAGGATGAAGCGCGTCCCCGCGGCCCGGCCGAACCCTGGAACCGCGTCAGTGCCGAAGGCGCCCATCACCAGCAGGTCGGCGCCGGCGTCGGCCGCATGCGACAGGATCATGTCCATGGTGCCGACCTCGTTGGGGGCGATCACGTCGTAAGCCGCATCGATGCCGTTCCGCCGCAGGCGTTCGGCGATGTTGATCCGCGGCAGATCCCGATCCGGCTGCTCCGGCCGCAGGTGCAGCCCGAGCACCCGCACCTCCGCCGCCGCCGTCAGAAACGGCATGGCATCGCGCACCGCGCGCGCCGCCTCGCGGCTGCCGTTCCACGCGACCAGGACGCTGCGGCCGATGCTGGCGAAGCTGCCGGCGAACGGCACCAGCAGGACCGGGCCGCCGGACTGGCGGACGATCTCCTCGTTCAGTTCCGGCGGCAGGATATCGCGGTCGTGCTCGGGGTCGAACTGTCCGAGCACCGTCAGGTCGCTGTAGCGGCTGCAGATGACCATCTCGCGGATGATGAAATCGGGGTCGCCGAACGGCATGTTCAGCCAGTCGCAGCCCAGCCCATGCCCGGCGCAGGTCTGCCGGAATGTCGCCTCGGCGCGGGAAGCGGCTTCCACCAGCCGCGCACTCGCCCGGCGGGCGATGATGCCGCGTTCGTCGGGATCGATCCGGGCGAATATGCCGGTCAGCCGCCGGCCGCCCCGCCGCAGGACCAGCCGGATCGCCAGATCGAGCCGTGCCGTCGCACGTTCCGAACCGTCGAAGTGGACGAGGATGTCAGGGTACATCGGTCATCTGCCAGTCGGTTTGCAATGCCGGTCTGCGCACGGTCCAGGATTGGGGCATGGACCCGGTTGTGTTCACGGCATCCGTGTTCGTGATGGGATGGCTTACGTCGAACGGGTCGGAAATGCCATTGCCGCGATCCATATCACGATGGCGGCCGGCGATGTCGAGCGGCATGCCGCGGGTGCGGCGTTCGGTCGGCTTCATCGCCTCGCCGGCCACCGTTCCGCCGCAGTTGGCGCTGAAAATTATCCAATTGCTGCGGCAATAAATCCGTGTACGTTTTCTTCCCATCCGAACGTTCGACGACGAAGGAATACCAGATGCCCCGTCTGATCACATTGTTGCTGCTATTTGGAGTCACCTTGGCGACGACTGCCTGTATCGTCGAGGAGCCTAGCCATCACGAGCACAGATGCTGGGGATGCTGGCACTGACCAGCCGCGCATGAACGGCGGCGGATTGCGGGCGGCGGGGCAGAGCGCCGCGCCTGCTGCCCTTCCTCCTCCTCCTCCTCCATCAGCCGCCGCGGCGCTTCCTCTGGCGGGATGCGGTCGGGTGGCTGCCTCCATCGGCTTGAGATCCAGCACATCTCGTTGCGAGACAGCAATGGAATTTTGTTACAGCCAGAAAAGCTCGGCGATATCGTTAAAATCGTCGCTGAACTTCCGAGGCTCGAACAGCTTCAGGTAGGCATCCGTGCCGAACGTGCCGAGCGTCAGGTCACGGTACTCGGCCACCGCGTCGTAATAGGCGCGCTCCAGGATATTGCTGGCCGGGTCAAGGTTGGTAATCGCCACCAGCCCGGTGGGTGGCGCGTCGAAGGCATACATCTTCAACTCCGGCCGGAGCTTGCGGATGATCAGCGCGGCCTTCCATACGTCACCCGCCCACCAATTGGGATACAAGCTTTGCGCGCGCAGCGTCGTATCGTGTATCCCGCGCCGTGCCACGTTGGCATCGGGCGGCAGGCAGTCGTGCAGCAGAACCACCGAATTACGTCGGCAATGCCGCTCGACATGAATGAAGTCGCGCAGCAGGAACTCGTAGAGGTGCATGCCGTCGAGGAAGACGATGTCGAGCGGACCGTTCAGCAGGGTGGTCGGACTGTAGCTCTCGAAGAAGGTATCGCTCGTCATCTGAAACAGCAAGCAGGCTGGCTTCTCCAATGTTTCGCGGTCGAGCGTGCCGAACTTCGGGTCGATCGCAATCGAAGCGCATTTTGCCTGCTTGAGCGACGCTCCATTCTCTGTGCCAATTTCCAGGTAGCGCCGCGGGCGCAACTGAGTGTGCAACAAGGAGAGCATTTCCCAATAGACGATCCCAGTATGGGGAGGAATAGCCCAGAACGCACCCTCAGCCGCAGAAATTTCACTCTCGCTCATATGCGTTCCATTTTCAGCCAAAATCGCGTTTAATCGGGCTCATCTATCAACCGCTGCCGTGCCTCGTCAAGCCGGATGCGGTCGGGCGCCTGCATCTCCATCGGCTTGAGATCCAGCGTCTCCAGCGCATCCACCATCGCTCCCACCACCACCATGCGGGTGAACCATTTGTTGTTTGCCGGCACCACATACCACGGCGCGTGCGGCGCCGCGGTGGCGGCGATCGCCTCCTCGTAGGCGTTCATGTAGGCCTCCCAGTGGGCCCGCTCGGCGATGTCGGAGGCGCTGAACTTCCAGTTCTTTTGCGGGTCGTTCAGTCGCTCCAGGAAGCGGCGTTTCTGTTCCTCGAAGGAGATGTTCAGGAAAAACTTCAGCATCACCAGGCCCTGGCGGACGAGGTAGCGCTCGAACCCGGCGATGTCGGTCAGCCGGTGCTCCCAGATTTTCTTGCCAGTCAGCTCGGGCGGCAGGCGTTCGGCGTCCAGCACGTCCTCATGCACCCGAACCACCAGCACTTCCTCGTAGTGGCTGCGGTTGAAGATGCCGATATTCCCGCGCTCGGGCAGCCGGCGCGAGACCCGCCACAGGAAGTCGTGCGCCAACTCATCCGAGCTCGGCTGCTTGAAGCTGGTCACCTGCACGCCCTGCGGGTTCACCCCCGACATCACGTGCTTGATGGTGCCGTCCTTGCCGGCCGCGTCCATCGCCTGGAAGATGCACAGCAGCGCCCAGCGGCCGTTCGGATAGAGCAGCTCCTGCAGTTCCGCCAGCCGCGTGACCCCATCGGTCAGCAGCGCCTGCGAGTCGTGCTTGTTGACGATCCCTTCGGCAATGTCGTCCGGGTCGTGGTCGGCCAGCCGGAACCCCTTGCCGGAAGTGACGCGGTATCGCTCGAGCGCCCGGCGCACCTGCTTGCGATTCATGGTGGCCTCACCCGCTCCGCTTCACCACCAGCGGCCCCGGCCCCTGGCAGGTCGGCATCATCTCCATGCGGTTGATGTTCACGTGCGGCGGCAATGCCACCACCCAGGCGACCGCCTCGGCCACGTCCTCTGCCATCAGCGGTTGCGTGCCGGCATAGAGGGCGGCGGCGCGCGCCGTGTCGCCGCCGAACCGCACCGCGCTGAACTCGGTGCCGCCGCACAGCCCGGGCTCGATATTGGTCACCCGCACCCCCGTGCCCACCAGATCGGCCTTCAGGTTCAGGCCGAACTGCTTCACGAAGGCTTTCGAGCCGCCATAGATATGCCCGCCCGGATAAGGGTAGTCGCCGGCGATGCTGCCCAGATTCACCACGTGCCCGCGGTTGCGCGCCACCATGCCGGGCAGCAGGGCGTGGGTCAGGCGGATCACGCCCAGCACATTGGTGGCAACCATGGTCTCCCAGTCCGCCAGCGACGCCTTCCAGGCCGGGTCCAGGCCGAGCGCCAGCCCGGCGTTGTTCACCAGCACATCCACTTCCCGCCAGCCCTCGGGCAGGCTGGCCGGCAGGGCGGCGGCGCCCTGTGCGTCGGTCACGTCGAGTTGCAGCGGCAGCAGTGCCGGGCCGAGTTCGCCGGCCAGCGCCTCCAGGCGGTCCAGCCGCCGCGCCGCCGCGATCACCCGATGGCCGTCGCGCACGAAGCGCCGCGCGATCGCCGCGCCGAACCCGGCCGATGCGCCGGTGACCAGGATTGTGAGCGTCATCGTCTGTTCCCGTCCGGTTTGCCCGATTGCGCTATCCGGGCACAGCCCGGCGTGCTTGGCAATCGCGGCATTGCGGTCCGGTCGATCACACAAGAGCGCGGAAAGGGGAGGGTCGGCCGGACCTTAGTCCGGCATCACGAACCGCACCGACACCGGGCAATGATCGGACAGAAGCTGCCGCCATTCCCCGCCCGTCTCGCGGTAGACAAGCACAAGCAGCGTCTCCGGCCGCATCCAGCCGCGTGCCGCCCCGCCGGCGATGATGTGGTCAACGAAACCGCCGCCGCCCCAGCACCGGCTTGACCGCCCTTCCGTCGCCCGCAGCAGTCCGCCGCCCTCCTGCAAGGCGGCATAGAACGTGTCGCCCGCATCCATCCAGCGATTGAAATCACCCAGCAGCGCGAACGGCACCCCCTCGGCGCGGCGCTGCGCCACCCAGCCCTGCAACGCCGCCAATTGCGTCCGCAGCACCGGGCAGGCCGCCCGCATCATGTCGGTCAGCCTGTTCTGCCGGCAGCCCGATTTCAGATGCACCGCCAGCAGCCGCAGCCGCCCGCCCCGCCAGTCCAGCGTGATGTCCGCGCCCGACCGCAGCCGTGAGCCCGGCAACTCCAGCGCCGTGAGATCCGGATTGGCGGTGAACGTCAGGCCCCGGCGCACCGCGAACCCAACCCGCTGCACCACGCGGTCGCCAGTCATATGGATCACGTAGCGTTCCGGCAGAAACACCGCCGCCGCCGCCTGCGGACCGTCCACTTCCTGCAGCGCCACCACATCGGCATCCAGCACCGCGGCATAGGCGCGCAGGCGGGCCAGGTCTTCCGGGCGCTTGGGCTGAACATCGGCCGGCAAGGCCGGGTCGCCCGCCGGCCGGAAGGTCAGCCATTCCAGGTTCCAGGTGGCTAGTTTCAGCTCCGTTGCGGCGGACGGAGCGGCCACCGACAGAAGAAACAACGCCAACACAAGGGCAATGCACACGCAAACGGCCGGGGCGCTGCCCCGGACCCCGGCAGGAGGCTCTGCCTCCTGCACCTCCGCCAGGGGCCATAGGCCCCTGGACCCCATTCGGTTACGCGACCTTTTGCAGGTCTTCCACCATGTGCGTCTGCTGGTTGCGCAGCAGGTCGCGATAGGGACCCACCCGATTGGCCAGCACATCCGGCGGACCATCATCCACCACCCGTCCGGCATCCATCACCACGATCCGGTCGAAATTCCGCAGCGTGGACAGCCTGTGGGCGATCGCAATCACCGTCCGCCCCTCCATCAGATTGTCCAGCGCCTTCTGGATTGCCTTTTCGCTCTCCGAGTCCAGCGCACTGGTGGCCTCGTCAAGCAGCAGGATCGGCGCGTTCTTCAGCAACGCGCGGGCGATCGCCAGCCGCTGCCGCTGCCCGCCCGACAGCTTCACGCCGCGGTCGCCCACCATGGTTTCGAAGCCCTCCGGCAGCGCCTCGATGAAGTCGCGGCACCGCGCCACCGTGGCAGCCGCCAGCACGTCGGCCTCGCTGGCATCCGGCCTTGCGTAGCGGATGTTCTCCATCACCGAGCGATGGAACAGCGAAATGTCCTGCGGCACCACCGCGATCATGCGGCGCAGACTGTCCTGGGTGATGCTGGCGATGTCCTGCCCGTCCACCAGCACATGCCCGCCCTGGATGTCGTAGAAGCGCTGCAGCAGCGCCAGCACGGTCGATTTGCCCGCACCCGACGCGCCCACCAGCCCAACCCGCTGCCCGGGCTCGATCACCAGGTCCAGCTCCTTCAGGATCGGCGGCCGGCCCGGATAGCCGAACCGCACGCCGTCGAACGCCACCCGACCCGGCCCCGGATTGAGCGCCGCGGCCCCCTTGGCATCCGGCAGGTCGTGCTCGATCAGCAGACTGCCCAGCGCCTCGTCCAGCCGGGCGACGTGCTGGGTCAGATCCACCAGCGCCACCGCGAGGTCGCGGGTGCCGTGCAGGATGGTGAAGCCGAGCGAGCAGATCAGCACCATGTCGCCCGGCGTCGCCAGCCCGTGCTCCCACATGATGATGCCCCAGGCCAGCAGCCCGGCGGTGATGAAGGCCGTCAGCACGGCATGCAGCACCCGCAGCTTCTCAAGGTACAGCAGGCTGCGCCGCCGCGCCGTCATTTCCGCGTCGATCCGGGTATCGATCCGGCGCTGCTCGCGGAAGGTCGCGCCGAATGCCCGCACCACCGGCATGTTGGAAATGATGTCCACCAGCTCGCCATCGACGCTGGCGGCGCGGGTGGCGAATTCACGGTGAATCGGCGTGCCATTGCGGGCCAGCCAGAAGATCAGCCCGGCCATCGCCAGGCTCACGCCCATCAGGCAGCCGGCCATGAGCGGGCTCACCGTGGTCAGCAGCACGATTGCAACACCCACCGCCAGGCAGGGCGGCAGCACGTTCCACGCTGAGGTATTCTCGGTCTGGAAGATGGAATTGGAGGTGGCGGTAACCCGGCTGGCCAGCGTGCCGGGCAGCCGCTCGGCGAAATAGCTGGGCGAATGCCCGGCCAGATGCACGAACAGGTCGCTGCGCACATCGCCGGTGACCCGGACGAAGCTGTGCGCGGCCACCCAGCCGCCCACCCGCCACATCAGGTTGTCGGCCGCGATCAGCCCGCACAGCACCGCGAAGGCGTTCCACACGCCCTGCGCGCCGGGCCCGCGGGAGATCACGTCGATCAGCCCCTTCAGCCCGTACTGGGTGCAGACCGAGCAGACCACCGCCAGAAACACCGTGACCAGGACAGCAATATGTCCGGCCCGATGCCGCTTGACGTAGCGGAACAGAAAAGAGAGCGGGCGGTTGCGGTAGCGGGTTATTTCGGAAGCGGCGGACGTGTTGGTCACTGTGGTGATCTCGTCCAGCAGCGCGGTGGCCGGAGCCGCGCCGCCGGAAAACAGTTCAGTTTAGCAAGCTGTGCGCGGGGGCGCAGCGGGCTTGCGCGGGTCCGGTCTCCCCGCCAGTGGAAGCGATCATGACCCGGCAATGCGGCGCGATTTTGACGAAGACTCACTTATTTGCCTCGCGTTGCCTCGGTCGCGCCGGCATTTCGCCATATTGGCTGCAGAGGATGAAAAAGTGATGACAAGCCGTTCATCGCAGCTCCATCCGATCCCGCAGGCCCACCCTATCCCGCAGGAAAGCCACCGCCGCATGCGCATCGCCCAGATCGCGCCGCTGTTCGAATCCGTCCCGCCGAAGCGCTACGGCGGCACCGAGCGGGTGGTCCACTGGCTTAGCGAGGAACTGGTCGCGATGGGCCATGATGTGACCCTGTTCGCCACCGGCGACTCGGTCACCTCGGCCACCCTCGTGCCAGTGCGCGCGCAGGCCGCCCGCTTCGTGCCGAACTTCGAGCGCAACAACGCTCCCTACGCTCGCATGCTGGAACTGGTGCGCCGGCGCGCGCAGGACTTCGACGTGCTGCACTTCCACATCGATTTCCACCCGTTTCCTCTGTTCACCCGCCAGCCCGTCCCGTTCGTCACCACGCTGCACGGCAGGATGGACCAGGACTGGGTGACGGAGATCTACGACCTGTTCCCCGAGGTGCCGCTGGTCTCGATTTCGGACAGCCAGCGCCGGCCGATGCCGCACATGCATTGGGCGGCAACCGTGCTGCACGGCATGCCGCACGCCCTGCTCATGCCGCAACCAACAGAGCGGCGCGATTACTTCGCCTTCCTCGGCCGCATTTCGCCGGAGAAGGGCATCGAAAGCGCCATCCGCATCGCCGCCGCCGCCGGTGCCCCGCTGAAGGTCGCCGCCAAGATCGGCGAGGAGGACGCGCAATACTATCGTGACGTCGTCGCGCCGCTGCTGCAGGGGGGCGAGGTCGAGTTCCTGGGCGAGATCGACGATGCCGCCAAGCCCGCCTTCCTGTCCGGCGCTCGCGCCCTGTTGTTCCCGATCGACTGGCCCGAACCGTTTGGACTGGTCATGATCGAGGCGATGGCCTGCGGCTGCCCGGTCATTGCCTTCCGCCGCGGCAGCGTGCCCGAGGTGGTGGAGGACGGCGTTACCGGCTTCGTGGTTGACACCGTGGCCGAGGCGGTGGCGGCCTGCCCCCGCGCGGGCGCGCTCGACCGCACCGCGGTGCGCCGCCGCTTCGAGCAGCGCTGGACCTCCGGCCGGATGGCGAGCGATTATATCTCCCTCTACGAGCGCCTCATCGGTCGTCCCGACTTCCGCCAACCGGGCGACTGACGATCGGGCGCCTGACTGGCCGCGTTTTTGCCATCTTGTCCACGTACCTGATCCTCGACGCGCCCCGGCCCGTCCGGCGGTGCCCCCAAATTCCCGATCCCGACCGAAAGGGTCCCACTTTCCATGCGTATCGCCCAGATCGCGCCCCTGTTCGAGGCCGTGCCGCCGAAGCTGTATGGCGGCACCGAACGCGTTGTTTACTCGCTCACCGAGGCGTTGGTGGAGATGGGCCACGACGTTACCCTGTTCGCCTCGGGCGACAGCACCACCTCCGCCAGGCTTGACGCCCCCTGGCCGCGTTCGCTGCGCCTCGACCCTGACATCCGCGACTGGGTGGCCACCTACACCCTGATGGTCGAATACGTGCGCCAGCGCTCCGACCAGTTCGATGTGCTGCATTTCCACATTGATTACTGGCCGAACTCGGTGTTTATCCGCCAGGAAGTGCCGTTCGTCACCACCCTGCATGGCCGCCTGGACCTGCCGGAGTTCGCCGCCGTCTACCGCATGTTCCCGACGGTGAAGCTGGTCTCGATTTCGGACAACCAGCGTACGCCGCTGCCCGATGTCGGCTGGGCGGCCACTGTCTACCACGGCATGCCCGCCAATCTTCTCACCCCGCAGCCGGCCGACAACCGCGACTACTTCGCCTTCCTGGGCCGCATCTCGCCCGAGAAGGGGATCGAGCGCGCCATTCAGATTGCCGGACGCTGCGGCGTGAAGCTCAAGGTTGCCGCCAAGGTGGACAAGGCAGATGCCGAATACTTCAAGCACTCTGTCGAGCCGTTGCTGGCCGACGCCAACGTCGAGTTCATCGGCGAGATCAACGACGCCCAGAAGCCCGCTTTCCTCTCCGGCGCGAAGGCGCTGCTGTTCCCGATCGACTGGCCGGAGCCGTTCGGCCTGGTGATGATCGAGGCGATGGCCTGCGGATGCCCGGTCATTGCCATGCGTCGCGGCAGCGTGCCGGAAGTGATGGATGACGGCGTCACCGGCTTCGTGGTGGACAACGTCGATGAGGCGGTGGCCGCCTGTGGCCGCCTGCACGAAATCGACCGCGCCGGTGTGCGGGCGCAGTTCGACAAGCGCTTTACGTCACGGCGCATGGCCGCGGACTACGTCACCCTTTACGAACGACTGATCGCCGCGCGGAAACCGCAGTTGCGGGCGGTTGGGGGCTGAAGCAAGGCCAGACGGCCACCCGGTCTCGTCGAATGCGACGAGACCGGGTCGTTATTTCAATGCCTTGAGCTGATGCCTTAAGATTAGGCATTCTGTTCAAGCCACTGACTCCATTGGCTCCGGTCAGGGTTGGAAGCTGATTCCCCCCAAACTTATCCACAGAAACTGGGGACAACCCGCATTGCGGTTTACGGGCTGTCGACCAGGCTTGAGTGGACCCATCCCTCGGGCTCTCCATCGCCGACCTGCAGCCAGCCGCCGGGCGCCTGCGCGAACACCCGCAGGACGGCCCCTTTCGGTGCGACCCGAACGAGCTGGCTGCCGCCGACCGGGGCGACGCGGATGTTCCCGGCCTGCCGCATGATGACGTTCTGACCTGAAACCGCCGATGCGGCCGGCTCCGCTTGCCGGCCGGGCACGGGCGACAGGACGAACTGCCCTGCCGGGGCACGGCTTGTCGCGGGCGGCTGGCCAGGCTGGAGCTGGCCCGGCTGTAGCTGCGCGGGCTGGAGCTGGTCAGGCAGATCGCTCGGCAGCGGCGGCAGCGGCGGAATGACAATGCGGTTGCCGATTTGCCGGGGGCCGCCGTTTTCGCCGCAGCGGGAGGTCATCTCGATGTACATGCGCGTCGCCTCGGTATTCGAGTTCGCGACGTATTGGTCGATGTCGAACTCCGGCGCGCCGGTCTCCGGCCGCTTCGAGTAGGTCACCACCGAGACGAATGGGATGAACGCCTGGTCCTCCCGGCCGGCCGGGTTGACCTGGCCGCACACGGCAACGACGCGCGGGTCGGCCTGCTGGTAGACCTGCACGCCGCGGAACCGGGCCGCGGCCGGGGTGCGCAGGCCGGAGCTGATCTTGTCCACGGCGACCCGGCGGGCATGGGCGATCGTTTCCGACGCCGCCGCCCCCGGGGTGGCGGGCGGGCGCGGCTTCTGGTCGCACGCCGACAGCAGCCCGGTCCCGAGCACCCCTGCCAGTGCCATGGCTGCCCATGGTCCGGGGTGGCGTGCCGAATTGCCAAGGTGGCTCATCCGCTTCAAGTCTCCGACCCCACGTCCAGGCCCCCTTCATAATTCCTTGCGGCGTGCGCTGCCCGCGGGAAGACCATGCTGATCCATCCACAGGCTATGAAGTGCTTTCCTGCGAGAGCCGGGGTGCCCCGGTTGCATGCAATGGCCGCCGCCTTGCGCGGTCGCCGGGATGGCGACACAATGCTGTCACGAACGCGCCGGCACGAAGGCGCCGGATCGGCACAAAATCAAAGCGCTGCCGCACAATTCGCCGTCTGCTTCATCCGGCTTGAGCGCCGCAGTTGGACCCCGCCATGACCGCCCTTCCCGACGACGACGAGGACGATGCCCCGCGCCTGCCGCCCGGGATGAAGAACTACATGACCCCGGCCGGCCATGCCCGGCTATGTGCCGAGCTGCACCAATTGCTGCGGGTGGAGCGGCCGAAGGTGGTGGAGGTGGTGTCCTGGGCCGCTGGCAACGGCGACCGGTCGGAGAATGGCGACTACCTGTACGGCAAAAAGCGCCTGCGCGAGATCGACCGCCGGGCCCGCTGGCTGACCAGGCGCCTCGACATTGCCGAGGTGGTTGATCCCTCGCAGCAGGCCAACCGCGACCGCGTCTATTTCGGCGCCACCGTCACTTATGTCACCGAGGACGACGCCGAACGCACTGTGACTCTGCTCGGTGCGGACGAGGCCGACATTGTGCGCGGCGAGGTCAGCCTGTTCTCGCCGATTGCCCGCGCCCTGTTGCGCGCCCAGGTGGGCGACGTGGTGAAGATGCTGACGCCGCACGGCATCGAGAACGTCGAGGTCCTCGCCATCCGCTACCCCAAGGGCTGACAAGAGACTTCGCCGGTGGGAGGGGAGCGCGCTTGCTCCGGGCGCCAGCTTTGGCAGCCGGAGGGTGACTCGTTTGCCTTGACGAGCGGCATCAGGCTGCCTTGGCGAGGGGGCGGAGTTCGACCTCGAAGCCGAGC
>CAIXDS010000374.1 GCA_903918195.1 uncultured Acetobacteraceae bacterium | reverse complement strand
GTGCTCAAAAGGCAAGGCACTTCACAAATCCTGACGGTTTTCCGTCAGGCCAACCACGGGAAGATTGACGACCACTCCCCTCCAAAACCGCCTGTGACAGATCAAGGCACGACGGATGATTCTGGTCAAACAGGCTCTGAGTGCCACCACAGCGCGCGCTTGCGCCAGCACGCCGGGAATCGGTTCGACCTGCGCCAAGTCGTTCTCTGCCGCAGGGATCTCATCATCCAGCAGCGACAGCATCGCCAGCAAATTATACAACATCGCACGCTCCGAGGCGCGGGCCGGCTCCCAGGGGCGGGCCAGGTAGCTGGTCGCCGTCTCCCTGGCGCCGCGCAGCGCCTGGCGATCGTTGTTCAACCCCCGGATGTAGTCGGCCTGGGCCACCCGATACGGCGAGACCCGCGCCATCGTGATGTCGGCCCCACGCCGCACCAGCTCGGCCAGGTCGCCGTCGTTCTGCGTCACCTGCATCTGTTCCTGCGTCTGGCCGGGCTGTGCCACCACGATCAGCATGCGCAGCGAATCGCCGGGACCCGACAGCACGGCGGCGTTGACCACCAGACGTTCTAAACCGAACTGGTCCTGCAGCGCACCGACCAGGGATTCCAGCCGGAGCGGCGAAGCGAGAGCGCTCACCACCGTCGGGTTCGAACTCACGCGCAGCGTCGGCGTGGGAATGATCGATTCGCCGCGCACGATCTGCGCCGCTTCAGCGATAAACACCTGATCAGCGGTGTCCGTGTCGAACCCGCCCTGGACGAGTTTCGGTGCGACGTTGATGTGCAGGCTGAGCGTGTCGCCATACAGTGCTGCCTCGCCGGCAACGAGACTCACTGCCATCCCGGCGAGCAGGACGAGGGTCATTATTTCGAACGGAAACATGCCATTTATCCCTAAATGCTGTCCGACCGTTCCACGGTCACTTGAGCCACGACCAGGCCAGGGCAACAACGGTGGCTACCATGGCAGCGGTTGCCAGCCAGCCCATCACCAGCAGCAGGCGTGGCAACGTGAAGCTTCCCATGATCGCCGGGCGCATGGTCACGTGCATCATCATCACCATGACCGGCACGGCCACGACGCCGTTCAGCACCGCGCTCCAGTACAGCGCACGGATCGGATCGATGGGTGAAAAATTGAGCGCCACGCCGAGCGCCATGCCGATGGCAATGGTTGCATAGAACGCGCGCGCGCGCAGAGGCAACCGCGCCAGCCCGACGTGCCAGGACAGCATCTCGCCCAGCGCATAAGCTGCCGATCCGGCGAGCACGGGCAGCGCGAGCAGCCCGGTCCCGATGATGCCGGTGGCGAACAGCGCGAAGGTATACGGCCCGGCGACGCTGCGCAGCGCCTCGGCGGCCTGGGCCGAGGTCTGGATGTCGGTCACGCCGTGCGCATGCAGCGTCGCCGCCGTAGTGATCACGATGAACAGGGCAATGATGTTGGAAATCGCCATGCCGAGATAGGTGTCGATACGAATGCGGGCAAATTCGCTCTGCGCCTGTTCGGGCGCGCGGATCAGCGGCCGGGCGCCGGCGCGTTCCTTCCCGTCCTCCACTTCCTGGCCGGCCTGCCAGAAAAACAGATAGGGGCTGATCGTGGTGCCGAGCACCGCGGTGACGGCCATGAGATAACTGGCATGGGACGAAAATGGTGGCCACACGATGGCCAGGCCGACATTGGCCCACGGCACGTTTACCATGAAAGCGCAGATGACGTAGGCAAACAGCGACAGGCAGAGGTATTTGAGGATGGCCACGTAGCGCGCATAGCGGGTAAAGATCTGCAGTCCGGCCGAGAGCACGGCGAAGAGCACGACATACACCAGGACAGGACCGTGGATCAGCAGCCGCAGCGCCGCCCCCATCGCACCGAGATCGGCCCCCAGATTGATCAGGTTGGCGAGCACGAGAAGCAGCACGACGCTGCCGGCCAGCCCCCGCGGATAGTGCCGGCGCAGATTGCCGGCAATGCCGAAACCGGTGACGCGACCGATGCGGGCGCTGATCTCCTGAATGGCCACCATCAGCGGGTAGCTGAGCACCAGCGTCCAGGCCAGGCCATAACCGAACTGGGCGCCGACCTGCGAATAGGTAGCGATGCCGCTGGGGTCGTCATCCGATGCGCCGGTAATCAGGCCAGGCCCCATCACCTGGAAACGCTTCGGGCGATCGGGCTGCTTCGCCCCATCGCCCAGAGCCGGCTCGATCAGGAACGGATTGGCCGCCGGACCGAAAGACAAGTCCCCGCCTCAGATCGACAAGGCGAGATCAATGATCGCGATGGCGCGCGCACTGTCGCCGTCGCCCAGGGCGCGACGCGCCTCGCCGATGCGGGAGATGAACTGGCTGTCGTTTGGCTCGCTTTCCTGCCCCTGCACGACCGAGCGGTCGAGCGCCCGTGTTTCCGCCATCTCCAGCGATTGCTGCGCCTGCCCGCTGTGGCCGGCGGCAAGCGCGGCACGCGCGGCGGTCAGGTAATCACGCGCCGTCGCATTCGCGCCGAGTGAAGACGATGGCAGGGTGGGCGCGATGATGGACCGCGTATCGCTGGGTTCGATATTGCTCGCCTTATCCGACAGCGGCAACGAGGTGCCGATGCCGGGTTCGTGGCCGGGGCGCGCGCCTGTGGCGGAGTCGAGGCCGGATGGCGTCTGGGCCAGCGCCGGCATTGCGGACATAGCGAGCAGTGCAACGGTCGCTAATATCGGTGAGCGCATGGAGAGGGATTCCTTTGAAGTGATGGCGACGCATATGTCGCATTCATGGGCTGGCACTACAGTGAGCCGGCTTGCGCGTCGGCTCATTTCCGTCATCATTACTGGCCGATCGGGAGGCCGAAATACAACTGCACGCCGGGCTGCCGGTAATAACCTGGCGGTGCGTAGACCACCGGCGGTGGGTTATTGTAGTATTCGTGGCCGTGGTGGTAGCCGCCATGATGCTCTTCCCGGCCGTGCCACCGCTCCGCGACCTGCTGACGTGCGGGCGCGACCCGTACCTCGTTGCCCTGGCCGGTCGGGTGGTTGGCGGCCGAGGCCGGCGTGGCAAGCATCCCGGTTAAGGCTGCCGCGGCGACCCCGAGAAGGAATGCAAGGCGAAGAAAGGAGGCAGGAAGCTGGTCTCTGATTCGTTTGACCATTTGTCCCCTCCTAGCCGTGCCGCGCTGCGCCATCATGGTGAACCTCATGATGGGCATTGGTGCGGAACACATCGTCCGCGCGGCGCTTCTGGTTGTCCGAGAACGTGTCGTACACCGGTTGGAAAGCAGGTACCAGCTTCTGCACCTCCTTTGCATGTTCTGCAACAAGATCAGCATAGGATTGGAGGTTCTCAATGGCAGTCATACCAGGCATTGACTTCATACGTTGTTGGAACGCCTGATCAATGCTCTGCGCGTTGTCGCGCATCACCTGGGCGAATTGCTCCCACGGCCCCTGCTGTGCCGCCGTGATCTCCAGCTTGGCACGCAGATCGGCGATCTTGTCCTCAACGCCCGCCTCGGCGTTGCGAGTGCGATCCGGCTTGGCTGGAGTCGCTGCCTGGCCGCCGCCCGAGGACGGGTGAACGGCCGTCGGGTCACCGGCGCCCGCTGCCGCCGCGCCGGCGGAAAAGGCGCCAAGAGCGAAGATGAGCAGAGCGATGATGGCTGTCGTGGCGAAGATGGTTTGCCGAAAGGATGTGCGCATGGCGTTTCCTCGGGATGTTGGTTGCATGGGTGTTGTTGAACTCAGATCTGCCCGACGAGCATCAGCACCACTAGAATAATCAATACCAAGCCGAGACCGCCGCTGGGGAAGTAGCCCCAATTGGCGCTATGTGGCCAGGTTGGCAGGGCACCGACGATGAGCAGGATGATGATGATAAGCAGAATTGTCGGCATTGTCTGAACCTCTCACTTCTTGGACGTGTCTCTCGCACTGCCGGCGTCGTTCTGCAGCTTGCCTTCGGCCCGCTCGGCACGGCCATCGACCTGCAGCTTGGCATCGCCGACGAGTTTGCCGACCGCTTCCTTCACCTTGCCGGCGATCTCCTTGCCGGCGCCGATGATTCTGTCTTTGTCCATTTTATTTGCTGCCTTGCTTTGTTGTGGGCGGTGCACCCGATTGCGACGGGTGGAGGAAGGTCGGGACCGCCTGGAGCGGCTTCTTCCCGGCCTTCGGCTTCTTTACTTCACGATTCCGTCGGTTGCCGCGCTTCGCCAAGGTGGTTCTCCCGGTTGTTCGCGGGTTGGCCGGAAAGCGTTCCGACGCCTACGGCGTGTTGTGTTCAGCGCTGTGCGTGATCGCATGCCCGGTGGCGGAGAGGTCTTCACCGGCACCGGCAGTGGTGTGGCAGGCGCCCAGCAAGGGCGTGACGCCAATCAGGACGAGAAGGGTGAAGGCGATGGAGAAAATCTTGCGCATGGTGTTGGTACCTTCATGTGGACTCGAGTGGACTGCTGGCCTCCGGCACTGGCATCAGTGCCGTGTCGATTTTGATCGACGGTTCATTGGAGATGTCCGGTCGGTATCTGTACCGAAGCGCCGCCCGATGCCCTGAACCAAGGAGCCGAAAAGCGATGCCTACGGTCAGGACGGCAGCGCGCCAAGCTATGAAATAGCCAGATACGCAATGCCTCGCCAGCTTCGGAAACTACTCAGACCAGACGCCGGATTACTGGTCGGCCCGGTCACTTTTCGGCCGCATGACGGCCCCGCCACTGCAGCGTGCCGCCAGAGACAAACGCTTTGACGGCACGCACTGTGGCGGACCGAATGGACGGCCGGATCAGACAATGCTGGCAGGCCCGCTGCGGGGACTCGCGAGCAGCCAGGCCCCCCACGATCCCTTAGGTTCACCATCCCCCAATGCCGGTCCGGACACAGGGGGCGATGATTTTTCCGGCGCCTAGACGGTGCCATTGCTCCGGTGGCTCAGCCACCAGGTCAACGCGCCGAAGGCGAGCACCACAACCGTGGCGGCGAACACAATCATGACCGACTGATCGAGCCAGCCGATGGTCGGCACGGCGAGAAACAGAAGCGCCCCCAGCGCGCAAATGCGCCAGACCCGCGCCTGCAGGCCGGCCATGAAGGTCCCCAGCGCCAGCAGGGTCATCATGGAGAGCGAACTCGCGTTGGTGTTCAGCACGCCCTGTACGCCGTTGTTGTACAAAATATAGACGGCGACGACCAGTGCGAGCCAGTTCAGCACCTGCGTGTAGACCAGTTCCCGATGGCCTTCCGCCGTTTCGAAATGCCGCCACCCCGCGATGATGCAGATCACGGCGTAAATCGGCGTGATCATCAGCCAATAGCCCACCGGCAGCCGGAGGGCGACACCCACGACCGCCAGCAACAGCATGATGATGTAGGGCGAATCCTCCAGCAGCCACCGCTTGAAGGCGGATCGCCAGGCCCGCTTCTCGCCGATGTTTTCAACGAGATCAAGGCCCCCCTCCTCATGGCGGTCCTCCCCCGTCGCGGTGCCGTGCGTACGACTCATGATGTTCATGTTCATGCCTTTCCACGCGTTGCCGCAGGTACGCCCGCCCGACAGAACCACACCGTCGGCGCCCGGCACCGCGGCAAGGCTCTGTTTACAAGGCTTGGGCGGGCGATCACCTCAGAGTTCTTTCAAAGACGCCGTGGGGAGAGCGGGCAAGCCCACCTCCCCACGATCGTTATTTAGCCAGACGAATGGTGTCACGCCGTGGGCTTCGACCCGGAGGTCGGGGCGACCTTGGCGTGTTGGCTCTCGCCGAACTTCGGAAGGTACTTGTAACTCCGATCGAATGGCCAATAGGACAGGCGCCAGAGCACGACGACAACGCCAGCGAGCACAATGACGGGTAGCATGTGACTACTCCTTAGTTTGCAGGGATTGCCTCAAACGTCTGTCGATTCCGGCCATCACGCCCTGATCATGTAGCCGGGGAAAGCGCGGGCAGGCCCGCGGCTTTCCAAGATCGCTCAGTTGTCGAACCTGACGCGTGAGGGGTCTTCAGCGTCGCCCTTGAGCCGTCGCGAAGAACTGACGCCTGTCGTGCACTCTAAGGACACTGCGGGCAATCATGCCGAATCTTGTGTCCTGGCCGGGCAAGCCTCCGACCGAAAGCACCGCGAAGAACATTTGCGCACCGGCAACGCCGATCAGGTTGATCGACCATGCGTGCCGGAAGCGCGCGGCGGCACTACTTGTTCAGCGCGTCCTTCGCGGCATCTTTCACGCCGCCGACGGCGTTCTGGATCTTGCCTTCGACCTTGTCGGCCCGGCCTTCGGCCTGCAGCTTTTCATCACCGACGAGCTTGCCGGCACCTTCCTCGATGGCGCCTTTGACCTGCTTGGCCGAGCCTTCGATACGATCCTTGTTCATGTCTGCCTCTCCTGTTGGCGATGCCCCTTCGGGCGGATCCCACCGCCGCGGCAAAACCGCGCAAACGGTTGGCTTCAGCCGGCCTTTCGGGCCCGCTGGTCGTGCTTCAGGGCGCGCCTCGTCCCGTCGTCATTGCAGCAATGAACCAGGGCCGCATCGTGCGCCGGTGAACATTATGTCTTGAGCCACAGCCGCAGGCTTTTCGCATCTTCGTCTTGGTCGAAATCGTGACATCGGGCCACCCGTCATGTGAATTGGACGCGCAAACCCCGAAATACCCGACGCCCTGAACATGCGGCCCACCCGCAGACGGGGCGGCATTGCCGCCATCCACAATGCTCATTGCGAGCGGCTGCAATGTAGCAAGCCTCCCAACCAGTGAGCCAGTATCGGAAACTACTCAGACGCGGCGGCGGGACCTCACCGCCAGTTGCCACACCGCACGACGGCAGCGTGCCTACGACGCCGCCAGCGCCAGGCGAGCCAGCGCCGGAAGCGACTTTGCCCCTGTCTTCTTCATGATCGAGGCGCGATGGTTCTCGACCGTGCGCTGGCTGATGCCGAGATCCGCGGCGATATTCTTGCTTGGCTCGCCGGCGAGGACCCGTTCCATAATCTGCCGCTGCCGCGGTGTGAGACTAGCAACACGAACCGCCGCTGCCTCGTGGCGAGCGGTCAGCGCCCCGGAATCCCGGGCGAGTTCGAGAGCGCGTCCGACGCTGGCAAGCAGCTCGGCGCGGCTGACCGGCTTCTCGATGAAGTCCGAGGCGCCGGCCTTCATGGCCTGCACAGCCATTGGCACGTCGCTGTGGCCGGTGATCATGATGGACGGAAGCTGATGCCCGGCATCATGCAGGTGCAGCAGCAATTCCAAACCGCTCATGCCGGGGAGATAGGCATCGATCAGCAGGCAGGCTTCGCGGCCCGGGGAGTAGGCATGAAGGAATGCCTCGCACGTCCCGTAATCCTCGACAACCAGCCCATCCTCCTCCAGCACGGCGCGAAGTCCGTCGCGTATCTCGGCGTTGTCGTCGACGACATAGATGACGGGTGGCACCCGGGTGTCGGTTGCAGCGTCAAGGCGACGGGCGGGTGTGCGCTCCTCGACATGCGTGACCAGAAGAAGGCGTTGGACGATCTCCATCAGCTCCTGCAACCGCACCGGCTTGTTGAGCGGCACGCAGGCCTGCAGTTGCACATTCCGCATGGTCTCAGTCGAGATGTCGCCTGTCAGGATGACGGCCGGGATATCGTGATGCAGCTGTCCTCTCAGCTTCGCGACGAACTGCAGCCCGTTCATGCCGTTCGGAAGATTAAAATCAGCAAGGATGAGGTCCGGCCTGAAGGTCCCGCGCGCCACCAGTCCCAGTGCAGCGACACCATCCGGGGCGGTCATCGCGCGGTGCCCGGCGTCCTTGAGGAGAAGCTCGAGGATGTCGGACAGTTCAGGATCGTCTTCGACAACCAGGATGGCGCCGGTCGGGCGCGCATCAGCGGGAGCAACGAAATCCACCACCTCCGGTTGGAGTTCAGGCGCTGGTGGCGTGCCGCCGGTCGCCAATGCGACCTCGATGGTGAACACCGAGCCCCTACCGGGGTAAGACCGGACGCGCACCCGGTGGTGCAGCAGTGCCGCCAGGCGTTGCACGATGGACAGTCCGAGGCCGAGGCCACGACTGCGTTCCCGCGCGGCGTTGTCGAGCTGGTGGTATTCCTCGAAGATCGATTGCAGTTCCCCGGCGGGGATGCCGATGCCGGTGTCACAGACCTCGATGTCCAGCATGCCCTTGTGCCGGCGGCAGCCCAGCAGCACCTTGCCGTGGTCGGTGAACTTCAGCGCGTTGGCCAGCAGGTTCCGGATTATCTGCCCGAGCAGGCGCGGATCGCTGCGAATCACCAGGCCGCAGGGGACCACGCGCAGGTCAATTCCACGCGACCGGGCCTGATCGCTGAAACCGTCCCGCAACTGGTTCAGCAGATTGTTGATGGGAAAGCTGACCGGTTCAGCAAGCACGGCGCCGGCCTCGATCTGATTGATGTCGAGCAGCGCGTTCAGCATGGCCGTTATGGTGCCCAGCGTTCTGTCGAATCGCGCGACCAGTTTCTGTGCCCGTTCACCCTCGACGGTGTTCGCCAGCAGCCCTTGCAGCAAGGCCAGCGTCTGCAGCGGCTGGCGGAGGTCATGGCTGGCCACGGCAAGAAACCGGGACTTCGCGGCATTCGCCGCGTCAGCCTGCCGCCTGGCCGCCTCCAGCGCATCGGCCGTGTGCTTGCGTTCGGTGATCTCGGCAAAGGTGATGACAACGCCCTCGACCCCGTTGTCCTGCGTGCGGTAGGGCAGGATCCGGCGGATATACCATGCACCTTCCTGGGCGGCGTTCCCGGCACCGGTGCGGATTTCGATTTCCCGATCCCGCGCCGTCAGGCTTTGCAGCACGGATCGGGCGTCTTCCAGCAACGTGCCATCGGCGGCCAGGGAGGTGAGGTCAGCAAGCGGACGCCCGATATCGGTGGAAATGACACTGAAGAGCGACCTTGTGGCCGGCGTAAAGAAGCGGATTTTGAAGTTAAGATCGAGGAAGATCGTGGCAACGTTGGTGCTGTACAGCACATTCTGCAGGTCGTTGGCGGTCGTGCGCTGCCGCTCCAGCGTTTCCTGCAACTGGCTGTTCAGCGCGGCCAGCTCCTCGTTGAGTGACTGCAGCTCCTCCTTCGACGTGAGCAGTTCCTCGTTGGTTGACTGGTATTCTTCGTTGACGGACAAGGCTTCTTCATTGACCGCCTTCTGCTCCTCGGTCGAAATTTCGAGGTTGCGAATGGCGCCCTGTAATTCCAGCTGGGTCGCTTGAAGCTCCTGCTCGAGTTCGGCGACTCTTGTCACCTCTTTCGGGGCGGCGGGGAGGCTCTTGCTCCGGCCTTGTTGCGGCGCGTCGGCGAAGCAGACCAGCAACAGCTGCTCGCCCTCGCTCAGGACCGGCTGGACGTCGATGATGAACGAGATCGCGTGGCCATTCTGCGTCAGTCGCCCACCGGCAATGACTACGCGCGCGTTCGCCTCGCGGGCCTCCCGGACGGCCGCCGCAAGTTTGACGCGCACGCCCTGATGCGCCATGGCGAGCAGATCGTGGGTCGGATTACCCGGCGCCACACGCAAATAGAGTTCGGTCGGCCCCAGCGAGTAGAGGCACTCATACTTGTTGTTGATCAGGACTGCGGCCGGCGCATAATGCTCCATCACCAGGCGCCGGCACAGCTCGCCAAGGGCTGCCTGACGCGATGGTGCCGTTTCTGGGCCGGCCCGGGCGCGAAGGCGCACACCGTCACCGCTGCTCGGCAGAAAGCCAAATTCACCCGGCCGGCTGCGTCCGACATGTCGGTAAAGCCGTTCTGCCTTCGCGACAACCTCAAAGTGGCCGCCGGCATCGGTGACTTCCTCGGCGTTGCCGAGCAGGAGAATGCCACCCTCGCGCAAGGCGAAATGGAACACCGAGACCATCCTCGCCTGGGCTTCCGGGCGCAGGTAGATCAAGAGATTCCGGCAGGAGATGAAATCGATGCGCGAAAACGGCGGGTCGGTCAGCGCATCCTGTACCGTGAAGACAACCGTGGCGCGCATCTCGGGCAAAACCCGATAGCCATTCGGTTCCTTCGAGAAGAAGCGGGCAAGCCGCTCTGGTGACACCTCCGCTTCGATCGTCGCCGGATAGATTCCCTCGCGGGCGCTCGCGATCGCATCGGGGTCAATGTCCGACGCGAAGACCTGCAGCCTCACGTTGAGATGTGCCGCCGTGATTTCCTCGCGGAAGAGCATGGCAAGGGAATAGGCCTCCTCGCCGGTGCTGCACCCGACAATCCAGATGCGCAGCGGTTGATCGGGCGAATGCATCCGGACGAGCCCCGGCACGACCGCATCCGCCAGAAAATCGAACGCTTTTGGGTCACGGAAAAAGCTGGTGACGTGAATAAGAAGTTCCTTGGCAAGTATGTCGAGTTCGCTTGCGTCGCGACCCAGGATGTCGAGATACCGATTTATGTCGTCGATCTCAACCGCTGTCATCGCCATGCGGCGCTGGATCCGGCGTTCCAGGGTGCCTTGCTTGTAGAGCGTAAAATCATAGGACGTCTTGTTGCGGAGAAGCTCAATAACTTTGAACACAAAATCATTTGCGCTTTCCTGTGGCGCCACGCGTGGAAGCGCCTGTGTCAGCGCGATGCGGCGGTCGTACTGAATCAGCGCATCGGGAATATTCCCGACCGGCAGCACAAGGTCCACGCCGCCCGTCATGATCGCGCTTCGCGGCATGCCATCAAAACCGGCCTCGTCGGGGTCCTGGGCGATGACAAGCCCGCTTTGCTCCTTCATCGATTTCAGTCCGCGGCTGCCATCCGCCCCCGTGCCTGAAAGGATGACGCCGATGGCGCGAACGCCATACGCTTCGGCGAGCGAGTGCAGCAGGAAGTCAAACGGTAGGCGCGCGCCGTGGCGCGCCTGGGGTTCCGACAGGTGCAGGGCGCCGTCGCCGACGGAAAGATAGGTTCCTGGCGGGATGACGTAGAAGTGATCGCGCTCGATCGCCATTCCGTCGGTGGCTTGCAGCACGGGCATGGATGTGCCGCCGGCCAGCAGTTCCACCATCATGCTTTCATGCGTCGGATCGAGATGCTGGACCAGGATGAAGGCCATGCCGCTTTCGGCCGGGAGCGCGGCCAGCAGCTTTCTGCACGCCTCGAAGCCACCGGCAGAGGCGCCGATACCGACCACGGTGACGTCTTCAGCGCGGGGAGGCTGGCTCCGGGGCACCAAATTGCGGTGAGTTGGTTGGGGGCAGGTGAGCTGACCCTGCCGCGGAATCCTGTCCGGCATTCTGACGCGGACCTTGCAGGGCATATGCCCGACGGGAAAAGGAGGATAATGATGGCACAGTTCTGTCCGGGAAGCGAGCGTGGCGCGGCAATTGCGGCGATCGGCCGGGGATTTTCGGCGGCGGCAAGGTCTTCGATGCTGTGCCGCCACCGGCGCCGGTCGGCGGCCACCCGCCCGGTGTGGGTAGTTTCCGGGTCTGCTTCTCGCGACGCGATGTCGGTTATGATTACAACAGTTCGGTGCATAATCGAACCGGCGGCAACGCGCGCACCCCGTGATCGGAGAAAATTCCCAATGTCGTCGAGCCTGGATCGGCGCCGTCTTCACCAGAGCCGGGAGATATCCCACCATGCCGCCGACGACCAACACATCGTCGCGATCGCTCCGGGTCCAAACCGTCGGGATCGGGAAGGTCTGGGCGCAATGCCTCGGTCATATGGACACGCACCTGAGAGCCGCGACGGCACGGCCGGCAAGGTCGTCCGCCCGCTCGCCTGGTGCGCCCGACGGTGACCACACGGCGCCCCCCGGCGCGCCCGGTCTCCTCGAGGCGGTGCTGGACCAGTTGCTGGCAGGTGCGGACCCGCACATCCTGCTCCTTCCCAAAGGTCTCTTGAACGAGCTGAAGACCGCCCCATCGGGGCGCGTGCTCGATGCCAGGACGTCCCCGCTGGCCGGACGCAGAACCGGCAGCTTTCAATCACGCCATGCCGCCGCGACGCCGGCATGACGGGGCGTCACCCCGATGACGGTGGCCAAGGGCAAGCACCGCAACACGAAAGCCAAGACCATGAATGCATCCTGGCCGGCGTCTCGGGCGCCATCGCCGCCCCGATCGCCGGCCGGGTGGCCGACCGCGGCTGGAGCCGCGCCGGCACCTTGCTGGCCATCCTTGCCGCCGGCGGGGCTTTCCTGCTGGCAGGCTTCGGCCAGAGCGGCACGGCCTCGTCCCTCGGAATGCTGGTGGCCGCGGCGATCCTGTTGGATTTTGGGGTGACGACCAATCTCGTGCTCGGCTAGCGCGCCATCTACGCGCTCGGCGCAGCGTATCGCAGCCGCCTGAACGGCCTCTACATGGCGACCTTCTTCGCCGGCGGCGCGATCAGCTCGGCCATCGGCGGCTGGGCCTATGCCCAGGGCGGCTGGTTTCTGGCCTGCTGGACCGGGCTTGCCCTGCCGCTGATCGCGCTGGCGTACTATGCCACCGGCTTTCGCCGGAACCGGCCGGGTAGCCCCTGAAGGGAGCAGACCCGAAAGTATCACCCCCGGCAATCCACCGTCGGGGCTGACCGGGGCCGTGGCGCCGCCGTCGCGGAACGTATAAAGAACATCCAAGGAGCACCCGGATGGCCGACCAGATCGTCATCACCGAAAAGATCAGCCAAGCGAAGGACGTCCGGGCGGCGGTGGGCGGCCGGTATGGACCGATCCTGCCCGCCGAAGGGCACCTGTTCGACCTGCTGGAGCCGGAGGATGTCGTCCCGGAGTGGAGGCGGTGGACGCCGGTCCTGCTGCGGCCCGATTGTCTGTACGGCACCAAGCCGGCCTCCGGCGGCAACAAGGCGCCCAAGCTCAAGGCCATCCGTGACGCGCTGCGCACGGCCCGGCGGGTCTAGCTGGCCACCGACTGCGATCGCGAGGGGCAACTGATCGGCCAGGAGATCCTGGAGCACTATTCCTACCGCGGTATGGTGATGCGGGTGATGTTTACAGCGCAGGATCCGCAGTCGATCCGCGATGCCTTCGCCCGGGCCAGGCCGAACGCGGAGTACGCGCGGCTTTACGCCGCCGCGGTCGCACGGCGGCAGGCCGACCAGATCTACAACCTGTCGCTGACCCGCACCGCCACCGTCACCCTCGCCCGCGGCGCGCGCACGGTCATCGGCGTGGGGTGGGTGAAAACC